>CAYXSD010000105.1:0-10567 GCA_964466335.1 uncultured Spirochaetales bacterium
AAGGGTAAACAGTATCAGCGAAGATTCAATTCCTGAATTTTATTACTGCATCGGCTGCTCTCCCTTTGCTCCGGACCACGTCTGCATTCTTACTCCCGACCGCACCCCACAATGTAGACGCCCCTTCATGGCGATCCGTACCGGTGCTCTTTTTAACTACGATGACATGAGCTCCATCCACCATCGCGTACTTCACGAAACCCTGAACTCCTACGGAGTTCTTGAAAAAGGCGAATGTCTGAATCCGGAAAAAGGGGAGTGGACCGGAATCAATGAATACGCCCGTTCCCTAACCGACGGAAGAACCCCGAAGGTTTTTCTCCACACCCTCTTCGATCATCCAACCACGGGATGCGGCTGCTTCGGAATTATCGCCTTCTATATGCCCGAAGTAGACGGCATCGGCATTATGCACAGAGAATTCGAAGGGGCCGCCCCGGACGGACGAACATGGATGGATTTAAAGTACGACCTCGCGGGAAAACAAACATCCGGTATATCCGGCTGTGGCCCCGGGTACCTCCTCTCCCCCAAATTTCTCCAGGGCGACGGCGGTTGGGACCGGGTAGTCTGGGTCACGGAAAAAATCAAACGGATGGTCTCCCGGCACCTCCCGGAGGGGAAGAGTCTCCCAACCGAAAAAGAGGTCAGTACTCTGGAAGAGCTGCGGAGAACAGTGGTACGATAGAAAACTGAACTATATCTTCCTCACTTCCACTTCTTTAATATACTCCCTCTCTAAGAGATCGGCGATCCGGCGGACCACGTTTTGCCGAATCTCCAGTTCCGCCGGGAGGTTCGGGTCCTGATGAGTTTCGTTTATTCTGGTCCCTATCAAAAAGTAGACGATATCGCATCCGAGGAGAAGGGCCACCAGCTGCTCCGCGGCGTTGCGGGGGCGGAAGTCCGCTCCCGGTCCATGCTCCAGAATGCGGACCGCCCGGGCCAAGGTGATCGTCCCTTCGGTGATTATATCAACCCCCTCCATTAGCATAATGGGAGGGACCTCGTCTCCGGCGGTTTTAAGGTCCAGCACCACCTCCCTCTCCAGTTCCCTGCCGATAATATGGGCCGTGGTCCCCCCGCAGATGGCCCTCTTACCGTCGAATCCGGACAACCGCCGTGCCAGTTCCGGGTCCTTCTCCTTATCGAAGGGGGCGCCGGTGGCAACGAGGACCCGCCGGGGTCGGCGGAGGTTCATGGAAGCGGCGGTAAACCCGTTTCGATTTTCGGAAACTTGGGGGACGGAAATATCAAAACTCATTGTATAGAGTCCGCGGACCAGCTCCCTGCTTGATATTTCCGGCTGTTCCTCCAAAAGGTCTATCATCAATTTGTTCATCTCTGTAAGCCCGCCGAACTTCCCGATAAAGGTTTCCGTAAAGAGCATGAGCCTGTCCCCGGGAAAACAATCAACCTCACAGAGGTAGATATCTCCCTTCTCCTGCCAATCTAAGTCCTCAGGCTTTCCTCGGCGGAAGAGACGGATCGAAGGATGACCGTACTCCACCATTCTGCCCCTACCCTCGGAACTCATCTCGAGGAGGGAGAACTCCGGAGGTTCCACCCGCCGGATAATCTCTGTGTCTCCCTCTACCGGATGGAGAATGAGCTCGGCAATATGCTCCAAGTCGATTTCGTACTCGGCAAGACGGAGGGCCATGGTGGCCGTCATAGATGCCTTCACTCCTCCTATTACCCCCCTCTCTTTACCCTCGGTGAGGACGGAAATCACCCGGCTTTTATCCTCCGGGACCTTGGACATGAAGATGCTGGAGGCCGTAGAATTCCCGTGCCCGGGATCGCTTAGATAATCCACATCGATAAAGCAGCGTCTGCTTTGCCTAGTTTGCTTACTTTGGCTTGTCATCGATGTCGGCTTTATCCTTGACTGGTTTGTTAGAAGATACAGTATTGGGGTTCCTAAAGGTATGTATAATTGAATTGAGGATGGCCTCGGAATCCGCGGCGTTCTCCCCTAAGAGCCCGGCAATCTGCTGGGTCATGGAGAGATTTTTCCGGATTACCTCCCTCGCCCTATTTATGACCCGCTCCTTCTGGACCACCGGCTCGGTGATATCCTGAAAGATACATCCCACCACCTTTCCCGATTCCACCGGAAAAATAGTCACATTGAGGACCGCCTCGCCGAGACGTTCGTCCTGGTCGGTAATTTCTTTGTCCGTTTTCAACACCTCCCGGAACAGATCGGTAAAGGGGAGGAATTTTTCAAGCCGCACACCCTTAAGGCTTATACCCTCCTCGAAGAGGTCTTCCATCTCCTCCCCCAAAAAAGCAGCGAAGCGTCTGTTACAGTCCACTACCTTCAGGTCCGCGCCAACGATCGCCGCGGCGCTGGGCATGGCGGCAAGGAGGCGGTTCGCCTCCCTCTGGGCGATCTGACGGGTGTAGGAGACGCACATGGTGGGCTCCGCCTTTTCCATTAAGATCGCCGCGGCGAAATCCCGGCAGGAGTCGTAGCCGCAGCCGCTGCAGTCGAGCTCATCCTGGGCGGTGTACTTTCCCACACTCTCTAAAGCCCGACGGATCTCTTCTGGCGTAAAGGCCGCTTCCGCGGGCGGTCCGCCGCAGTCCCGGACCATGGCAATATCCACCGCGGGTTTTCTCGGAGTAATCACCTCGGGAACATCCGCGGTAGTCAGCACATTAAGCCGCTTGTTTACCGTCGCGCCCAAGGTGGTGCATCCCGGACCGTTCACGCAGCCCCCGTCACAGGCTAGGAATTCTAGAAAGAGGTTTGTTTTCACCGCTTTGAGGTCCAAACCGAGGAGAGCCTCCCTAATATTCTCGATTCCCGAAAAGTTCATAAAAGAGATATCGTGAACGGGACAGTTCGCCTTTATCCCGGCGGTCATCCCGCCGTCCACCGGATAGAGAGCGCCCTCCCTCGCTCGTCGGGGAACAAAATCCACCGGTGCAGCCTCCCTGCCGGCAGCGGATTCCGCAGCCAGTTTGTCCAGGGAGACCCCCTTTAGCCCAAGCCAGAGCCTTAGTTCGTTGAAAGTGATGGCCGTGTCCAAAAGGTCGGGAAAGCTGTCCGCCTCTCGCTTCTTGGCAATACAAGGCCCGATAAAAACAATTCCGATACCTTCGCCGAATTCCTTCCGTAAAAGCCTGCACTGGGCCAAAACGGGAGAGAGCATGTCCGCAACCCAGTCTCCGTAGTCTGGAAGGTAGCGTTTTACGTACTCCACAACAGCCGGGCAGGAGGAGGAAATGAGCACCCTTCCCTCCTCCTCTTTAAGGACCTCTCCCACCCCTGCAGAGACCTCCTCTGCTCCCAGGGCGGTCTCGGAAACTCCGGCAAAGCCTAACTGTTTCAATCCCTCCACCAAGGCTTGGGGCGGGATTTCGGGGAATTCACTCACGTAGGAGGGGGCCAGGGCGGCGTAGACTTTCTCCTTATTTTCTAAAAGTTTTTGCGCCGCGGGAATATCAAAGCGGACAGTCTTTGCGTTTCTCGGGCATACCTGCACGCAGGTCCCGCAGAGAATGCAGAGGTCCGGCTGAACACTTGCTGCTCCTTCTTTTATGACAATCGCCTTCACCGGACAGTTGCGAACGCACTTATAACAGTCCTGACACCTGCTCTTCTCCGTGTAAATCGGGCCCTGTCTGTCCATTCAATCTTCGGCCTCTGCCTTGGCTTTGGCAATGGCCTCTTCCAGCTCTTCGATCCTCGTTTCCCGGTCCACATCTGTCTTCATGGATACCGTAGTGGAACAGGTAGCTTTGTTGCGGCTTTTTTTAAGCTCCTCTAATTCGGCTTTCATCTTTTTCAGGTCCTTTTTCTCTTCTTTCTTCGACATTACCTTATTCCTCCTATAAGGTATAGTATAAGTTATCACCATGGAGAAGTAAAATAGTTCAGCTTTTCACTTTTCAAAAAAATCCTCTTCCGATGCAACCACTCCATATCTATAGGGTAGTATTGAATAGTAATCACGAAGAATTAGGAGGAAAATGATGAAAAGATTACTTACATTAATTATTGCATCCATTATGTTAGTTGGCGTAATATCCATTACATTCGCCGGCGGCGTCCAGGAAGAAACATTTCTGGAAGAATTGGAGGGAAAGCTCGTCGAGGAAGGCTTTACAGATGAAGAAATTGCCGATTTCATGGAAGCAGCGGAAGAAATCGATTGGGCTGACGCGGAAAATTCCAATCCCTCGGTAGTTGCCAAAAGCCTTGTACAGCTAAAAAGGGACAATGAAGGTCTGGAAGCCCGAGAGCAGGCTCGAATAGCCCACTCCTTCGCCACGGAACTCGAGGAGACGGAGGAAGAAGAAGAAGGAGACGAAGTCTCCCAGGCTGCTCAGCAGGCGGTGGAAGAGTTAAAGGGACAGATCCGGCAATGGCAGGAAGATGGCGAAGAAGAAGAACTGGGAGAATTAGTCCGGAATACCGTAAGAGAACAAGTGCAGGAAGCGTCCCAGGAAAAGAAACAGAACGAAAATCAGGAAAGACCTTCTGAAGCCCCGGAGGACAGCTCGAAGGGCAGTGAGGGGGACGAAGCCGACGAAGCATCGGAAGAACCCGAAGGGACCGGAGATAAGGGACTAGACAAAGCGGATGAAAAGGCCCCTCAATCCAAAAGCGGAAAGTAAAAAAGTACACAATAATAGGTATCCGCCCCGGCCGCGGGGCGGATTTTTTTCACTACAGCATTAAAAGAAGCTCCTTCCCGTTTAGCGGGGAGGTAGCTGTACTTTTATGTAACACGTTATACTAATGTGATGGTCTCCGATAACAACGACCGGCCATATATTGATGCAATTACCCAGGTCCTTCGAGGTGACTCCTCCGCCTACCGCCTCATTGTCCATGACTTTCAGGAGGAGATTTACCGTATTGCCCTTACCTTTTTACTCTCTTTCTACCGTAAAATCCTCTCCGGAAGTCGTTGTGAGGTCCACCACCACTTGCTTTCCTTCAAATCCGTGCTTGTTACACCGGGCGCGGACAAGGACATTCTTTACCGATTCGGGGACCTTAACATCACGAAGGCTCCGGACAAAGGGCTGCTCGTCCACATGGGGATGAAGGAGTTCTCTCGACCCCAAGACATCCCCGGATTCCGGTTCTACCACCTCCCAAAGATTTGCGTAGTGGTCCCATCCCGTGTCGGCATGACGGACTTTCACATCGAATGACCATGTCTCATCTCCGGTCTTTTCAGCAGTAACAAAGAGGACCTGAGCGTAATCAAGATCATCATTATAACTCGGGGAATCTTCAGCGGCCATATACCCTCCCAACAAAAGTACCAATAACAGACTAAGTTTTATTACCTTCATAGTACTAACTTACGAAACTAAGTGTTAGAAGTCCAATCTGCACCGCTCACCCAAGCAGCTCCCGGCCTACTCTTCCAGTAACTCCAAAGCCTCGCGTGCATTCATTACGGTGTTCGCCGAATTCTTAAAGATCCCGCCGTTGTTACTAATGATCATATCCACCTTTTCCCGGGAGGCCAGCTCATCCAGGACGGCTTTCTTGTACTCCTTTACCTTGGAGTGAAAGGCGTTCTTTAAAAGCTCTTCCCGGGGAGAGAGGACGGATAGATTATCCAGCAGGGAGAAGACGATTCTGCTTCTTTTATTCTTTTGGTACTTCTCCTCCTCCATACGTTCGGAAAGGTCGGCGATTTCGAAGGAACCCACATACCCTTTACCCTTTTTCTTCACACAGAGATCGAAGAGCATAAGCGCAGCTTCGTGGTCACCCCTCTTATTGAGCATATCGATGAGGACATCCATATCAAAGAGCAGCTTCTTCATTTCAGCACCCCCTTGTCCAGGCTCCCGTAGAGCTGTTTCGCCTCGGAAGAAATCCCCTTCACTTCCAGGTCCGCCTTTAAACTCTTCAGGTACCTCTCGAAGAGGGCCGAAATAGACTGCCCCGTCTCCTCCGCGTACCGGTGCGCGAAGCTAATTAATTCTTCGTCCACATTTAGGGTAAGTTTTTTGTCCATACGGTTACCACCTCCACGTAACATTTTAGTAAAAAGTTACGTATAAGTCAAAAAAAGGCGCGGTTCGCGGCCTCCTTTCGCTTCCGTGCTGCGGGGGGGACCGAAGAATCTGGATATTTCGAGCGTTCGGATTCCCATCCTTCCTGTAATAAATATATATGGCAGCATTGAAAAATGATTAAATAGAAACGATATCATGTTTAGAAATGTATAACCGCGCAAAGACTGATACCCTTGATGCTTTTATCATAACAATCTATTATTTGAATCAAACAAAGTGGAGATAAATGAAGAATATAAGTACGGCTTTTGTAGCACTGGCGGCACTATGCTGGGGAGTATCGGGGGGAATCGGGGGGATTCTCATGGCCAACGGCTGGGATGCTTATGTAGTGGCGTTCTATCGGGGCGCAATCGGCCTGTTATTTGTTCTCGTCTGGCTGATGTTGAGTCCGCGAGGCAGCGGGTTGGCAAATCTCAGATTGTGGTTCTGGTCGGCGATTGCCGGCTTCGGGGTAGCGGGCAACTTCGCTTTCTATTTTGTGAGTATTACAAAGGGCAGTGTCGCGGTTGCGGTAACGCTGATGTACTGCGCGCCGGTGTTCGTTTATCTCGTGTCCTTCACACTCAAGCTGGAAAAATCAACGCCGCTTAAGTGGGCTGCAATAGCTATGGTTATGCTTGGAATCGTGCTGCTGACACGTATTTACGAGATAGGGGCCGGCGGCATCACACCGATTGGCATCGGCGCCGGACTGCTTTCGGGACTGTCCTATGCGGTATTCATATTCGGCTTCAAGTATGCATCACCACACGGCAGCCCTCAGGCGATTCTCGTTATCGCATTTGCGGTACTGGTCACCGTACTTATCTGGCCGGGAAAGTCCGACCAGATCGTGGCAGTGCTGAACACACATAGTTGGCCCCTATTCGCGGTACTGGGGGTGCTTGGCGCGGGATTGTCCTTCATTCTCTATATCGTCGGCCTGAATCATACTGCGCCGGCTGCGGCCTCTATTATGGCAATGGTCGAGCCGGTCACAGCCTCGCTATTCGGCGTGGTGGTTTTGAATGAAAACCTCATGGGTTTACAAATCGTTGGAATGGGATTGATTTTGATCACAGTGACCGCACTGAGCGTAAATTCGAGCACTGGAGAGGCACAACCTTTCACCGAGTAGTGCCTGGCTCTTTATCCCCACAACGACACAGGTTTGCAACTGTGTCTTCGCGGCGCAGGTACTAAGGTAGATCGATAACCTTCTCACCGATTAAAAACCAATGAATCCGGTCTAATTCCCCAACCATTTTATCTTGATCTCTGTTGTAATCTCTCCATAGCACAACAGTTACATAGAGTTTGCCTTTTGCTTTGTTAGGGACTTTCCATTCAAAGTCCCCATAACCGCGGAGAAGTTTCGCTTTATTTGCCGGCACATGAAAGACCTTCCCGGCGCTGTCTTTAAAGGAAACCCCAAGCCACTTTCCCCCCGAGGCTTTTACAGAAATAGTGAGGGTAGATTGCCGTAGCAGAGGTCCGATTCTCCTGGTTGTCAAGCCCGCCCCCCGCTGCCATTCGATGATCTTTGCCGAAACTGGTGAACCAATTTGCTTATACCTTATCTCTAGATTGTTGATTTCGTCGCTATGCAGCGCAGTTACTGATAGAATAAAAAACCCTAGTAGAAAAATATGTATTTTCTTCATGTGCTCCTCACAAAAAATGGATTTCTAAAACCTTTACTATTCGCTTTCTTCTATACGTTTATATTCAAAAACAAAGTCTTCTTCCACATTTTCAAGGATGAGAGTGTCTCCTTCAACCTTATATTTAAAGGTGGTGGGCAGGAAATACTGGGTTTTAATGGTAACCTCTGAACCTGATATTTCGTAAGTCCCTTCATGGATCCCGGTGGAATAGCTTTCATCCATTCTGAGCGTTCCGTCCGCGTAGAAGGTTGTCTCTATCCATTTACGACCCTGTTCATATTTCCAAGTTCCTACAATCTCATTACCCCCACAATTCCAAAACGCCAGAATTACAAATAATGATAATAACGTAATTATTAATTTTTTCTTTGTTTTCATATATAACACCTATCAAAAAGTATTGGCAGATAGTATATATATTTATGATTTTTTATGCAATACTCATTAGGAAAACTCATTGGGAAAATGATAAGTTTTTTCTAAGGAATTGAAAATCCGTGAAAGTGGAGGGAAAATAATATTATAATGTGATATAGGCCAACACATTTCACAGATATTGAGAGTTGTCTGAACTATGAAGATTCAAGAGAACCTGAATAAAGAGGGCGCAGACCCTTAAACAAGAGATAACCGATCTTTACTACGCGTACCGGGACCCGGATATGCCTGTTATGCCCAAGCTTTTAATAATCATCACCCTGGGTTATGTTTTAAGCCCCATAAACCTTATTCCCGACTTCATTCCCATCCTCGGGTATCTGGATGACCTAATCATCCTGCCCGCTCTGATCGCTCTTTCCCTTAAGGTTATCCCGAAACCTATTATGGAGAAGACCGGACTACGGGGGCTCGTATACCTTCAGTGCCTATTCCCCTGGAAATGCATTCATTCCTACATTAAAATTATTCCATTATTCAAATATATAGTCGAAATAATTAGCTTAGTAAAATTATATATTTTTTCTGCTTCCTTCAGAAATTATTTGTCGAGTATTCTCTCGATATAGTACCTTAGACGTTTTACAATCTACAGGAAAATAAACCCTTCAAATCAATGCTCTACTCGGCTGAAGAACTGGGAAACCAACTCTCTGTCACTCCAGGGTAGCGCAATTAGAGAGCGTTCTTTCCCGTGAATCGTATGGAGATACCCCATTCGTTTGCTTTCCTTTATAAGGAGTTCTTCCTCAGACCCAGGAGAATCTTTCTTCTCCTTTTTCATCATGTTGAGATACCTGGAAAGGCGGAAGATGGTGAGAAGGCTGGGTGTAGAAAGCGTCCCGCCCCAGGGCCAGGCGGCGCTTCCCAGGGAGCGACGGAAGGGGGCCTCCGGGTCCTCCCCCGGAAGCGGGTAGTAGAGGCTGACACCTGCCCTGCCGGGAAACCGGGACAGAGCGGCAAGGCTCTCCATGACCTCCTCCCCGGAATCAGCGGGCAACCCGGCAATGAAGTACTGTACGCTCCGCCCTCCCATGGCCGCCCAGGCGGTTACGATTTCGGAAAAATGCGTCGGGGAACCGCCTCGGGCTTCCTTGGAGAGGGTCGCCGGATTGGATGAGGCGAGGGACAGATTGAGGACACGAAACCCCTTTTCCCAGAGAAAAGGAAGGTCCGTGGTGGATAGAAAGCGGTAATCCATGCCGTTTTCCGCGGAAATCTCCGCCTCCGGAAATCGCTCATGCAGGACGGTCAGCAGCTCCTTGAACCAGCTGACATCAGCGGATGGATTATCGTCTTCTATATAAATATTCCTTACACGATTACCTCTGTCCCCGGAGAGATCGCTGGAGAGACCGATCCGGTCGATCTCCCTCATGACCTCTGAAATCGAAGGGAGCCTCAATCCCCGGCCGTGGACCAGGTGGTTCGCGCAGAAACGGCAGGCCATGGGGCAGCCCCGGCCGGCGGAGAGAGAAATCGCCCATTCCTCTCCCCGCTCTCTCTTCTTTCTCCCTGTAACCGGAATTCTTCGGGAAACCGCTACCGGAATCGGAACTCGTCCCGGATCAGGAGGCACTGCAAAACGTCCCTCCACCGGCGACCCGGCATTAAGCCAAGCGGGAATGACACCCTCAGCCTCGCCTTCGAGGAAGAGGGAGAAAAGACCCGAAGAGAGAAACCGGCCCGTTGCTGCTGTAAACCCGGCCCCGGCGATCCCTACCGGGAATCTGGGATTCCGCTTCTTGTACTCCCGGGCAAGCTCTAGAAGGTCTTCCCCAAAGGCCCAGGCAAAAAGTCCTAAGATAATCAAGTCCGCCTTCTTCGATTCCATAAGCTCGCAGGCCTCGGAAACAGCGGGACCGAACCTTTGAAAGCGGTTCAATCCGGTCACCGGTCCCTTCTCCCCGGGAACAAGATAGGGTTCTAAATGGTCCAGTTCTCCGGGAAGGCGGACCTCCCTGCCGGCGGCGTGAAGAGGAAGATTCAGCACCTCCGCCTCATGCCCTGCGTGATGGAGCATCTTCGCCGCCAAATGGAGCCCCAAGGCGTTGGTCCTGTGAGGAGTGGCGTAGAAATCATGGAAGGGAGGCTGAACGAGGAGGATCTTCATTCATTTTCCCGGCGCTTTTCACAAGAAAGACAATAAGGGGTTTCGGGGACAGCTTCCAGCCTTTCCTTGCTGATAGGACTCCCCCAGGTTTCGCAGAGTCCGCAGCCGCCGTTTTCAATTTCATCGGATATTTCGCCCCTGCCTACTTCGTCCCGAACTGCTCTGTCGGTATTGAACTCGTTAACCTCTGTCTTTTTGCTTTCCATATACACAAAATACTAATAAGAACAGCACATTACCAGTTTTCTCCGGAGCTACCTGTATATGCAAAAATAGTGCTATTGATATAATTGGGTCAGGTCACTAT
>CAYXSD010000106.1:0-9998 GCA_964466335.1 uncultured Spirochaetales bacterium
CAAATTTGAACGAAAAAAAGCCGGCCTCCACCACTATCATCCCCTTAAACCATGAGGTCACGCAGGAAGAATTGGAGGCGGACAACATCCTCATTTCCTTCGGATTAATTGAAAAGCCGGAGGCCGGGATATCCTCCATGCTGGACTGTCGCTTTTCCCGGATAACCTTGGACCCCGACTGGAACACCAAATTTTGGATTAAGCGAAGCCTCTCTAACGATACCTTCCAGGGAAACCTTCTCTTTAAGGAGTTCGACTTCCACTACAGGAAATCCTCACCGGGCAGCAGGGAGATCTACACAAAGTAGGTTTTAGGCTAGGCGCTCCGCGGATCGACAATGCACACTAAAATACTTCCAGCCGAAGCACCAGGGGGAGATGGTCGGAATAGCCGCTCATATCTTCTGTACTCCACCCGAGAGGATACCCCGAAGAGGTGAGGAGGAAAGGAGCATTATAGACTTCGAAAGAACTGAACTCCAGTCCCGCCCCGTCCAGTAAAGCCGAGGAAATAAGAAAATTGTCTATCCTTTCCCAGTCTCCCCGGTAGGCATAACTCCCGGGAAAGTCTTGGGTCTCCCAGGGATTAAAGAGCACCGGTGCATCGAAGGGTCCATCATCCAGCGCATCTCGGTCCGTGGAGGCTAAAAGAGGCATAAACCCGTCCTCACCGTTTTCCCTATCATCAGCGGTATAATCGGAGGGCCATGGGACCAAGGCGGTAGGATAGGCCACTCGGTCCCAATCATGGTAACTCGCGTTGAGATCTCCCCCCACCACCACTGGACAGTCCGGGGAAACCCTAAGCAGCCGCTGCATTACCAGGTCCGCGGAGGCCCTCCGCTGGTACTCCGTTTCTTCCGTCCCGCCGTATTTGGATTTCCAATGATTGTTAATTACCCTAATACGCCCATTACCGGTATCCACCACCGCCTCCAGGATAAAACGAAGCCTGCCCGCGCTTACGGCGGACTCTTCCGGTAAAGGGGCCTGGACCCGGTGGGTTACCACTTCCACCACAGGAAACCGCGAAACAAGGGCGGTATTTACAGCGGAAGCCTCGCCCTGGGGACAAATTATCTCTTTGTATCCCAAGCCCCCAAGATACTCCTCCACCAAGACCCTAACTACATCCAGGTTCTCCACCTCCTGGAGAAGAAGGACGTCCGCCCCTCCTGTAACAGACTTCTCAATAACCTCCGCGGCTCTCCTTAACTTTGCCTGGTAGTGCCGCTCCGTCCACTTTCCCGCCGCGGGATTGAATTCATCGTACTCTGTTCCGTCCCAGCCGGCGTTAAAGAGGTTCTCCACATTGTAGCTTAAAAGGGTGATTTCCCCGTCCTCGAGCAGGTCCAAACTGCAGCGCGAACTGAGCAAGAGAACAGAGAGCACTAGGAAAGGCACTCCCCAAAAAAGGGCCTTAGAGGGACCCCTATAGTAGGATTTCTTTTTTAGGTTTTTCATACGTCCTCCACTAGGGGAAGACAAGAGGTTTATTTGGTTTTTTTGACCGGTTCTTTCGGCCTTAAATTCTCTTAAATTCTATAGAAAAATCTATAGAGGTCTTCCCCTATAGATAAGACAGGATTTTCTGCTTTTCTGCTTCAAGATCTTTGCAACTAGGAGAAAATTCTTTTCCGGTTATATTCTCGTAGGCTTGGATGTAGCGTACTGCCACCTCTTCCCTAATCTCGTCGGGGATTTCCGGAGGATCACCCTCTCCCATAAAGCCCTGCTCCATGAGCCACTGCCGGAGGTACTCTTTGTCGATCTTCCGCTGCTTCTCTCCCTTTTCAAAGAGTTCCCGGTAGGTGTCTTTGAACCAGAACCTGCTCGAATCGGGGGTATGAATTTCGTCCACCAGAACAAGCTTCCCTTCGGACACACCGAATTCGTACTTGGTATCCACCAGAATCAATCCGCGGTCCGCTGCCAGTTCGCTGCCCCGTTTAAAGAGGGCTAAGGATTTTTCCTCTATCTCCCTCCAGATATTAGGATCAATGATTCCCTTTTCCACCACTTCCTCGGATGAAATAGGAACATCGTGCTCCCCATGCTCTTCCTTGGTGGAAGGAGTCAACAAGGGTTCTTCAAAGGCTTGGTTGAATTGGTACCCCTCCTCCAACTGGATCCCGGAGATTGGTTTCCCCGCCTGATAGTCTCTCCAGGCGGACCCGGTAAGATATCCCCGAACTACCACTTCCACCGGCAGGACATCACATTTCTTCACCGCTACAGCCCTTGGGGTTACCTCTTCCAGGATATGGTTGTCCATAATGTCTTTGGTCTGATTGAACCAGTAGAGAGCCATCAGATTGAGGACTTCCCCCTTGCAGGGAATAGTAGTGAGTATTCGATCGAAAGCGGAAATACGATCTGTAGTGACAATCAAAAGACGAGCGCCTAGATCGAAAATGTCCCGGACCTTACCCTTTTTAAAATTTACTGAGCCGGGCACCTCTTCATTGGAAAATCCCGGAAAGGTGTCTTCCAAGCAGGCCTTCAGCTCCTCTTTTTTCATATACCCAGTCCTTCTCTATCTGTTACGATTTTAGAGAGCAGGCCGTACTTTAATGACTCTTCCGCGTTCATCCAGAAATCCCGGTCCGTGTCTTTCTCCACTTTCTTTATGTCTACCCCTGTTTCCTGGGAGATGAGTTCATTGATCTTGTCTTTCAGTTTTTCCAGTTCCCGGGCGTGGATCTCTATCTCTGTGGCAACACCGCGAATGCCGCTTAGAGGTTGGTGCACAAGGTAATGGGAATTGGGCAGTCCTATCCTGCGGTCTTTGGGACAGGCGAGGAGGACAATGGCAGCGGCGCTGGCTACCAATCCCATGCCGATACAGTACACCGGGGCTTTAATGAACCGAATCATATCGAAAATGGCGTATCCCGCGTCGGCATCTCCACCGGGAGAATCTATGAATATCTTAATTGGTTCCTCCCCGGCCTCGTCCATAAGAAGGAGCTCTCGTATAATCCGCTCCGCTAAGGGTTTGTTGATCTCTCCGGAAAGGAGAATGGTACGGGTTTTTAATAGCTTTTGGATTAACCCCTCCTGCTCCTTCTGCTTATTAGTAGTATCCCCGTTTTCCTCTTCATCCTTTTCTGCTCTTCTATCTCTATTATCTTTTCCATTATCTTTTTCTTCCCCATGGCAGGGGTATAGTGATTGAATGTTTCTGCTCATTGTTCTCTCCATTATTTCTTTTTCTGTACTTTTCAGCCGGATTGTTTTTTCGTTCTTCCTGCTCTATAATACTAAATCCACGGCTCTGAAAAAAGAGGAATATCAGCAAAATGAGGGAATTCTTGTAAAAATGACCAAATCCGCCTTCGTCTCCATTATCGGCCGACCCTCCACGGGAAAATCGACCCTTCTTAATACCCTCTGCGGGGAGAAGGTATCCATTGTTTCGCCGGTCCCGCAGACTACCCGGAATAAGATAAGGGGAATCCTGACGAGTAAGGAAGGACAGCTGGTGTTTTTAGACACTCCGGGTTTCCATCAATCAGAGAGGAAGTTTAACCAGTATATGACCGCCGTTATAACTGAGGCAATAGAGGAGTCGGACCTGGTCCTCTACCTCATAGACGCTAATCGACCCCCGGGAGAGGAGGAAGAGAAGATCATCGCCACCCTTACCCCCCACCTGGACCGACTTATTGTGGGGATCAACAAGATCGATCTTCCCGAAAGTAAACCGGAAGAAATGAAGGTCTTTCTGGAAAAGAAATTCCTGGAATCCTTAGCATCGGCGGCCCCTCCAATCCGAACCATTTCCGCCCTCTCCGGTGAGGGAACGGAGGGGCTTTTGGCCGACCTCTACAGGCTCGCTCCGGAGGGTGAGCTCATGTACCCGGAAGAGTACTACACCGATCAGGAACCGGAATTCAGAATAGCAGAAATCATCCGGGAATACGCAATGGCAAAGGTAAGGCAGGAAGTCCCCCACTCCCTCTACGTGGAAATCGCGGATATGGAAATGAAAGGCAAAACACAGGAGGAGCTCTGGGTGCGGGCCTTCCTGGTGTTGGAACGGGAAAGTCAGAAGGGGTTTCTTATCGGCCGGGGAGGAGAAACTATAAAATCAATCAGGAAGAGCTCCGCCAAAGAAATCAACCGCCTCTTCCCCTACTCCGTCCATCTGGACCTTCGAGTAAAGGTGAACAAAAAGTGGAGAAAAAAAGACCCGCTTTTAAAGCGGCTTACCCGATGATGAAAGATATACAACAAACACGCGGCACCTTCATCCTTACTTCTTCAGCAAGGCGGCTTAGGTGTAGGCCTTAAGGACTTTCTCTATTTTCGCTTTCCCGATGGTGATAATAAAGTTGGCAAGCCTCGGACCCCGTTCTTTTCCTATGAGTACGGAGTAAATGGTCCTAAACATCTCCTTCGGTTCCACCCCGGCTTTTTCCGCTATGCCGTACAAGGCTTCCGCCAGTGATTTTTCGTCATAGGTGTCCAGTTCCGTCACCAGATCCTTTAATCCGGAAACCACTGCCCGGCCTTTCTCGTCCAACTCCACAGGCCGGTCCTCCGGGGACCGCAGTCGGTAGGTAAAATCCTCCGGGGCGTAGGTGGTAATCCAGTTCCAGGCACAGGCGGCCCGCATCCTAAGCCGCTTCTTCTGCTCTTCCTCCACATCTCCCAACTGCTCTATGGCCGCCTCGATATCTCCGTCGTGAATTTGAAGGAGGTTGCAGAGGTGCCTCAAAGAGAGCTGGTAGGGAAGTGTTTTGGGGACATCTTTCACCTGGGAGAGTTCGTAGATTCGCCTCTCCTTCTCCTTTCTTTTTTCTCCCACTTCCTCCGCGCCGAAGTAGATCCGTTCGCACTTGTCGTAGTCCTCGTAGATCTTAAGGACATCCAGATCGAAGGAAATGGCAAACTCCGAGTTGGGTTTTGTACCGGCAAAAAGATAACGGATAATCTCCGGCTGATAAATTTCCAATACATCCCGAAGGCTTACTACTTCACCGGTGGAAGAGGAAATTTTTCCTCCCCGCCCTTTTATTCTGATAAAATCGTACTGGAAAGTCACCGGGGGAGAACCGCCGTAGACTTCTTTCACAATCCGCCGGGCGGTATCGAAGGAGCCCCCCTCGGAGTGATGGTCTTTGCCGGCTGGCTCGAAGTCCACCCCCTCTTCCTTCCACCGCATGGGCCAGTCGATCCGCCAGGGAAGCTTTACCGCCCCGGTCTGCCGTAAGTCCACCGTCTCCTTGTTTCCGCAGCTGGAACATTCGTAGGAGACCCCGTACTCTCCGTCCCATTCGGTTACCCGGGTAGTGTTGCGGTCACAGCTGGTACAAAACACCGAGACGGGCTTCCACTCCTTCCCTAAGGGTTCGCTCCGATGCTCGTTCAGGATCTCCCGGATGGTATTCTCCTTCTCCAGGGCCAGTTTTATTCCCTCTGCGTACACGGAAGAGCGGTACTTATCCGCCTGGTAGATATACTCCGGGTCTACCCCGACTTTGTGGAGAAGCTCCTCCAGCTCCTTTTCGTTAGCCTTAGCGTAGTTCTCCGTCCGGCCTGTAACATCCGGGACAAGGGTTATCGGCTTTTTAAGGTACTCCTTAAGCCTCTCCTGTTCGGGCATGTTCTTCGGTACCTTTCTGAATACATCATAATCGTCCCAGGAGTAGATGAAACGGACCTTCTTCCCCATGTCCCTGAGGGCCCTCACCACCAGTTCCACGGTAATAATTTCCCTAAAATTTCCTATATGCACCGTTCCGGAGGGAGTGATTCCGGAAGCGGCCACGTAGACCTCCTCCTCCCCCTTTTCCCGGATTATCTTTTCAGCGTTTATGTCGGCCCAATGTGTTGATTTTCTTCCCATGCCGTGGATTATACCCCGCCAAGACAATTAATATCAACGGAGGGTTTTCAGGAGGGGATTTTCATTGTTGACCTCTTCCCCATAGGGTGTATAATAAAAGGAGAGACATGGGGTGAAAAGACAACAGTACGATCGCTTTCTACTCTTTCTTTTTGATGGGAAAAAGATTTTTTCCAGGCTCTTCTTGTCTTTTACTGCCCTCATCTTCCTTCTTCTCTTACTCCCCGGATGCCGTTCCATAGGCCCTCCCCGCGAAGAGGAGGACAGCCTTCTGATTGTGGTAGATGCCATACCCCCAGGAGTAAGCGGGGAAACGGAAAAGCTCTCCTTCTCCGGGCCGAAAGACTTCAATATGACCATCCGCAGGAAGAATTTCTCAGTGCATTACAAGCCCATGCCTTCCGGGGAGTATACCTACATCGATCCCGGGACACAGGCAAAGGTGACCTTTACCCTAAGCGCGGATACGGTCTTTCTCTTTCCCAAGAAAGTTGTCATGGATGATAAAGGGGAAATTATCCTTACCCACGTTACTCCACAAGACCAGAAACGTGTTTCCGAGGATATTGCCGATTTTATTGGATTCAGCGAGTGGTTCGGGAAATACTTCCAGGGGTTCGGGCCTTACCGTCCCCGGTTTGTTCTGGACAAGGAGCGGTACGATTTCGAAATCATAAGCCGGCCCGAAGGGGCGGAGGTGCTTATAGACGGACAGAACTGGGGAAACGCTCCCATTACAGCGGACCTGGAACCGGGAAAACACTTGGTCCGGTTGGAGATGGAAGGATTCAATCCGGCTCAGACCTTTATAGATGTTACAGGTCCGGGCAAGGCGGAAATATCTCTTACAAGACCTACCGAGAAGGTTTCCGAGGAAGAAACGGAAGCTGAGAGAGCTGCCGATATTACCCAGGACAAGTACAGTCTCTTAATTAGCCCCCTTAATAACATCGGCGACAAGGATTTTGACTATCTCCGTTCGGTATTTTCCGATGTCATTGCCTCGGTCCTCTATAAAAAGGACAACATTCAGGTAATCCTTGAATCGGATGCCTCCGACGAATCGGAAATGACAAACTCATCCACTACAGGCTATACCGTGGAAGGAAGACCGGACTTCTCTCGTGCGGAGGAACTGGGCGCGGAATTGATGGTCTCCGGACGATTCAAAGCGGAGGAGGAGGACCTCTTTGTCCACGCGTCCCTCTACGATGTCCGAACGGGACAGGTAAAGACCTCCATCATGTACACCGGGGAAGCGGGACTGGCCATGTTCGAATCTATCGATGGTATGACCGAGCAGTTCATGGAAAATATAACCCGGGTCCTGCCGGCGGTAGGGAAAGAGGTCATCGAAGAAAAACAGGAGATAAACCGGGAAATCATCTCCTACGAAAAAAAGGTCTCCGTAAAAGAAATTATCGACCAGAGACTGAGCTGGAAAAACTCTATTAGCGGCGGGGTAACCTGGGGTGGAGGATTTGAGCAAATAGTAATTTCCGGAAACACCTTCGATTACAACACATCCAGGACCGACGGTCCCTCCTTAGGTCTTTTGGCCACTTACGACAGGGAACTTTTTAAGCCGGTTTCCCTTGCTGTAAGAGGCGGAGTTATTTTCAGCGAGGCCAGCGACGCATTTCTGGGGACCGACACCGCTACCTGGGAAGTACCTATCTACGCGGGGCCCTCCCTTTCCTTTTACGGAAAGACCCTGGATTTGAATCTGGGAATTCTCGGACTCTTTAAATTCGTCGATGGATTCGATTACTGGGATTACGATTTTGCACAGTACGAAGAGATCGGACCTTTTTTAACTTTGGGTGCTTCTATTGAAGCAGGAATTAAGTGGTACCTTAACAAACGATTAAGCACAACACCGTCTTTTATCCATTTCGGCATGCTTCTAGATCCCCTCTCCTGGAGAATCGACATAGAAACTGAAAATGATCCGGTTATGGTCCCCTTCTACGGTACTTTCTATATCGGTTTCGGAGTGAGGATACAATAATGAGAAGCCGATTCAGGACGGGGATGGGGTCTATCAGCATACTCTTTTTCTTTGGGATAGTCCTTCTTTCATCATTTTTACCTTTACAGAAACTCTCTGCTGAAGAAATAGATCGAGAAATAGACAAGATTCCCCAACGAGTCTATTTTGCATTTACCTCCCCTCCTCCGGTGCCGGAAGAGGGGGAAGACAAGACCCTTGCCAATCTTTTAGAGATGTACTACACCACCGTCTCCTCGATTCAGCCCATCGTTCGGGTGGAGGAAAGGGAAAAAGCCCATGCCGTGGTAGAAGTGGATTGGGAATCAGTGGAGCTGGGAACGAAGCTTACAGTCACGCTGACCCAGAACGGAGAGGCCCTGGAAGAACATTCCACCCTCTATACCGGGAATATGGATAGTTTCATCCTCTTTTTAGAGACCAGTTCCGAGGAATTCGCCCGTCATCTGGATTTGGTTTTGCCGGAGATAAAACTGGAAACCCGAATAACCGATGAAAAAACGGAACAAATGGTGGAAGAGGTTGATTTCTCCGAGAAATTAAAGCGTCCTTTTGAACTGACTTTATATACATCAGTATTTACCAGAGACCTAAGCGGCCTCTTCGCTATGGAAGGCGCTGGGGCGGATTCCCGCTTCAGTTTTCTCCCTCTTACCTTCGATTTTACTTGGTATCCCTGGGACAATGTCGGGTTTTATACTTCCCTCTTTTTCGATGTGACCAACGCGGATTACACGTTATACTCCGACCCCGCCTATGAACCAAAGGACGTTTTTCTTCTCCCCGGAATTGGAGTGGCCTACCGCACCTTGGACCGAATTGCCGGGACCTTTTTCTTCGGATATAATATTGGAGTTATCTTCGCTCAATCGGGAATACTCTTTCATAATTTCTTCAATTTGAGTCCCATAGTGACCTTCAACATAACCGACAGAATAGCAATTCGTTTAAGATTAAATTTCGGTCTGGACTTTTTTAACATAGGCGGGGATGGCGATTTTGGTGCTCTGAGTAATACCCTCTTCGTACAGCTTATTTCCTTAGGATTTACCTACCGTCCCTGACCTCGCCCAGCTTTCCCGGGACCACAGGACATTATCTATCTTCTTTGACTCGGTAGAACATGAGAAAAGTGGTTTATTTTTAAGACCTATCCTCCGATACTGAGACTATGAAAAAGACCATTCTCCTTATCGGGTTACTCTTTACCTTTGTCCTGCCGGTTATCGTCTTTGCCGCGGAGGAAGGATACGCCTCTTGGTACGGGGGCAAGTTCCAGGGCAGACTCACCGCCAACGGGGAGACCTTCGATACCTACAAGCTCACCGCCGCCCACCGAACCCTCCCATTCCACACAATTGTGAAAGTAACAAACCTCAAGAACGGAAAATCCGTCGAGGTCCGCATAAATGACCGGGGACCCTTTGTTCGGGGCAGGATCATCGATCTCTCCAAGGCAGCCGCGGAGGAAATCGATATGACCGGCGACGGAGTTGCCCGTGTGCGTCTTGAAGTTGTTCAACCCGCGGGCGAAGCAGCCGCGACGGAGATGGTCCCGGCAGAGAAAAAGCCTGCCGACAACGCCGACTCGGGAGTGGACCTTCCCGAACCGGACACATCTCATCTCGGTTTGGATGATGAAAATACGGGAAAACCCGCGGCAGCCGCAGGAACCACGAAATCGGAGCAGAAAACACCCTCCGAGAATGATGATACTTCCACAAAACAAGCCGCTGAAGCTTCCCACACTCTCTATAAAATCCAAGTCGCCGCTTTCTCCATTAAGGACTACGCAATAAGAGCTAAGGATACCCTTGTAAAACATGGCTTTTCACCGGCATTCGAATCAGGCGGTTCCGGTATTGTGCGCGTTATCCTTCCCAACGTTCCGGCCAAGGACATTACCAACACAAAAAATCGGCTTGCCTCTATCGGGTTTCACGACGCCTTTCCCCGGAAGCAGAACTAGCAGGTGCCTTGACAGAATCAAGCGGATATGCAATAAATATCCTCCGCTGAAGCCCTATTTGGGTAGAGGCAGACCCGCCGGGAATAGCTACTTCCCATATCTAAGTAGCGGGCCCATAGCTCAGTTGGTTAGAGCACCTGACTCATAATCAGGGTGTCCCAGGT
>CAYXSD010000107.1:0-9983 GCA_964466335.1 uncultured Spirochaetales bacterium
TGACTGGAAAAAGTGATTAAAAAATTTGACAACGCGACACTCCGCTCATAGAATTAATGCATACAAATAATAAGCTCTCCGAGCCTAAGGACCTGTGGAGAAAACTCATAGCTCTATGGTGTAAGGCCGTAAGGGCGCGGGGGAAACCCCGTAGCCTCCCGTGTTTGGAAAGGTGAGCGCTCTAATGAATAGGAGGAGCGTATGAAACTCACTGATGCCACATTGTTGAGGGTGGATCTATCTAACCAGACCACCAGCGAAGAACCTATCGACGAAAAGTTGATCAAGAATTATCTCGGAGGACGGGGACTCGGATCGAAGTACTTTGCGGATGAGGTGGATCCCGGTGTGGATGCCCTTTCCCCGGAGAATAAACTGATCTTTGCCTGCGGTCTTATGACCGGATCCAGTGCGCCCACAGCGGGACGATATATGGTAATTACCAAGAGTCCTCTCACCGGGACCATCGCCTGTTCAAACTCCGGAGGTATTTGGGGGGCCGTACTTCGAAAAACCGGATACATGATGATCATAGTTGAAGGGAAAAGTAATAAGCCTGTTTACCTCTCAGTCTACGACAACAATGTTGAATTTAAGGACGCCTCCGGGGTGTGGGGAAAGAAAACAGGTGAAACCACGGATATCCTCTTAGAGGAAGTAGGGGAGAAACGTGCCCGGGTGGCCTGCATAGGTCCCGCGGGGGAGGCACAGTCCCTGATCGGATGCATCATAAACGATAAGCACAGGGCCCCCGGGAGGAGCGGCGTCGGCGCGGTTATGGGATCGAAGAACCTCAAAGCAATTGTGGTAAAGGGAAGCAATACCATCGATTTCAAGGACAAAAGCGCCTTTACCGGCGCGGTAAAAGAAAAGATCGATAAATTAAAGCAGCATTCGGTTACCGGCGAGGGGCTTCCCGCGCTGGGGACCAAGGTACTGGACAACATCATTAACCAGGGAGGTCTTTACCCCACCAGAAATTTTCAATTTGCCACCTTCGACGGCACCGATGAAATATCCGGAGAGGCCCTTGTTAATAAGGGATACTTGAAAAAAAATACCGCCTGTTTCGCCTGCCCCATCGGCTGCGCCAGGGACGTGGAACTTCCAAACGGTGTTACCATGGAAGGACCGGAATATGAAACCGGATGGGCCTTTGGCGCCCACTGCGGGGTGAACGATCTTCATTCCATCTGCGAGGCAAACTTCCTCTGCAACGAACTGGGATTGGACACCATCAGCGCCGGGGTGACCATCGGGACGGCCATGGAACTTTACGAAAAAGGGCATATTCCAAAAGAAGACCTTGAGGACGGTCCGGAATTGAAGTTCGGGAACTCCGAATCCGTTGTCTACTGGACAAACAAAATGGGAAAAGGCGAAGGAAAACTGGGAAAACTGATGGCGAAAGGCTCTTGGCGTATGGCCGATGCGTACGGACATCCGGAAATGTCTATGACGGTGAAAAAACAGGAACTTCCGGCATACGATCCGCGGGGCGTTCAGGGACACGGTCTTCAGTACGCCACCAGTAACCGCGGGGGCTGTCACGTTCGAGGATATATGATAAGCCCGGAGGTCTTAGGAGTGCCGGAAAAACTCGATCCCCAGGAGCTGAAGGGAAAACCGCAGTGGGTCATAACCTTTCAGGACCTTACGGCGGTCATCGACTCCGCGGGGCTCTGCCTTTTTACCTCCTTTGCGCTCGGCTTGGATGATTACGCGGATTTAATAAACGCTTCCGCGGGATTTAGCCTCTCTCCGGAGGAAGTGCTTACAATCGGGACGAGAATCTGGAATCTGGAGAGAAAATTCAACATGGCCGCCGGAATCGATTCTTCACAGGACACCCTTCCCAAGCGAATGTTCGAACCTCTGCCGGACGGACCTCAAAAGGGAGCCGTGCACCATCTGGATAAACTCTTGCCGGAGTACTATGAACTGAGGAACTGGAGTCCCGACGGTACAATTCCTGAAAAAACGTTGCAGGACCTTGGCCTGGCACAATGATTAGAGTCCGTTTTTTTACACTCCTCCAGCTCCTTCTTAAAAGGAAGGAGCTGGAGCTTGACTACCTCCCCGGTGAAACCATCGGGGGGCTTTTGGATCGGACCCAGGACGGGGTCGAAACGCCCTTTCTGCATAAGCTTCTAGATGATCAGGGGAATCTAAAAAACGGAACTATTATCCTCTTAAACGGAAAAAATATTCACCATCTACAAAAACTGGATACTCTCGTTTCAGAAGAGGCAGAAATTGCCCTCTTTCCTCCCGGCGGCGGGGGCTGAACCGGCACAGCGATTCTAATTGTGGAAAGTACGTACGCACTTCCCACAATTAGAATGCCTCCAACGGTTTGAATATGTAATTTCCGCTAAAAAAATGAAGCAATTCTAAATTTGGAAGTTGTAAGACTTTCAAATTACTCGAGCCGGCAAGGTCCCGCTTTGACAACCTCCTCGAATAGCTTCATACTGGGAGTATGGAAGCTATTATCAATGAAATTCTTAAAAAAGAGGAAGAGGCCGAGGAGATTGTAAAGGAGGCCCGGGAGAAGGCCCTGGAGATTAAGCGCTCTGCCGATGAGGAGGCTAGCCGGATCGAGCAGGAGAGTAAAAAAGAGGCCCAGGAGCTCTTTACCCGGAAGGTAGCCGAGGCGGAGGAGGAAGCCAAGGCGGAGTACGAAAGGGCGGCAGCGGAACTGGAAAAGGAGTCTTCCGAGTTCTTCGCCGGAAAAGAGGACCTCTTACAAGAAACGGTAAAAGAGATTACAGACCATCTCTTCTCTTCCACCCTATCCTCCAGCCCCGCGGAAGAGGGACACTAGGGGAAAATATGAGCAGGGCGGTTGGAAAGTACGGTTTTATCAACGCGAAACTGAGGGCCAGAATCAGTAAGGGAGTTTCAGAGGAGCAGTTCCAGCGGATGATTCAAGCCGCGGACCTGAACGAGGCAATCCAGGTCTTAGAAAATACTGCCTATTCAGAACTCCCCCAGGTCTACCACGAGACAGGGGATATGAAAATGGCCGAACGGGTCATTCTGGAACACGAAATAGAGACGGTAAAGGAACTTAAAGGGTACCTGAAGGGGGAGCTCATCGGGCTGTTAGACCGAATATTGGAGCAGTATGAGATAGAACTCGTAAAGGATGCCCTCCGTTACTGGTTCGACAGGACGGTGCGGAAGCGGGAAGTCCAGGACGGTCTCTCCTATCTCTATAAAGAGAAGGTCCTTCATGATATCGACATCCACGGGATAATCTACGCGGATTCGGAGGAGGAGCTTCTGGATTTCTTGGAGGGAACTCCCTACCGGAGCGTGGTGGAGGAAGGCCTTGAACGTATGAAGGGGTCCGGGTCTCTCTACCATGTGGAGATTAGACTGGAGGAACTCTTCTTTACCCATCTGAAGGAAGAGATGAAGCATCTTCAGAAACGGGACAGAGAGATCGCCGAGAGGATAATTGGGATTCAAATTGATATGGAGAATATTACCCGGATAGGGAGGTTCCTTAGGTTTTACTCCGTTGAGGGGCCGGGAGAGACTGAGACGACCAGAGGTCCCGGGGATTTTCTCTCCGGAGGAAGACATCTGGGCAGGGAGGAGCTTTCAGGGGCCATAAGCAGCGGAAATCCCATGCAAGCACTGGTGAATATCCTTTCCAAACACTACAGCGATGAGACCCTCACCGATCAGCTCGATAAGATGAAAGGGAAGCGGGACGATACGGCCTTGCTCATCCTTCTTTCCATGATGGAAGAGATCTTCCGCGATGAGGTCCGCCGCCTTCTCTTTGGATATCCCTTTACTGTGGGAATTATCCTTGCCTATTGCTTCATAAAAAAGAATGAGATACAAAAGATCATAAGGATATTGAATGGGAAGTTCTATGGAGTGGAAGAGAGAAGCTTAATGGAGAGCCTATGAGTACCGCCTTAATGCGGCAAATGATCGCCGCGGTGGACATGGAGTACTACGACTCGGTAACCCGGGCCCTGTTACAGAGCGGGGCCATGCACTTTATAAAGGTGAGGGAACTGAAAACCCCCTATATAAAAAAGCTCGACTCCGTTGCCCCTAAGGTGAACATAACTGATATCCAGTCGGCAAGAAGACGAATTGAGTCCCTTCTTACTCTTATCCGGATTGATCCGGTAAAAAAAACTGAGCTGGATGTAAAGGAGCTTAAGCCGCCCAAAGTAGAAGAAGCAGGAAAAGAGGCTGACCGACTTTCCGGTGATATCGAGAAAGTCCGGGAGAAGCAGAGGCAGATTCAACAGGAGTTTATGCGTCTCACCGATGTACTCCGCCAGTTGGAGACGAGCAGTTCTCTTTCCCCGGATATTATGAAGCAGGGCTCCAGGTTCCTAAGTTTTTACTCCGGAGCGGTGGAACCGGAGGAGAGGGAGACGTTTATTAAAGAAGTCCAGAACGTTCCCGCGGTGGCTATTCCCCTGGACCTTTCCACAGGCGGGGAGTGTATCGTTATCGCGCTGAAGCGAAACGAGACGGCGGTAAAAGAGATTATGGAGCGTTTCCGGTTCAAGGAAATGGAGCTGGAAGAGGAGGCCCTGGAACTGAGCAAAGAGGACCGGGGAAAGATCGAGGCCCGATTGGGGTCCCTTAAAGAGGAACAGAGGAAACTCAAGGAGGGTGTGGAGGATCTGGTGGAGGAGAAAAAAGAAACCCTCCTAAGCTATTGGAAGAACCTCCGGCTCAACGAGTTGTACAACACCATCGAGAACAACTACGGCAAGACCTCTCATACCGTCCTCCTCGCCGGATGGGTGCCTAAGTCCATGCAGAAGATGCTGGACAAAACCATTCGGGAGGCCTGCGATAACTCCTGCTACATCGAGTGGCGCCGCCCGGAGGAGGCGGTGGGATTCAAAGGGATGGACGCTCCGGTGGAGTTTACCAATCCGAAGGTCCTTAAACCCTTTCAGATGCTGGTGGAAAACTACGCCATTCCCCAGTACGGCACTTTCGATCCAACTCCCGTTGTAGCCGTGGCCTACCTCCTCATGTTCGGTATGATGTTCGGCGATGCAGGCCACGGGGCTGTCCTCCTCCTGACGGGTATCTTCGGAGCTTGGATGAAACGGGGGGAGTCTATCGCCCGTCTCTTTCAGCTTATTATCTGGTGCGGCGCATCGGCTATTGTCTTCGGGGTCCTCTTCGGTGCGTATTTCGGTATGGGTTGGTTTCCTCCCGTCTGGTTTGACTTCCACGGCGCCGTGACCGGGCATGCCCATGGGGGTTTCGTTAACGATATTTATGGTATCCTCATTATTACCATTTATTTCGGTATTGCCGTTATCGGAGTAGGACTTCTTATAAACTGGATCAACTGTCTGAGGAAAAAAAATTGGGTAAAACTCGTTTTGGATAAAACAGGGGTCTTAGGCGGCTGGATGTACGGGGCGGGGATATACACTGCCTACTATTTTGCAAACCACGATTTTACATCTCTCCCACCGGGTTCACTCCTCTTTTGGATCCTGGGAGTTCCGGCGCTCCTCCTTTTTCTAAAACCGATTGTTGAATTCATTCGGGAGAGACGGGAACACGGCAAGGAGTTCGACTTCTTTACCGTTATTGATGTGCTCATGGAGTGGATTGTGGAGATGCTGGAGGTTTTCAGCGGATACTTGTCAAATACCCTCTCCTTTATGCGGGTCGCGGGATTGGGAATTGCCCATGTGAGCCTTATGACCGCCTTTTTTCAAATCGCCTCCATGGTGGGGGACGGTTCTTATACCATTGGATCCTACGTTATACTGATTTTGGGGAACCTCTTGGTAATTGTACTGGAAGGATTGTCCGCGGGAATACAGTCCCTGCGGTTGAACTATTATGAATTTTTCTCGAAACACTTTTCGGGGTCCGGTATTGCCTACACGCCGGTCTCCTTGAAACGAGCAGAGTATGGAGGATGAGATGAAGAATCCGGAAAAACAGTTTACACATCGGGTCCGCGTAAGCGTTCTGGTAATGTTTGCCTTTATGGTGATCTTTGGGACGGTAGGGGTATTCAATGTCTTCTCCCAGGAGGCGGGTACCGAGGCCGCCGAGGAGATCCCTGAAAACAGGGCCCAGGTTACAAAGTTTGCCCTTATCGGTGCTGCCATTGCCTTCGGCTTCGGGGCCATAGGAGCGGGGATCGCCATCGGAAACGTGGGGGCCGCCGCTATGGGCTCCATCGCGGAAAAACCGGAGATCGCCGGTCAGGCCCTGATTTTTATTGCCCTGGCAGAGGGGCTGGTGGTATTCGGATTCATAACCGCCCTTATGATTCTGGGGAAGGTATGACGCGGAATGAGGTATTTTATTATTGGTGATGAGGACACCGTCCTCGGCTTCGGCCTGGTCGGGGTCGAAGGCAGAGTTGTCGGAAGAAGAGAGGAGGCGGAATCCGCCTTCAAGCATACCCTTCAGGACCACTCCATCGGTATTGTCCTCATTACCGAACGGGCCGCCGAGTATATCCGGGAAGAGGTGGACTCTTACCTCTTCTCGGAACAGTTCCCTCTGATTGTCGAGATCCCCGACAGAAAGGGGCGCTTAGAGGGGAGGCCGAAATTAAGAGAAATGGTAAACGAGGCAATTGGGATACGATTGTGAAGGACTTAAACGCCCTTGCAAGGGACCTAAACGCTGAGGGAAAGGAGAAACTCCTCAAAGAAATTGAGCAGAAGGCCCAAGAAGAGGCCCGGGAGATTATCCGGCAGGCCGAGGCCCAGGCGGAACAGAAGAAGAAGGCCGCCCAAGCTAAGGGGGAACGGAGGAAGAAGGAGGCTGAGGAGCGCGTGGAGGAACGTGTCGCCCAGCTAAAAAAACACAACCAGGCCTCCATCGGGGTTAAGAAAAAACAGGTCCGCCTGCGGCAGAACGAGAAGATCATAGAACGTGTCCTTAATAAAGTGGAAGAGGAGATAGAAAAACGTTTAGACGGCGGGAATTACCCACGGGTCTTAAGGGATTGGACCGTGGAGGCGGTCCTGGGAATCGACGCGGACCGGGTAATTATCTCTGTTTCATCTAAGGAACGGCCGCTTATTACCGAGGAATTTCTTAAGGAAGTAGAGAAAAGGGCCGGAGATTTAAGGGGGTCCTCTGTTACCGTGACCCTCTCGGAGGAAGACGAAAGAGATTACGGCGTACGGGTCCTCTCCGAGGACGGAAGGACTGAGTACCGAAACCAGGTGGAGACCCGCCTAAACCGCAGCCGGGCGGCCTACAGGAAGCTTATTTTTCAGAAACTGGGCATCGAGGCTAGGGAATGACAGAGCGAATCATCGGCCAAATATGGAGAGTGAACGGACCCATTATCGAGGCCTCCGGAATAACCGACGCAATCATGATGGAGCTTGTCCGGGTAGGTGAGTATAGGCTCGTTGGAGAGATTATAAAACTGGAGGGTGAGACCGCTATTATCCAGGTCTACGAAGGTACCAGCGGCCTTGCGCCGGGAGACAAAATCTACGGCTCCGGCATGTCCTTGAGCGTGGAGCTTGGTCCGGGACTCATCAGCACTATTTACGACGGTATCCAGCGTCCCCTGACCCGGCTTCTTGAGAAGACCGGAGAGTTTATCGAACGGGGTGTAGTAGTCCCGTCTCTAGATAGGGAAAAGAAGTGGGGTTTTACTCCTGCGGTAAAGCAAGGCGATGAAGTTGAGGGCGGTGCTGTTTTGGGGACCGTACAGGAGACAGAGCGGATAGAACACCGCATTCTTGTTCCGGCGGGGATATCGGGAAAGGTCGCCTCCATTGCGGGAGAGGGTGAATACACCGTGGAAGAGGAAATTGCCGTTATTGAAGGAGAAAAGGGGAGGACCTCCTGCACTCTAATGCAGAAGTGGCCTATTCGCCGGCCGAGGCCGGTACAGGAGAGGCTTCCTCTTTCTATTCCTCTCATAACCGGGCAGCGCGTCATAGACACCCTCTTTCCCGTTGCCAAGGGGGGAACCGTGGCCATTCCCGGCGGCTTCGGCACCGGAAAGACCATGACCCAGCACGCCATAGCCAAGTGGTGCGACGCGGAGATCATCGTCTACATCGGCTGCGGTGAGCGGGGAAACGAGATGACCGATGTGTTGACCGAGTTCCCCAACCTGGTGGACCCGAGGACAGGAAAGAGCCTCATGGCTCGGACCATTCTCATAGCCAACACCTCCAACATGCCGGTCTCCGCCAGGGAGGCGAGCATTTACACCGGGGTTACTCTGGCTGAGTACTACCGCGACCAGGGCTACCACGTGGCCGTAATGGCTGACTCCACTTCACGGTGGGCGGAAGCCTTGAGAGAGCTCTCCGGACGGATGGAGGAGATGCCCGCGGAGGAGGGGTTTCCCGCTTACCTGCCCACCAGGATTGCCGAGTTCTACGAACGGGCGGGATACATGCGGACATACTCACAGAAGGAAGGGTCTGTGTCCATTATCGGGGCCGTGTCCCCGCCGGGCGGCGATTTCTCCGAACCGGTCACCCAGCACACCAAGCGCTTTGTCCGCTGCTTCTGGGGTCTGGACCGGCAGCTTGCAAACGCCCGGCATTACCCAGCCATCTCCTGGCTGGAGAGCTACAGCGAGTACCTGGACGAGGTCACCGAGTGGTGGGAGGAGCATGCCGGGCCCGAGTGGGCGGAGGACCGCAGGGAGATTATGGACCTCCTCCAGCGGGAGGAGCGGCTGCAGCAGGTGGTGAAACTGGTAGGGCCGGACGCCCTTCCGGACAGTCAGCGCTTTGTTTTGGATGTCTGCTCCCTCTTTAAGAACGCCTTTCTTCAGCAGAACGCCTTCGACGAGAACGACCGCTACTCCACGGTGGAGAAGCAGCTCAAGATGCTGCACATCATTATCACCTACTGGGAAAGGGGAAACCAGGCCCTGAAACAGGGGGTGACCCTGGTAAAGTTGAACCGGATGAAGGTCTACCAGGAGATTACGCGGATGAAATTTGCCATAGCCAATGAAGAGGCTGCCAAGCTCGACAAGCTTGCCGCCCGCCTGGAGCGCTCCATTGACCAACTGGAGTCCATCTATGACTGACACAAAAAAAGGAAATCTGGAAAAAGTAAAGAAACAGCTTCTCTCCGGCAGAGAGTACCGGGGGGTGGACCGAATCGACGGGCCTCTGATCTTTGTCCGCAAGACCCATCCGGTAGGGTACCGGGAGTTGGTGGAGTGTGTGGACCGAGAGGGTAACCGGAGGCTCGGGATGGTATTAGATACATCGGAGCGGGAAGTTGTTGTACAGGTATTCGAAGGAACCTCGGGGATGACTATGCCCCAGACCAAGGTCCGCTTTCAGGGAGAACCGCTGACCTTAGAGGTAACGGAGCAGATGCTGGGGCGGGTCTTCAACGGACTGGGAAGACCAACCGACGGAGGGCCCGCCCCGGTGGGAGAGGAGGAGCTGGACGTAAACGGAAACGCCATCAATCCCACGGCCCGTGAGTACCCCAGGGACTTTATACAGACGGGGATCTCTGTTATCGACGGGATGAACACCCTCATCCGCGGACAGAAGCTCCCCATATTTTCCGGAAACGGTCTTCCCCATAACGAACTGGCCGCCCAGATCGCCCGGCAGGCGAAGATCAGAGGAGGGGCAACCAACTTCGCCGTGGTCTTCGCCGCCATGGGGGTCAAGCACGATGTGGCGCGGTTCTTCATCCGGTCCTTCGAGGAGTCCGGTGTTTTGGACAACGTGGCCCTCTTCTTAAGTCTTGCCGACGATCCCTCCATTGAGCGGCTTATTACCCCCCGTTCAGCTCTTACCCTGGCGGAGTACTTGGCTTTTACAAAAAACCTCCATGTTTTGGTAATCCTCACCGATATGGCCAACTACTGTGAGTCTCTGCGGGAGGTTTCCACGCTGCGGGGGGAAATCCCTTCCAGGAAGGGCTATCCCGGATACCTCTACTCGGATTTGGCGGAGCTCTACGAACGGTCGGGCATGCTCAAGGGAGGGAAG
>CAYXSD010000108.1:0-9960 GCA_964466335.1 uncultured Spirochaetales bacterium
AATACTGAATTACTTCGTCTAAACCGGGGATCTCTCTCTTCATAGGTTGAATAGAGCATGACTAATTTTAGGGCGCCTACTCTTCTAGAGCTGCTTGGCGGCCTGTAGCGTCAGCGGAAGGATTGGCGTGAAGTTTGCCTAAGCGAAGTGAAGAGCAAACCAAACTTCATGACAAAAGGCAAAGTTTGCTTGAGGTGTTTTTTATCCAGCGATCTTATCTTTATCTATTAATTGTCCAGTTATATACTTATGCACAACGCTCTTTATAAAAGTTTGATATTTTAATCCTTCTCGAGCAGCATGCTCTTTTATTTTTTTTAATTCATATGGATCAATTCTAATATTCATCTTTTTTTCGTTTTTAATGAATTCTTTTGCAGCCTTTTTTATTTCTAATTGCCGCTCTTTTGTCGGTTTTCGTATGGTATTAGTATCAATCTGCTCAATTGTTTCCATTAGTTCCTTCTCTTCTTCATCTATATATTTTGGGTCATATTTATTCATTTTCTTCTCCTTCGATTGATTCTATTACATTATAAAAAGTAACTCCTCTTTTTTCGAATAATAGAGCATTCTTTTCATGGTTAAAATCGAATTTCATTTTAACAGTATAATACTATGTGCGCACTTTGTCCATTAATTTTTCAATTCTACCCCATGTCACCTCTTTTATACATTTGCTATACTTGAGGCTCTTGCAAAATGCTATTTTTTAGAGCCTCAATAAGAACTATTTAGATAAACTGTAGAACTTATTCGATTTTAGGTTTCTCTCTTTATAATAGTTCTCTTTTAGCTGTACGGAGCCATCCTTATTCAGGTGGTAGTTCCTGATAGACAGTACGCGGTCATCATCGATGGTGAACGTTGCCGGATGAACGATCTCTGCCGTTAGGGTGTTTAAGTCCAGACGGGCAATCTGGAATATCTGGTCGGAGATTTGGAAGTCAAAATCTTCATCATAAACGGTACCGAAGAGGATCGTCCCCTGATCCTCGAGGAAAATGGTTACCGGGGCTCGAAACACGAGTTCGGCAGAGGCAACGCTGTAGACGTTCAGCTTTCCAATTATCCAGGTTCCGCCTCGCTGCACCACAAATTCACCGTCTTCGGTGACATGGAACGGGTCTACCTCGTACGATTTGGTACTGCTCGGCCCCTCGATTATGGTATGCAGACTACCAGTGCCGTCAAATACATAGACGCCTTGACGTTCAGAACGTTTATAGCCGTCACGATATGCGTCCCAAACAAGGAATGTCCGGCCGCTCTTCTGGATGACCTGACCCAACTCGGTAAACTTCTCCCGCGAACCGTCCGGGTTTGTTCGGGTAAGATATCCATCTGAATAGTTGAACTCACCCGTACCGGTTTCTTGACCAAACAGTACGAATCCGGAAAACGCTGCCGCAACCATCAATAGAAATAGAGATATAAATTTTTTCATAAACACCCCCGATGTTTATTGGATGGAGAGAATAATTTGGTCCAAACGTTGGAGCCCGGGCTTAAACGCAGCAGGATCCAGCGTATTAATCTCCTCTTCATGTCGTACCACACCGGCGACATTCAAGTCGATACGAAACATCATGTCACCGAATTTGGTCTCTTTTACAGATGCCGGGTCGGAATCCTCAGCATGAGCAATAAATGAGATTAGCAAAATAACGAAAAAGGGAAAACAGACCGCGCGATACACGATTTTACCCCCTCCGGAATGTAAGTATAACATAGATATTTTTTGATGTAACTGTCATTTCCGGTTGCCGATTTTTCGCCTATAAACGGGATTTCTCCGCTATCCGGAATTTTTTGCCATTCAACGTTGCCTGTATTCCTTGAAAGTGAGCTCTGTCATAGTGCCCATGCATCAGGCGCTTTGACGAGTTTGCTGGCTTCCGGCTGTGTCTCCTTTGGTGCCTGAGTAGAGGGCGGATGGGATTATTTCCATTAATCAGGTGCCAGACGGTATATATAGTCGTTAGTGCCATTGGGTTCTCACCTTCCCGGCATACACACCGTGGCGACTAACAGGCGAGGCTGCAGCACCTCGCCCTACGGGCTTTTGAACTTAATGATTCCATGCGATTGCACTGTGTTTTGTAAAAGAGGGGCGCTCAGGAAAGAACCGGAACCGATTGTAACAGAATCGTTTTTAAATTGAGGTTCTTGCAAAATTAAATTTTACATGAACCTCAATTTTGGTTCGATTTATTAACCTTATTAACCTTGCGGGAATTGGATAATTGTACTATTCTTAAAGGGTACTTGCCTTTGTTATAAAGTTAGTGGTGCTAAACGCATCATGTAATACATTCATAAGAAAAACTATACCGGCGCCACTCGAGGAGGAAACGAATGAAAAAAGTGTTTCTCTTGATGGTGGCCGCGCTGACCGCCTGTATCGTTTGGGGACAGCAGACAGATCTTCCGGCACCAACACTCAAGGTTGTTGAATGGGTCCAGGGAGATCCGGTGGACCCCTCGGAAACGGAGGGCCTCTTTGTTGTGGAGCTCTGGGCCACCTGGTGCGCGCCCTGCCGGGCATCTTTTCCTCACCTGGCGGAGTTGAAAAAACGCTACGGAGAAGACCTTACCATTCTCGGGCTTTCTAACGATGACCCCGAGGTGCTCCGGACATTCCTGAAGGACCATCCTGAAGTTACCTGGACCATTGCCTCGGAGCACGAGGGAAGGGCCCGGTACGGTCAGCTGGGTAATGTTACTGGAATCCCCCACACCTTTATCGTCCGAGACAGGAGGATTATCTGGCACGGCCATCCCAGGGGAGGTCTGGAGACGGAACTAATGTCCCTCCTTGGTCCGGGACATTCAACGGCAGAGACTGGTCGGGAGGAACCCGAAGGTCCTCAGGCTGATCCCGCGGGAACAAAGGCGAAAGCCGGGAAACCGCAACCCCAAAAACCGCGGACCCGGGAACAGCTGCCTCAGAAATCTCAGCCGCCAAAACCACTTCCCCTCTCCGCCTACAGGTCCTTAATTGGAGAATGGGTGACCCCGGCGGGGATTGTTACGAACTATCTTATTGCCCGGGACAGATTCCTGGAAGACGGGAACGGAGTTCAGTACACCTTCCTCTGCGATCCCCACCCCTCCGCTGCCTTCAGCTATCATGTAGTAGGAAAAACAGAGGACGGGAGTTTTCAGGTAATTCAGGACCACGGTATCCGCGGGTTTATATACGCCCTTATAAAGGTAACAGGAGACCGGCGGGAGTGGAGCGCTTTAGCCTTTAATGAGCCCAGGTTTCCGGAAAAGATGGATACTCTCGCACCCTTCTACTACGTGGCCCACCGCTTTACAAAAAACCGGGAATGGGCGAAGGACTTAGAGGGTGAATGGTTTGACCCTACGGCCGCGGCAGACCCGAACCGTTTTGAAAAACTCGTTTTCGCCGCGGACGGTACGGGGGGCAACTTCTACAGACGAACCGACCCTTACGCCTCGGCGGGTTTCACTTACGATGCCTTCTGGAAGGACCCGGAATCCTCTCTTATGCATGTGGTAATTATATACCCCAACCAGTGGTGGTGCCTGGTCTACCGCATCTCCGAAAACGGCCGGGTATTGGAGAGCGATACCTACGGTCCGGAGAACCCTGCTTTTCCGGGAGGAATAAACCGTTTCAGCCCCTACTACGCCAGGCTGGAGAGGGGATTGAGGTAACTGGAGCTGCTGCCGCGACCCCCGGCTGACCTCCGCGGTCCGCCAGGCGTTACGGAAGGGAGGGTAACTGAGCAGAGTGCCAGACTGCAACAATCCAAACAGTATTTCCGACAACCCGGTAGAAAAACCGATATGGGCGAACTATCAGTTCGCGATGAGGGAGATCCGGGAATTCAGGAATTGAACGCCCTGATTCCGGAAAATCGGCCAATCGACCCAAAACAGTTTCCGTCTTCTCTCGGAATTTCCGTGCAGCCGCCGGGCTGTCCTGCCGGATATACTCTAAACCCTCGAGAAACTGCCCGCGGGCCGAAGGGGTAAACGTTACTTTCACCCCTTCCCGCCCTCGAGTAATTTATCCGCCTCATTCATTACACTGGAAAGATTGTGTCCTTTACCCGCGGAGATCTCACGCTCTCCCGCGGCAAGAAGCTTCAGCAACTCTCGTTCTCGCTCGTGCTTCTCGTATTCTTCCAAGCTCTGCATTACCGCAACGGCCCGACCACGCTGGGTTACCACCAACGGGCCTATAGCAGACTGCAGCCGCTTTAAAACCGCTGCCGCGTCTTGGCGAAAATCACTTATGGGAACGATATCCGGAATTTTACTCATTTAAATACCTCCAAACGTACTTCATATTGTACAATTGGACATATTTTTGTCAAGACATAATCCGTGATATTAGGAATTCTAAATTTGCATGTTTTTTCCTATTTTATATTTTTGTAACAATAGTATTTGTAACAACGGGAAGCTCTTATTTGTCTATGAAAGCACCGGCATGCTTACCAGATTTACCAGTTTACGGGACCCCAGGCCCTATGAATTGACAGTAATAATCTAATTTACGTGCCGAACAGTTTTATAAGAGCAGTATAGTAATAAGGCGTTCTTATCTTCTGGTGTCAGATTAAATTCTTGGGAATTTATCCAGGATTTTTGTTGCTTCGATCAATTCATCAATAACTTCATGAGCGTAATATCTCGAATCTTCAGATATGTGAGGCTCTTTCAAAATGCTATTTTTCAGAGCCTCAATATTGGGTCGATTTTTTCTAATTCATTATACAATAATGAATTAGAAAAAATCTAAAGGTAGGGCCACTTTCAAAATTAGTTAATTTTGAAAGTGGCTGATGTATTCAAAAATTTGTTTTAGGTCATTTTTAGAAGGTTCTGACCAAATTACCAAGTCTTAATTTCCTTTTTAAGGTCTTCTGAAGAAATAACTTTATTATTTTTTACAGCATCTTGGTCTGCCGATGACTTCAATTTTCTTGTTTTTAGCCATTGTTCACCTCCGTTCATCGTGTGTCTGTGATTTATTCTTCACAGCTCCTCCGTCTTAAATTCGCTGTAGCCTTCATAGAAATAGCTGACATCGATGCCTTTCAAAAACAGGAAGCGGTCATCGATTTTATCGGTCAATGCGCTTTTTAACAGTACTTTTATTTCCACATCTTTGACCGGACTACGCTCCATGGCGGAGAGGTATTCCTCTTTATCGACCTGGTTCCAGTCGATGACCTTCCGGATCTCTTTTTTCAGGATGAGATCCAGCCAGATGCGGGTGGCGCGGCCGTTGCCTTCCCTGAAAGGGTGGGCAATGTTCATCTCGACATATTTTTCGATGATCTCATCAAAATTGCTTTGAGGCATGGAATCAATGTTCTTGAGTGACTGCTCCAGATACATGAGCGGGGCAAAACGAAAATTGCCTTTGGCGATATTCACGTCCCGGATGTTGCCGGCAAAATCATAAATCTCACCAAACAGATAGGTATGGATGAAGGCCAACCCTTCGAAGGTTCCGACGTTTACTTTATTCATGTCGCCCGACTCAAACAGTTGTTTGGCTTTTTTCTTGCTGATTTTTTCTTCGGCTTTGGCCAGTTCAACTTGTTCGGTGATGTTGAGTTTGTTTTCCAGAATCATATCCCACCCCTTTTTTTGAATGTCATCATCTTTAAAGTTTTGCATAATTGATATTTTCACCGCCGCCTTCGATATAATTGGTGTAATTTTCGCTAATAAAGCGGTAAAACAGGGTTCCCAGTACGTTGTTCCCCGCCAGGTTAACTCCAAGTGGTTGTTATGTGCCCCTCATTATAGTTTTAATAATTCATATAAATCTTTATTTACATAGATCGTTTCTTTCCAAGATTTATATGATTCTAATACTCCTATCACTTCTAGCTGTTTTAAATATTTACTAGCGGTTCTTCTTTCTGCAATATTTTCTTTTACTAAAAAATCTATTTTTGTATATGGCTGTACGAATAACAATTCGATAAGCTCTTTTGAATAGGTTGTTTTTGGTAGTCTTTCCTTACACAATTCTATTGTCTTATTCATTAAATCCATAATCGAAGAAATGATTATTAATGTATCTTTTGCAGTCATTTCTACTGCCTTTAGCATAAACAAAATCCAATTTTTCCATTCATCTTCAGTTCTAACTTTTTGCAATAAATTGTAATATTCTTTTTTGTTTTTAATTATATACTCACTCAAATAGAGTATTGGTGTATCAATCAATTGCTTCTGTACAAGATATAACACATTTATTATTCTTCCAGTTCTTCCATTCCCATCATAAAATGGATGGATTGATTCAAACTGAAAATGTATAACTGCCATTTTAATAAGAGAATCTATATCGTCATTTTCATTAATGTATTTTTCTAGATTAGAAAGTAGATCTAATATTGTCTTCTCATTATCTGGCGGCGTGTATATTATCTCACCCGTTTGATCATTTATCAAACTTGTTCCTGGGAGTTTTCTAATTCCTGCAGTGTTTCCTTCCAATACTTTTTGTATATTTAAGATTGTGTTTACGCTCAGCCCCCCTCTTTTTAGCAGTTCATTAAAACCGGTCCATATAGCTGATCGATAATTTAATACTTCTTTTGTTGCTTTATCAATTTTTTTATCGCTTTCTGCCAAAGCTTTGTATATTTCATCTTGAGTAGTGATTATATTTTCAATTTCAGAACTAGTTCTTGCCTCTTTCAATACAATAGAATTCAGCAAAATAGTTTCGTTTGGCAGCAGAGAACAATATCCTTTTAACCTGGCAAGTTCTCTATTTGCTTTTATTGTTTGATTTAGTATTTCCTTTGTCTCAATATCAGCTTTGGGTGGAAGATGAGGCAAACTGTTAAATGGTTCGTATAAATTTATGTTCATTTCATGTACATTATAACACTTTTTTTGCACATTACAAGCTTTTCATGTACATGTCGTGCACATAAGATTAATTATACTGACCCGTATAACTCCCCCATTAATGTATTCTTTACTATAATCCATCCAAAGGACTTTTAACTCCCCTCCGGCCACGGTTAAGCACGTGAATGTAAATAATTCTTGTTTTTGCGTCACTGTGTCCTAAAAGTTTCTGCACGGTCCGGATATTGAGCTCCACTATCCCTATAACGATTTCTTTACCGTGAGCTTTCGAATGAAAGCCGCTGCACCCCAAGTCACACCCCAAGTTATCAAGTTATTATCTTTTATACAGGGAGAAATGTATCGGGAAGACATCCAATCTGTTTTGGGACTCAAAGCGCGAAAAAATTTCCGGCTTGTATACATTAGACCAGCCTTGGAAAATGGACTGATTGAAATGACGATTCCAGAAAAACCCCAAAGCCGACTTCAGCAATACCGACTAACTGATAAGGGTCGTGCTTTGTTAAAAAGGGGAGCAGAGGGATGAATAAACAGAGTGCAGAGCTTCTGGAAAAACAATTTGGCACTGTCGTTGACTCCCTCGGGGGGATAAAGAAGCTGCGGGAGCTGATTCTTACCCTGGCGATGCAGGGGAAGCTGGTGGAACAGTACCCGGATGAACTGGCAGAAAAAATTATAGAAAACCTGGAAGCGGGGCTTGTGGCGTTTCGGGAGATTACGGGGGTTTTGGAGGGGAGTATGCAATGCTACAGTATAGTTCATGCCGGAGGCTTAAAACAGGCCAAAAAACCGCTTGACACCAGCGCTATCATATATGATATTATTTCTTATAGATAAAGATATGGGGTATCAGTGCATCATAAAATTTTTAAAAATCCCAAAAATGTTAAATTTAAGGATCTTCTTAGTAGATGTGTTGAGTGTTTCGGTGATTATAGAGTGAGAGGAGATCATTATATTTTTGATACTCCATGGGCGGGAGATCCATATGTAAACATTCAACCGGATAAAAAAAATAAAAAGATGGCAAAACCATATCAAGTTAAACAAGTAAATAAAGCTGTAAAAAAGCTAAATGGGGGCGACAATGAAGATGATTGATAAATACACTATTAGGGTTCAATGGAGCGAGGAAGACGAAGCGTTTCTTGCCAATTGCCTGGAGTTTCCTTCATTAATGACCCATGGAGATACTCAATCAGAAGCAATTGAAGAGTTACGAGAAGTATTACAATTTGCAATTGATGATCTCCGAGATAAAGGAAAAAACCTACCCGTACCTATCGGAGAAAAACAATTCAAAGGGAATATCTCCTTAAGGGTCCCTCCGGAAACACATGAACAACTTTTCTACAATGCGAGCGAAGAGCAATTATCGCTAAATCAGTATATAACCACTATACTCGAAAAGAATTTATATGAAAACAAGATTCGTACTACTGTGAATGCCCTTAATGATATGGTGCAAAGCTTATCCACGGAAGTCGTAAACTTACGATTAATAAACGAAGAGTTGAAAACATCATTGTTTACAAATCGTGCCTTACCTTTAGAGGACTCTAATATATCAAGCTCGCCACTTTATCTTATAAAAGGCAGTGATGAAAATGTTGATAATGATGATAATATCGAGATGTCCGTTTCCGTTTAGGAGGAACCATGAAAAATATCAATCAACTACAAATAACACTAATTTCAATATTCCCTATAGATCAGATTTCTATTCCTTCAATATTTCGGAGAGAATCGTTGAATCTCCTTAATCACTTATTTCGGTTACAATATGTTCAGCAGGCGGATCCTTTTTTTGTAAATCAGAATCAAATTTTGCTTAGAAATGGCGAATTCGTTCACGAAGATACTCCTTATCTCATTAACGAAGTTATAATAGACAATAGAAAAATAATAATCAAAATGAATGCCCCCTCCATAATTGGAGATGCATTCTTTGACTTGCTAAAGAAAGAATTGGTAAGTCTGGACGTCAGAAGGAATAAAATCGACCTTACTCCTCTTATTACAACATACGAGACTACTTGTGTGTGTACATTAGATTTTGATTTGCACAGTTATTTTGGCGGACATGACTTTAATGAATTCATTGATACAATTGAAAAACAAATACCAAAGCATGGATCTACAACCTCAATTACACCCTCTTCTTTAAGATTTAAGATCGATTATTCCAATATTCCGGAAGAAATTAGAAAAAATAAAATCACCCTTGCCGAAAAATATATAATTATTGAATATAGAGAAAAAACAAACCCCGAAAATAGGATTTATCTTACAAGTTCCCCCACTAGATCAGAAACTCACTTTGAAATATTAGAAGTTTTTGAAGATTATATTAATCATTGAGGTTTAATGTTCCATTAACTTTTGCCCTCGTTCCTTGGCGAATACTATAACCTAATACCTTTCCCATCAACAGGGTTATTCCAAGTGTCAGAATATGTCACCTGTATGCATCCTTTCGATGTGCGATATCAATTATATAGATAATGATTTTACTTTCTTGGATTGTATAAAATAGTCGGTAATCACCTATTCTATAGCGATAGAACTCACTGTACTCGCCTTTTAATCGTTTAATATTTGGACCATAGTGCGGATTGCGCTTTATTAGCGGATAGACATATTCTGTGATTTTTTTGTAGAGCCTTTTAAACTGTTGCTTCTCTATTTTCTTTTGAAAGCTTTCAGTTTCAGCAATCTTATAATCATCCGACAATTCGGTACTTGCCTTCTGCTATATCTTTTTTACCCTGATTTAGAGCTGTTAGGATGTCCTTGTTTTCTAAGATCTCATTCATCTCATTGTCTGAAACAAAGCTTTCTTCAGTCAGGAATGCAATTGTTGCATACTCAATGAAATTTGAAATAGAGCGTCTTTCGCCCTCAGCTGCAGTTTTAAAAAGCTTATATGTTTCATCATCAATGCGGATTGTTATAGTTTTCGCCATTCTATCACCTCGCATTCAAATTTATTCTTAAACATTCTAAATGTCAACTATTAATATCAATTCAGCCACTTTCAAAATTAACCAATTTTGAAAGTGGCCCTACCTTTAG
>CAYXSD010000109.1:0-9872 GCA_964466335.1 uncultured Spirochaetales bacterium
TTTTCTGACTCACTACTGAGGCTCTGAAAAACAATAATGTTGAAAGAGCCTTAATTGAAAAGCCGGGGCAGTATGAAACTGCCCGGCTCCGCTTTTTATGGTAACCCTTTCTTTTTATACCTTCCTAGTACGGAAATTCCACTCCCAGGTCGGCAATTTCATCTTTGATTTTTCTGAACATATCGTAGTGCTCCTGGGTCGGCTGTGCAGTATCTACATTGTAGCACTCCTGGTACATGGAACCCTTGGAGGCGGTAGCTGCCTGGTCTTCGTATTTGGCAAGCAGTTTCAGGGCAATTTCGTTTGCCTTTTCTCGAGTCATCCCCTGCCGGGCCGCCGCGTGACCGACTTCCATACCGATTCTTGCTTCCATGGGAGTCGCACGGTTTTTGTACTTATTCCTGGTGGAGGCCATCTCCCAGAGATGCCATCCGCTAACAGTACTTACCAGAGCATGGGCCGCGGTTTCTCTGAAGAGCATCTCCGTCATAGGACCGGAGTTTGCGAATCCGTTTGAGGTGTAGAGAAGCTTGCTGTTCCTTGCCATTGCCTGTCCGGCCATGGAAATGGACCAGAGGAGTTCCCTGGTAGTATTGGAACCGTAGTTTAGATGGAAGGGGAATTGCTGATTAAAGATAGAACCGTATGCTATTAGTCCATTAAGGCTGTAAGCAACAGTAGCCACGGCAACACCTTCCGAGCCGCCGCACCATCCGCCGTAAATGGCGCCGGTGAGGTTACCCGCATAACAGCCGTACTGGTTACAGTGCACGACCCGGTTCAACAGGGTATCCGCTGTTTTGAATTCGGTCAATGTTCCAATGATCCTGGCGTCGGTCTGCCTGACACCCCATTCATTGTTGGAAACGGCAATCTGACCGCTATCGTGCTCCGCGGTACCCACTGCGACAAAGAACGTCCCTGGATGACCCACCTGTTTTGCTGCCAGGCGCATCTTGTAGATATGCTCAGTACAGCCGTTAATTTCAGAAGGCGCACCGGAGTTGATCTTCATTCCCATGGCATCCTCAAGTATAGGCGCACAGAAACCATCCATAAGGGGTTCCTGCATATATGCGAGACACATGGAGTAGAAGAGGTTCTCGTCTATGGTGATGTCCGGGCTGAAGAGACAGAAGGGAGGGTTCTTATCCTCTACCTGTCGGTGCTTCCAGAGGACCGCGTCCTTCCCCGCGCCAACCCAGTATTGGTCCTTGGCCTGGTAGAGGGCTTCTCTGATCTCATCATCGGAGACTTTAATAATTCTGTGGGTGTCGGTATTGTACAAACCGACCTCTCTGTAGAGTTCCCAACCAGCCTGCCATACCCTGTCCGCCATGGCATCGTCGGAGGGGACGGGGGTGTTGGCATCGTACTTAATATCGTACTTCTTAACAATTTCCCTCAATTTAGGAGCAAAGATCTTCGGCAGAAAATCATCTTCCTGGCAAAAGGGGCCTGTATTTGAACGTTTCTGAATTTCCCAGAGTTTATATGGTGTTGACATAGTATTTCTCCTCTCTTACTAACTTACTAATCTAACTTATTTGAAAAAATCCGCAATCATCTTGGGGGTGGAACCGGCATCGGGACAGTAAAGATCTGCTCCAATCTCGTCGGCCCATTCTACCGTGGTGGGTGCTCCGCCAATTATTACCTTGTACTTATCCCTTAAACCCTGGTCCTTCAGGATATCGATAATCTCCTTCTGGTGGGGAAGGGTGGTACTCATAAGAGAAGAAGCGCCAATAACGGCGGCGTTCAGTTCTTCCGCCTCTTTAATAAACTGTACAGCGTCCGCGTCAACGCCGACATCCTTCACCTTGTAAAAGTTACTCTCCAGCATGAGCTTTACGATGTTTTTTCCGATCTCGTGGAGATCACCCTTTACTGTACCTAAAATGATAGTTCCCTTGTTTTCACCGGAACCTTCAGCTTTCAAGACAGGACTAACCACCTCCACGGCTGAAGCCATGGCTTCTCCGGCCATCATCATTTCCGGCAGAAAAATTTCCAGCTTGGCAAATTTATCACCGATAAGACCCATTTGTTCCGTCAGGGCATCGATAATTTCCAGAGGTTTCTTTCCCTCATCCAATAACGCTTTGGCCATCCGTGAACTTTCGTCCTGATCGCCCTCTTCTACTGCTTTGCAAAGATCTTCTAAGGACATGTTTCTCCTCCTCATCCTTTTGATTCTTTTTTAGACCACTGTTACGTAATCTTTTTTACTTTTTTGCTTTGTATTCCGGGGCTGCTTTCCGAAATACCCGCTTCTATTGTTGCATTATATGTAACTTGATCGCATTATAAGCAACAATAGACACATTATATCCCCTTTCTATTTTTTTGTCAAATATTATTTTTTTTTGTATTATTCCATTTATTGAGAATTGCTGATGTACATAAGAAGTATAGAGGATGAGTGTTTAAAAAGGGCTGGAACTATACTTCAGGTAGATCAGTACGGTTTCCAGCCCTACTTTTAATGTCGCGATAAGTCGATACCCCTAAAAAGAGTACTATAGAGGCTCTTTCAACATTAATTAATGTTGAAAGTGGCTGTCTAAACCCTTCTTAAAGACCGCTTTGTTCTCTTCCAAATTCCGCTTCAGGTTTTTCTCCATAGATTCTTGTAACCCCTTGGCAGAAAAACCGGGAAGAACATCTGGATACTTATCCAATAAGGAGGCAAAAACCCCTAGAACGAAGATATTGTGCGGGGTCTGACCCTCTTTTATTCCAAAAGTCTTATCTGTTTTCTCCTTGAACATATTAAGGATGGCATCCATTTCGGGATACTCTTCCTTCTTTAACACCATAGGGGTGGGTACATACTTGTAATTGAGGAGCAGGACCAGGCCGCCCTCTTTAACAAAGGAGAAGGAATTAGCAGATTCCCCCAGTTCCAACCCGATAAGCACATCCGCGCCCCCATGGGCGAGACGGGACCCGAACTCCAGGCCGGGATCATCGGTAATACGAATTTCCGAGGTGACCCTTCCTCCCCGCTGGGCCATTCCCTTGGAGTTGAAGGTGGAGACCTTATTTCCCAATTCCGACGCGTAGCCGCCAAGGATCTTGGCAAAAGTTACCACTCCCTGACCACCCAGTCCTGTAAGAAAGACACTTTTCAACATATATCAGCTCCTTTTTTCGTGAATGGCATCGAATTTACAGCAGGTTTCACATAAACCGCATCCTACACAGAGTTCCGGATCGATCCACATAACCTGTTTTTCCTTACCCGGCTTGACCGCCAGGGCCGGACACCCGGTTTCTCTTAAGCAGGCCCTGCAGAAGGTACATTTCTCCGGATCAATTTCGTAGGTTTTCTCGAAAGGTTCCCGCCGCCCCTTTGTCAGAGCGCATTCCTCACGAGAAATAAGGACACGAACGCCCTCTTTCATAAGAAAATCGCTTATAACCTCCACCGCTTTGTCCTGTTCGAAGGGGTGTATTACATCAAAAGCATCTACCCCGATGGCTTGGACGATCTTGTCTATGCTTACCTTTCTCGCTTCGTTTTGCTGGAAGGCCACTTCCGTCCCCGGATTCACCTGGAAACCGGTCATACTGGTCCAGCCGTTATCCAGGATGATGAGAAGCATATCCGTCCGGTGCTGTACGGCATTTATCAGGGGCGGGATTCCGGCGTGGAAAAAGGTAGAATCGCCGATTGTAGCAACCACCGGGTTTTTCATTCCCGCCAGGGCAAAACCCTGGGCCAGCCCGATACTCGACCCCATGGATACTTCAGTCCAGCAGGAGTCAAAGGGAGGGTTCATACCGAGGATAGTACACCCGATGTCGCCGGTAACGATGGTCTCCTTCTTCCCAAGTTTTGTCTTCTTTAATGCCCTGTTTATGGCCATGTAGCTCCCCCGATGGGGACACCCCGTACAGAAGGTAATAGGATGTTTCACCGAAATAGATCCGGCTTTCTCAGGAGCTTCAGGACTTTCCCCCTTAAGCAGGGCATAGCCATTCTTTATCTCGTTTATGGAATATTTTCCCACCCTGGGGAGGGATTCATCGATTTTACCGAATATCTTCCCCTTAAATCCAAGCTTATTCGCCTCGCTTCGGATCAGCATCTCCGCTACCGGCTCGAGCTCTTCAAATACCACGATTTGCTCGGCCTTCTTACAAATCTCTTTTATAAGGTCTCTATCCAGGGGATAGGAAGATTCCAAGTATACCGGAACAATTCCTTGAGTATCTTTAATGGTTTCCCGGATGTAGGGTATAACATTGCCCACTCCGATAGCGTAGAGATTGCCGCTTCCTTTTCCGATCCGGTTAATCTCCTTTTCATGTACCAGCTTTTCCGCCTTGTTCAGACGGTCGAGAAGGGCCTGGTGCTGGTCAAGACAGATCTTTGCACCGGCCTTGGTAAAGCGAAAGATGTCACGGTCAAAATTTGCTTCCCGGTCAAGCTTATGATAGGCAAAATCCGCCTCCAAAAGCTCCTGGGCGTGGGCCACGGATGTAACGGACCTGAGAATTACCGGCAGTTCAATTGCTTCTGAAAGTTCAAAGGCGTACTGACACATCTGGTAAGCTTGTCCAGGGGTAGTAGTTTCTAAGACCGGCAGTCCAGCCCACATGGCAAAGACCCGACTGTCCTGTTCCGGCATCCCCGCTTCCGCGCCGGGGTCGTCCGCAATGTAAATAACAAGGCCTCCCCGCGTTCCGGAATAGGCCAGAGAAAGTACCGAGTCGGAAGCCACATTGATTCCCGACATCTTCATCGTTGCCAGGGCCCTCTTTCCCGCCCAAGCAGCGGCAGCGGCGACTTCCACGCCTACCTTTTCGTTTGTGCTCCATTCCACATAGGGAGCCTTTTCATTTTTTGCGGAAAAGGCAAGGATTTCCGCCAGGACCTCCGAGGAGGGGGTCCCGGGATATCCGGAGGCCACATCGATCCCCGCGGCCAAAGCGCCGTAGGCTATCGCCTGATTTCCAATTACCATCTTTTTCATACTGATATCCTTTTCTTTTGTTTAACGAGGTTCTTTCAAAATTACATTTTTTCAGAACCTCAATATTGGGTCGATTTATACCTCAGCCAATTTCACCATTAACCAAGGTTTTCCATTATCTCTTTAAAGGCCTGCATAAAGGCACTATTCTCCTCGTGTTTCCCAAGGGTCACCCGGATACAGGTTGTAAGGCCAAACCCGGTAGCAGGACGGACAATAAATCCCTTATTCATGAGCTTTTGAAACACTGTCTTTGCGTCTCTCCCCGTATCGATGAGAATAAAATTGGTGTGGGATTCAACATAGGTGAGACCCATTGTTTCAAGCTCCCCGTAATAGTAGGCCTTCTCTTTATTCATCGCTTCGACGGTTCTTTCCGCTCTCCCCTCTTCTCCAAGAGCGGCCAGGGCGACCCGCTCACCCACAAGAGAGACATTGAAGGGAGGTTTAATGCGATGAATAAGGGAGATGATCTCCCGATCTCCAATTCCGTAGCCGACCCGGCATCCCGCAAGCCCGTATATTTTACTGAAGGTCCTAAGGATAAAGAGATTATCCATGCCTTCTTTGAACAGTTCCACCGACCCCAGTCTCTTCTCCGGGGAAACAAAATCGATGTAGGCCTCATCAATCACAATAAGAACATCTTTGGGAATTCTTTTTAATAACTCTATTAACCGGTCCCGTTCCAGAGCGTCTCCAGTGGGATTATTTGGATTGACAAGACAGACCATTTTCGTTTTGTCCGTAATGGCCTTCTCCATGGCATCCAAATCAAATCGGTACCCGTCCATGGGGGTACTCACCACCGTGCCTCTCATTATCTTGGTTATGGTTGCATAGAGGGGAAAGGTAACTTCGGGGATAACAATTTCATCCCCATCGCCGATCATGGCCATTCCCAGGTTATAAATAACCCCGTCGGCCCCGTTACTCACCGTGATTTCTTCCGTGTCACAACCCAAGCGCTGGGACAGGGCCTCCCTCAGGTCCCGGCTCACCGCGTCGGGATAGATATGAAGTTCATCCTCCAGGGAGTGGAGGGCCTCTTTAGCCAATTGTGAAGGCCCCTCGGCGCTCTCGTTGGAAGCCATTTTAATGACTTTTTCAAGCCCCAACTCTTCCTTCACTTCCTTCGTTGATTTCCCCGGCACATAGGGACTTGTACCTAGGGCACCGGGATTTGCTATCTTGTTTATGTCCATCATCCTGCTCCGATAGTTGTGGTTGTCTTTAATAAAAGCACTATATTGGTTATCTGTCAATGATTAATTTGTTTATTGATTAATAATCAATTGATGGGTACCTAGAGAAGTGGTATTCTACTTCCCCTCGTGTCCGAAGAGATACCTGCTTATTTCTTTGGCATGTTTCTTTAGCTTTAAACCGTACTCTTTTTCCCTGAGAGGCGGGACCCGCTCAGAAGGGGCGGAAAGTCCTATTACAGCCGTCGGTTTCCCTGTATTGTCTAACAGAGGGGAGGCAATACAACGCACACCTTCTATGTACTCTTCATTATCCACTGCAAATCCCCGCTCACGGATCTTCTCCAGGTCCCGGGCTAAATCTGCAATACGGACGATCGTATTGCGGGTATATCGCGGAAGGGGCATTTCGATATACTCCTCTATTCCGGCCTCCCTGTCTTCTTCCGGCAGAGTGAATGCGAGGAATGCCTTCCCCAGAGCGGTACAGTGCAGGGGTTCCCTTCCTCCAATCTGTACATTTATGGGGGAATCATTCAAACCCAGGACTTTATCCATAAAAACAACGCTCTTTTCAAAGATAAAGGCCAAATGGGCGGATTCTCCGGTTTCCCCGGAGAGTTGTTTTAAGTATGGATTCACCACCCTGGGAATATCGATATTCTTCACAATAGATTCGTAAAGACCGAAAATCTTAAACCCCAGGCTGTACTGCTTAGTATTTGGGTCCCTCCTGAGATACCCTCTGTTTTCCAGGGTATTGCACATCCTTAGAATTGTAGCCTTGTCCCAGCCTAGTTTTTTCCATAAGGTGTGGAGGGTCACCGGATAGGTCTCATTCTCTATGAGCTCGAGCAAGGTGAGGCCTTTGTCCAAGGCGTGGATTATTTTCGTGCTTTTTTTGTCTCTCTCCCCGCCGCTCATTGCTTCTTATGCCCTGCGCTGTCGAACCCCACAAGAATGGTGGCATATTCCGTATCCGGGGGTAATTGGTATAGTTCCCTCAGCTTTGTGTCTGTAATAGTGCAGGGACTAACGGACATAACACTGTTTATGGAGTAGGTATCCTTTATCTCCTCTAATTCCGGAAAAGGAATGGGAGGAATAAGAAAATAAGCAGGTACTACCTCCCTCCCCTTTCGGCGATTGGGGAAAAGAACAAAATCATCGTTAAAATAGGTGGTTTTCTCCTGGTAGGGTTTCTCTTTGTACATAATTTCTTCCCCTACTACCTTGAAGTACTGATCGTTCACCTGTATGAGATGTTCCGGAAAATCATAGGCTTTCGCCTCTTCCGGGCCCATTTCCTCTACCATATATAAGGTAGAAACCGGGGGCTTCCGAAAAGAAGAATCCTTTAAAATGATAAATACCAGGTCCCTCTGCAATACCACATGAAGTCCCAGATTAGATACCCTAACCACATGGAGTTTCTCGTACTCCGCCTCCGCGGAATGGACCGTTTCAACATCCTCCTCTCTAAGGAGGTTTACCGATATTACTCCGGGTATTCCGGAGAGAAGCGCTTTTATTTCTTCAACCATGAAAACCATACTAACGAAGGGTATAGTAATAATCAATCAGCAATTCTATGGACGAACCTCTCCGCCGCTTACCTCCCGGTCAACGTTTCTTCCAGGGCCTTTGCAAAACCCCGGTTCTGTTCCTCCGTCCCCAGAGTAACCCGTATACAAGTGGGAAGCTTCCATGGGGTCCCCGGACGTACCATAAATCCCTTTTTAAGAAGGGCAGAAGCAGTTTCTTTCGCATCCTGCTTACTATCCACAAAGACAAAATTGGTATGGCTGGGTACATACTCAAGCCCGAGCCTTTCAAAGGCTTCGTAGAGGATTTCCCTCCCCTTCCGATTGTTTTCGAGCACTCTTTTAATGAATTCCTCATCATCCAGAGCAGCTAGAGCGGCTGCTTCCGCCATAGCGGATACCACGTAGGGTTCCCGGACCCGGTCAATAATCGAAATTAGGTCCGCGTTTCCGATGGTGTATCCTATTCTCAGACCGGCTAGACCGTACAATTTTGAAAAGGTGCGCATAAGAATGAAATTACAATCCCAGTTAAGATAGTCGAGCCCGTTTGGGCAAGAGGGGTCGGAGACAAATTCCACATACGCTTCATCCAGTACTACCACCAGGTGCGAGGGTAGGTCCTTCAAGAAATTCTCCAGCTCCTCCTTTCGGATGATACTCCCCGTAGGATTGTTAGGGTTACAGATATAAACAAGTTTCGTCTTTGCATTTATTTTATCCTTCATTGCCTTCAGATCATGGGTATACTCTTTTAGGGGAACGAGCACCTCCTTGCCGCCCATGGCCCGGACAAAAATAGAATAAACTGGGAATGTCGGGTCCGCCATAATGACCTCATCTCCCTCGTTTAGGAAGGCGTTACAGACTGTCCGAATACAGCTGTCCGCGCCGCTGGAAAGGGTAATCATCTCCGGCTTTATCCCCAGCTTTTTTGCCAATTTGCGCTGTAAAGAGAGACAGGGCCCGTCAGGATAAAAATTCACCTCCGGGGCCTTATTCCGCATTGCTTCCACCGCTTTTGGCGAGGGCCCTAAGGGGTTCTCGTTGGTGGCCATAAGGGCGAGCTGTGAAAGGCCTAATTCTTTCATTGTATCAGACAGCGGTTTGCTAACAGGCCAAGGTTCAATGCTCAATACACCATTCCGGGCTAAACTCTCTAGATTACTATGTTTCATGTTACACCTCCATATTTGAATCCACCACTCCGCTCGAAATTTTTGAAGCGGTTTCCGTAATGTGCCGGGCAAGTTCCGGTATCCTCTCATCGCCAAACCTCTGCAGCGGCACCGTAGAACTTACCGCTGCTACCACTTTTCCCATTTGGTCCCTAATAGGCGCGGCGATACATCGAATTCCGGGAAAAGCCTCCTCATTGTCCAGGGCGTACCCCATTTCTCTGATCGTAAGGAGTTCCTCTTTGAGTTCACTTCTGTCCGTTATTGTATGCTCTGTAAGGGGTTCTAGTTCCAAATCTCCTAGGACCTCAGTTAGACGGTCTTCTGAAAGGTGGGCAAGAAGTACCTTCCCCATGGCCGAGGCATAAGCGGGATGTTTCCCCCCAATCTTGGTAGAAACAGTCAGTACCTGTCCTGTTCCTTTCTTGTCCAGGTAGACCAGTTCCTTCCCCTCTAAAATGGAAAGGTGGATGATTTCCCCCGTCACCGAGGCCAATTCCTCCATGTAGGGGCCGGCCGTTGCTCTAAGATCGTATCTCCCAAGCACCCGCCCGGCAAGGTCCAGGATCTTAAGACTTAATCTATATTTTCCTGTCTGCTCGTTCCTCTGTAGGAGATCAGCAGCTTCCAGGGTGCGAAGGATGCGGTAAACGGAGCTTTTATGGAGCCCCATCCGCTTACTAATTTCAGTTAGGGTCAGTTCGTGTTCCTCGACAGTAAAAAAATCTAACACTTCAAGCGCGCGCAATACAGAAGTTAGTATCTGTGCCATTTTATTTCCACCCTTTAATCTTGATACAAGACGATACCCACAGCAATGTATGTGTACATCTGAAATACCAAGTATCTGTTCCTTATAAAGAAACATAGTTGCTTATAACGCAATTAGAGTATAGCAGAGAAGAGTTTTCTAGTCAAATCAGCAACTTTCAACATTAAATAATGTTGAAAGAGCCTCAA
>CAYXSD010000110.1:0-9643 GCA_964466335.1 uncultured Spirochaetales bacterium
TCGAAAATGTGCAACTTTATTTTTTCACACGTGTGCAATTCTTGTAAAATTGTTAAACATTCAGTCGAACATTCGGCTCAACAGCCACTTTCAAAATTGTTTTTTTAAGCGTTTTCTGCTACACTTAATCCCATGGAGATCAAATGAAACAATATAGAAGTGTTTTGTACGCCCTCACCCTGACTATCCTGTTCCTCCTCCTGCCCTGTATCGCTTGGGCCTCTCCTTCCACTCTTGCTGAACGGTACAGGGATGACGGCTGGGTCTTAGAGAACATCGATACAGCCCGGGACGTTTCTTACCTCTCTGTAGCGGAGAAAGATGCCATCCTGGCCATGAACGCCGTGCGTACCAATCCCGTCAAATTCGCCGAAGACTACGTGAAAGAGGAGATGCAGTACTACCAGGGAAACCATGTAGTAAAACCGGGACAGATTACCATGGTTACTCAAGAGGGGGTAAGACCGGTTAAGGAGCTGTACAACCAGCTAAAAAGGACAGCACCTGTGCCCGTCCTCCGTCCCTCTAAGGGTATCTCCCGTGCTTCCGCGGACCACGCTGCGGAACAGGCCAAGTCCGGGGGATTGGGGCACAACAGCAGCGACGGGAGCAGCCCCTTCGACCGAATGGACCGATACGGGCAGTGGGAACGCACCGCGGGAGAGAATATCTCCTACGGGTATGCCTCAGGACACGAGATCGTCCTTCAGCTCCTCATAGACGACGGGGTCCCCAACCGCGGCCACCGCGTGAATATCCTCAACCCCGCCTTCACCGTTACCGGTGTGGGAATCGACAGCCATCCCCGATACGGCCACGCGGGGGTCATCGGCTACGCCGGCGGGTATAAGGAGCGGTGATTCTAATACAAAATATTCCTGTAACAGGAACAAAATAGCCCGACTTCTTTCATTTAGGGAGTTCCTATACCTGGAGACATCGATTACCCCGCTTCCGGGATCATTCCCCTTTGGCTTCTCGGGATGATGAACTGATTGTTCCCGGCAAGGGTTCCAGCCGAACTGCCTTTTCGTCGCCATAGAGAACGGTAAGCTTCTTCTCCATTTTTCCCGTTTCCCTGTTCTTCTTCTGCGAATAGGTTCCCCAGGCCTTGCCGGTACTCCAGAAGGTAGTAAAATCATCCTTCCGAATAACAGGATGGAAATGTACCGCACCCTCCGTCATGTCGTATCGGAAACCGGAGAGGGCCGTTAAGAGGGCCCAGCTTGAGAGGGCACGGGCATAGTGGTGTCCCGTCTCGTACTCGTCCCAGGGGTTTCGCCTCTTCCCGTCGAAGCGTTCTCTTACCGCTTTCACTATCTCCAAACCCTCCTTGGTCCACCCCTCATAGATGAGAAGCGCCGCCGCTTCGTACTCTACACCGGTCCAGACCTCATCGCTGTAGACAAAGGGAAGCCGGGGCCTCCCCCCCTTCGGCCAGGTGCAGAGGACGAGGCCCCCCTCATCGTTCAAGGCGTAAGTCCTCTGTACATTCTCATGATTACGTAACTTTTTTATAAAATTATACGTATAGATTGATCGGACCGCCTTTTTTACATGTTCCTCCGGAAGTACATACCCTAGCCCCGCCGTATGGGCTAAGAATTGTCCCATGAGCTGGTCCGAGAGACATCCTTCTCCGAATTGGTATCGGTAGGCATTAACATCCGGGAGCTTCTGCGAGTAGTACTCTCCGTTCCAGAGGAGTGTATCCACACGGCCTTGGGCCTCTTTAAAGATACTCCCGTACTTTTTTGCACGCTCTCTGTATTCCTCGCTTCCTCCTCTCTCCCATAGGAAGGAGGCAATCTCCTCCCCCGCCTTAAGCGCGGCCAGGAGCATGGAATTCCCTAATGGATTTGGACCGTGAAATTCGATATCGTAGGTGTTGTGTTGTTTCCCGTCCAGGACGTAATTACCGTCGGTGTCCCAGTTGTTCAGAGCAAAATCCAGGGCCTTAAAGGCCTTTTCCGCCAATTCCGCGAGAAAATCGTTGTCCCCGGTCAATTTCCACTCCCGGTAGAGCCTGACAATAGTCCCCAGCTGACCGTCCACCGCCGGTGGGAGGTCCCACTTCTCCTCGCCGAATAGTTGTTTTGTTCTGAAGGCCATACTTCCGTCCTCGTCGGTTTCCAAAAGAAACTCGGTCTTTCTCATGGTTTGTTCCAGTGTTGGGAAGAGGAAGGCCAATGTCTGGGCGTAGTTCCATACATGGGTACAGCTGCCGAAACAGCTCCCCTTGGTATCGTGGGAGCCCTCCCAGCCGAGAAAGCTCCCGTCTTCAATCCGAAAACAGGTGGTACTGCGGATGACGGAAATATTCGAGGCTAAGGCGTCCACCACATATTCGGGGAGGGAGCTTCCGTGGAGCGCCTTCTGAAATTTCCTGGAACCATCCTCCAATCGGGGGAGTTCCTTCACCAGATATTCCGCCGCGTGCCAGGCGTCATTAAAAATGGTAGCGTAGTGGTTGTTTATCAACCCTTTTTTAAAACTGTCGGGCGAGACCTCTCCCCCCTCGTCCCATCCGCGTAAGCGCCTGGGGAAATGCCAGGTCAGAACAAACTCGACAGTCTTCTCTTCCCCGGGCTTTAGGACTTCCCGCACTCCAAGGGAACCGACTTTCATCGTCGGCTTAATCCAGGCGTTTCCTTCGGCATCGAAGGCGGACTCCCGCTCCAGTTTTCCGTCTTCCCTAAAGTCGTTCCAGAAATCCTGTATACCGTCGAACCAGCCCCCCTCGAGCCATTCACCCTTGTAGGTGGTAGTACTCCCGGTGGTTACCAGAGCCATGGACCCGTAGAGGGAGTTCTTTGGTGTTGTCCCGGCGGGGGTGAAGGAGAGCCCCCGGCAGCCCAAACCTTCCCGGTAGGTATTGACAGTCTCCCTGGAAAACCGGGCGTACCCGAGCTCATCGTACCCGAGAAGGGTGGAAGCGTTGGCCATGGAGCCCGCTATGGTAAGATCCACCGAAGCATCGCTTTGATTTTGCACCCTGTATCTTAGGCAAACGCCTGGGATCCCTGAGCCCTCCGGGTCCAAAGGGATGAAAGGAGTGAAGGCTTCCAAGCTTATTGCAAGGGGAAGGGTCTCATCGTAAAAGACAACTTCAGCGAAAGGGTATTCCACGCTGAGCTTTGAAGACGCCAGTCTCGGCAGCCCACCCGCTTCGGAGGAGGGAATTCCCGAATCCCTCCCGTAGGGCGGGACCAACTCCGCCTCCAATACCCGAGAAACGGGATGCTTTCCCGCCTCCTTCACCCAGAGGGCGAAAAAGGTGTGGGGAAGTTTCCCCCCCTTCGCGGGACGGTTAAAGATCTCCCAGTCCCTCAACTCTCCCCTTGCGCCCAGGGAAACGTTCCCCGTACCAATGCCGCCCAGGGGAAAGGCGGCCTCCTTAAAGCTGTTGTCGTAGGTCCTTCCGTTCATTGTGCCCTCCATTGATAAACGTTCTTTTCAATTCCGCTGCCATATATTCTATCAACCATATGTTCCAACAATTGACTTAATTTGTACTATAGTATATACAGATATCATGTCAAATAGTAACATCACGCCCCAAACCAAATACTCCAAAGTCCGCGACCACATCCAGTCCCTCATTGCCCACGGCACCATACAAAAGGGGGATTCCATTCCGGGGGAACTGGAACTGGCGGAGCAGCTTGCCGTAAGCAGAAACACCGTCCGGCACGCCCTTTTGGACATGGCAAATGACGGTGTAATTGAGAGGACCCGCGGGCGGGGTACGGTCTACCTGGGAGAGGAACGGGAAAAAATCAACACAAAAATGGTTGGCATGGTCGCGGGGATGCTCAAATACAGCATCTATCTGGACCTTATAAACGGTATAGAAGACGGACTTCACCGGGAGGGGTACTCTATGCTTCTCGCCAATGGAAACAACAACCATGAAAAAGAACAGCTTTCCATTTCCCGCATGATGGAGCAGGGAATCGAGGGTCTTATTATCGAACCCCATATGAACGGTCTCCTCGGACCAAAGGATCCTTTCTTCAAGACCCTTAACACCCTCGATATACCCTTGCTTACTATTAACTGTGCCATCGAAGGGCTTAAGGCCTCGTCGGTTACAGTGGATGACTTCGGAATCGGCAAGAAAGCGGCGGAGCACCTGATTACCCGGGGCCACCGAAAAATGGCATGCGTGTACATGTCCGACAGCCAGGCGGGGATCTTGCGATTTCGCGGATTCAAAGAGACCCTTTCGCGCCATGGAATAGAACCTAAGGAGGAGTACTTTCGGTCCTTCAGTTCCCGGGACACAATAGAGACATCCGGGAGGGTCTTGGGAAGAAAGCTCATGGAGACGGACCCTCCGCCGACGGCGATCTTTTTCTTCAATGACGGCACCGCCCTTCAGGCCTTGGAAGAATTCAAAACACTCGAAATTTCCGTACCGGGGGACGTTTCCATTATCGGGGTGGACAACATTAGCGAATCCGTTCTCGTTTCCCCTACCCTTACGACCTTCAATCATCCAAAATACCTTATGGGCACCATCGCCGCGGATATGGTCCTTGCAAGGCTGGGAAATAAAAGCCATAACTCCACCGATACGGTAACAATACTTCCGGAGCTGATAAGCCGAGGCTCCGTAGGGAACAATGGGGAAAGCCCCAAGGCTGTTCCCTATAAAGGGGCGTAGGAAAAGTATTCAAAATCCGCGTAGGCCGAACGGTACACCATATCCTGACAGGCAAGACCGATGAAAGCACCGGTAAATCCGAGGTCCGCGTACTCATCGGAGAGAATGCTGGCGTCGAAAACATCACCTATCTGCTTCCATCCCGCCTGAGCATCTTCCCTATAGAAAAACTTAAGCTCCTTGTAACGGACCTCAGCGGCCAAGAAGAGCGCTTCCTTGGATGTTTCGATTTCCTCCTCCCCCGGGGACAGAGTGAACTCTCCGTTGTCCAAGACTATTATTCCCAGGACCCGGCTTTCTCTCCTCTGATCGTAGGAGAGGCGGAGATAGTACTGGTTCTTTTCGTTGTAGCGGTAGATGAGCCCCGCCATCTGCTGAAAAGAGACGGGGGCGAATTCCATTTTAGTCTCCCCGCGGAAAGAAAAATCCTCCTGCCGCCGGGCAACAAGGGACTGTTCGAACCTGGAACAGATGGAGTCCCCCCCGTAAAGCCGGAGGTAGCCGGGTCTTTCGGATATGTTTACCCCGAGCTTCTCCTTCGGCAGCCGCAGGGTCATAAAATCGTGTGAAAATTCTTCCTTATTAAAGCTGTAGCGCCGCGTGCCATTCTCCTCCACGGAAGCGGTCTGCCAGGGGACTTCGAACTCCGCCCGCGGAGCTCCTCCACCGCCTTTGAGGAAGGGCCACCCGTTGCGCCATTCAATTAAGGAGACCGCAGTTTCCCGTCCTAACACACACCGGTCCGTACCGGGAAGCGGCCTTCCCACCAAATAGGCAAGGACCCACTGCCCCCCCGGGCCTTCGCACCAGCTTCCGTGGCCTGCCTTCTGAAGCTCCAAGCTTTGGTCCCCTTTTGAAGTAATAAGAGGGTTTTCCGGGTGGACTTCGTAAGGACCGGTTATTTCTTTTGAACGGGCAATGGTAATCGCGTGGCCGTACTCCGTCCCTCCCTCGGCCGTCATAAGGTAGTACCATCCCTCTTTCTTGTAGAGGTGGGGCCCCTCGGTAACGCCAAGCTCCGTTCCCCGGAAAATCCTCCGCGCCGTCTGGACCAGAGCTTTCTTCTTCGGGTCGTACTCCTGAAGGAGAATTCCGGTAAATAGTACACCCCCCGGTCTTCTATAGTCTAACTCCGCGTTAACGAGATATTTTTTTCCATCGGTGTCGTGAAAGAGGCTCGGATCGATCCCGGAACCGTTTAAAAAGACCGGGCTGCTCCAGGGACCTTCCATGTTCTCCGAGGTTGTGAGGTAGTTCTCCACATCACAGAAAGGTCCCTCGCTCCAGGTTTTTACCCTGCTGAAAATTAGCCAAAACCTTCCATCGGCATAACTTAAGCAGGGTGCCCACACACCACCGGACCGGGGGATTCCGCAAAGGTCCAGGAGATTGCGGTCTGCAAGGGGCCGAGCGGCAAATTCCCAGGAGACCAAGTCCCGGGACCGATGGACCTCCACACCGGGGAACCACTCGAAGGTGGAATTGGCAACATAAAACCAACCATCTACGAACAGTATTGAAGGGTCCGGATGAAACCCCCTTAAAACAGGGTTAATAATTTTACCCATACAAGTACTCCTCTTACTATTGCTCTTACAAAATTGATTTATTGGTGTATATCTCCATGGGCCTTTACATTACGCTTTAATTCCGCTGGAGGTGATTCCCTCTATGTAGTACTTTTGCAGGAAGGCAAAGAGCAGAAGAATGGGCAGGAAGGAGACCACCGAGGCCGCAAAAATGGACCCCCACTCGTCAAAATGTTCTCCAAAGAGGTAATTAATACCGATTTGGATAACGTATTTCTTTTTGTCCGTTAGGACCGTTAAGGGCCAGATAAAACTCTCCCATTGGGCGATCATGCTCATAATGGCCAGTGTTATAAGAGGGGGCACGGAGAGGGGGAGAAAAATCTGAAAGAAAATCCTGAACTGCCCCGCCCCGTCCATAATAGCGGATTCTTCCAATTCCTTAGGCAGCCCCAGAAAGAACTGTCTCATGTAAAAAACACCGAAGGTGGCGGCGGTAAAGGGAACTATCAGGGCGAGGTAGCTGTTTACCCACCCGAACCGTTTTACCAGAACATACTGCGGAAGAAGCACCACTTCTCCGGGAACGATAAGGGTAATAAGGAGAATGGTAAAAATGATGTCCCTTCCGGGAAAGCGCAGCCTTGCAAACCCGTAGGCCGCCATGGAGTTGACCAGCATACTGGTAAGGGTTACCGTAACCGCTACAAATACGGTGTTAAGGATATACCTGGTAAAGGAATAGACGGCGAATAGCTTATGGTAATTCTCAAAAGTCGGTTTTTCCGGGATAAAAAAGGCAAAGGAAACCTCAGTAGTCCGCCCTATCTCCGAGTTAAATCGTAAAGAGTTACCGATTACCCACAGAAGAGGAATAATTATGGAGAGGGCCACCGCTACAAAGAAGATAAATAAAACGAATTTCGAGACCCTTTTTTTTGCAATTTTTTTCCATAGCGCTGTCATTCTCGCTTCCTTGGTAATCCTTCTCCGCCGTTAATAATCAATCTTGTTCAACCTGAGCTGCACAAGGGTTATAATGAACACAATAAGGAAAAGGAACACCGCCATAGAGGAGGCGTATCCCATTTCATTAAACCTGAAGGCGGTTTTCCACACGTGATGTACTACCGTATCGGTACGGTCTAAAGGGCCTCCTCCCGTCATTATGTAGACCGGAGCAAAGATCTTTATCGCGTCGATGGTGGTTATTATAAGAACGAACAACAGCGTCCGCCGGACCATGGGAAGGGTAATGGAGAAAAACTCCCTTAGTTTTGTGGCCCCGTCGATAGAGGCGGACTCATAGAGCTGCCGAGGTATCCCCTGCAATCCTGCCAGGAAAATAATCATAAACCACCCCCAGCTTTTCCAGATAGAAACAAAAATCACGCTGGCCATGGCTTGGGAAGGGTCTATTAAAAAACCCTGGGGTGGAATTCCTAAAACAGCAAGAAGACTGTTGGCCAATCCGAAATAGGGATCGAAGATCTGTTTCCAAAATACGGAAACAACAACAAAGGAAATAAGGACAGGGATAAAAAAGACAGTACGGAAAAAGGGAACAAAACGGGCTTTATTATTCACAAACACCGCCATAATCAAGGCTATGGCGGTCTGGGCGGGAATGACTACTACCGCGAATATAAAAGAGTTCTTCAGAGCGTTCCAGAACTCCCCGTCGCCGAAGATTTTGGCATAGTTTGCAAATCCCGTGAACATTCCCGATCCCACACCTTGAAGAATATTATACTCTTTGAAGCTCATGGGAATGAGGTTCAAGGAGGGATAGATATAGAAGGTCCCTATAATTAACACCGCCGGTAAAATGAATAGATAGCCGATGTACTGGAATTTTATTCGATGCTCCTTCATTGCTGCTCTTTTATTACTCCCTCTTTGAGCCGCTTCCAAAATGAGTTACTGTTGAAAGCGGCTGTATTGAATAAGGCACAGGGCCGAGATGGCCCCATGCCCAATTACACAGTACCACCTATTTTCCGAAATAATCGTCCAGGGCATCCTGCATCATTTTCGCGTATTTGTCCGCTGTACTTTTCGGGTCCTGTCCGAAGGCTGCATCGTTAAAAGCTTTAGAAATATACTCGGATATTTTCGGATACACAGGGGTAACGGGTCTCGGCTTTCCGTTGAGCATGAGCTGCTCTTTAATGGGGTTTAACAGACTGTTCTCCGTATAAACGGTACTTTTCTGGAAGGTGGACTTTCGAGCGGGAACATCTTTTGTTGTTTCGGACCAGGTAAAGGAGCCTTCCTTTCCGGTCAAAGCCTGAATAAAGGCCCAAGCAGCATCTTTATTTTTGGACTTGGCGGTAATCCCCAAGTTCCAGCTTCCCGTGGGGCTTGCGCCGGTCTCGCCGATGGGAAGAGGGGTGGTACCCAGGTTAAAATCGGGATGGCTGGATTGCATGTATCCCAACTGCCAGGGTCCTGTAACGTACATAGCGATCTTTCCTGTTTCGAATCCGTTAGGAATGTCCTGTTTAGGAGAGATTTCTTCTTCAAAGAAGCGCCGGTAGTATGCCAGGGCATTTACCCCCTCCTTACTGTTGAACACACCCATGGCCGTTTTCCCGCCGTTACTCAATATCTCGCCTCCCGCCTGCCAAATCCATTGGACCACGGTAAAGGTTATTCCCTCATGTACCGCTACCGGCGCACCCATGGCGGGCATTACTCCGTAGACCGTTACCTTCCCGGAGGAATCTTTTTTGGTAAGTTTTTTCGCCGCTTCGTAGAATTCCTTCCAGGTCCACGCGTCATCAAGAGATTCGGGGGGATTTATCCCGGCGGCGTTCGTCAGGTCCTTATTGTACCATACGCAAATATTCGCCTCGTTAAGCGGAGCGGCCCAAATTTTTCCATTATACTTCATACCGTTCTGAGCAGACGGTACTAGATCATTGAAATCAGCCTTGTCCCAGTAGGAATCCAGAGGTTCGAGGACCCCTTCCTCGGCATAACTCGCGATATTCGGCGCGTCCATCCAAACTATGTCCGAAGGATCTCCCGAGGCAAAGGCAATTTTCAGTCTATTCTCGTACTCACTGTGGGGGGTGTTAACAAATTCCACCTCCACATTGGGATGTTCAGCGTAAAACCCTTCCAATATCCTATCAATTGCCTTTTTCGCGACAGAGTCCTCTATGTACTGAAAGGTTAGGACATTTACCGTGCCGCTTAACCCGCCGGTATCTTCAGCAGCCTCGGATTGACCCGATGTTGTTTCTTCCGCTCCGCCGGCGTCTTTCTCTTTGCCCCCTCCGGCGAAGAGCATCCCCGCGGTAAGGAGCAGAACAATAATTAGCAGAAACCATTTTTTCATTTTCCAAATTCCTCCTTAGAAATCGTATTTGTACTAACATATTTTATATTTGTTGGTACTTATACTGCAGTGTAAACCAGATCTGTTTCCCCGTCAAGA
>CAYXSD010000111.1:0-6572 GCA_964466335.1 uncultured Spirochaetales bacterium
AAGACGCCATGGATGCCCTTAAGAAGAAATTCACCACCGCCGAAGAGCCCACCGCGGTTTACGATATAGACGGGTACCGGATAGAGTTTCCCGAATGGTGGTTCAATGTCCGGCCCTCCAATACGGAACCCTACCTTAGGCTGGTAGTGGAGGCGGCGAATGAGTCACTCTTAGAAGAAAAACTCGAGCAGCTCCAGAAAGTCCTAAAACCATTCGGCGAACGGGAATCTTAGTTCTTGTTAGGTGTTATTCCCGTTTATTACCGAGCCTGTGGGCACTGAAGAGGTAATCCAGGTATTCCCCCCAATAACCGAGCCTTTGCCGATTACTGTTTTCCCCCCAAGAATGGTCGCATTGGCGTAGATGATAACGTCATCCTCAATATCTGGATGACGTTTCTCTCCCTTCCGGCGCTTTCCCTTTTTGTCCAAGGGTGAAAGGGCCCCCAGGGTAACCCCCTGGTAGATCTTTACATTGTTCCCAATTCGGCAGGTTTCGCCGATGACCACTCCCGTCCCATGATCAATAAAAAATCGCCGCCCGATTTCGGCCCCCGGGTTTATATCGATTCCCGTAGTTGAGTGGGCTCGTTCGCACATGATCCTCGGGATAACAGGGACATTCTCCCTGTAAAGACAGTGGGCGAGACGGTAGGTGGAAATAGCTTCTATGCAAGGATAGCTTAAGACCACCTCCTCGAAGGATTTTGCCGCAGGGTCTCCCTCTAATGCTGCTTCCACGTCCTCCAAGAGGGTAGTCCGGATCTGAGGAAGGTCATTTACCAGGGTCATTAAAGCCTTTTCAGCCCTCTCTCCGCACTGTGTACGGTCGCAGCCCGACTCTTCGCTGCAGTAGGTATGAAAACTGTTCTCTAATGGCTTTAGGAATTTAAACATGATGTGTCTTAGGGTCTCATCAACATAAAAATTGATGTTCTCCCGCTTTACATTGTCCCTGCTGTAGCAGCCGGGGAAGAGGAGGGAAAGAAAATCGTCTAAAATATCGTAAATCTCTCTTCTTCCGGCGAGGCCCAGATAGTCTCCGGTTTCCATGTAGTGGCTCCCGGTAATATTCGCGCTTAAGTCCTCTACTACCTGCGGGAGGTTCTGCTTTATCCATTCTTGAAGATTCATAAAAGTATTTTTTCTCATGGATAGAATAAAGTCAACATGGCGTGGGAACTGGAACAATTAAAAGATAGAGTAGAACCCTAATACTGTTGTTCGATAATGTAAAAGACTTGTGTAGAAAGCTCGCTTCCGGCGTAGCATTTATTCCCCGGAAAAGCCGTAGGCAAAGAGGACTGCCTTTTTCACTTCCGTCCATTTACTCTTTGAAAGTGTTGTAATGATGGGGCCTATTTTTTTCTTCGAGACAGTTTGCAGGTGGTCCAGGTTTATAGCACAGTTTTCCGGCATGCCGTCGGATGTATCCAGTTTTACCTCGGTGGGGATATCTCGGATTGTTCTGGTTATTGGGGCTAAGGTCACCTCATTTAAAAACTCGATTATGGAACTTCTGGTGAGAATAAGTACAGGGCGTTTTTTGTCCGGGGCTGCAAAGCTATACCAGCGAATATCTCCCCGCTGAATCAATCCGGCCATACCTGTTCCGCTTCCCAGGAAGAGAATTCCTTCGGAGTGACTGGATTTTTCTTATAACCCTCAATATGCTTCTTTTCTAGTTCTTTTGTTCGTTGATACTCCAGATGTCTCCGTAAGGCTTCCCTGGTAAATTCGGACCGACTGGTATGCAATTTTTTTATTTCTCCATCCACCTCTTTCAACAATTCCTCATCCAATGTCATCTGTACAGTTTTCATAATTACCACACCTTTATAGGGTTAATCAACAACATGTTAATAGCTATACTAATAGCTGTTAAACGTTAAGTCAACAGTATAAAAAGTGGAAGAAGATGGTTTCTCCACAGCAATTTCCACAGCAATGTTCCTGAGCAATGTTAAAAAAATTTTCTTGACAACAACTTGCAATATGTTATAATGTTTTAAACTGTTGGAAGGTAAATATGCGGAGCAGCTCCCTAGAACGAGGGGAGCGAAGGGTGCGCAAGAGCGGAGGTTTCTTTGGCCAAATCGGGAAATGTAGCAGCGCATACTAAAGAGATCACTAAAGAGATCACCAAGGGAAGAAAACCTAAGGTATCGGCCGGGAAGCAGGCGAATAGGCGTTTTGAGAATGATGAGCGCTGCGCTAAGGTCTTGGATATGTTTTCCCTCTTCTCCAACGAGCTGAGGTTCAAGATCCTCTGTGCCCTCTCCGAGGGAGATTACTGCGTGCACGAATTGGCAGAGAAGACCGGGGGGAACCGGTCCAACCTCTCTCAGCAGCTTAAGATGCTCACCCTGGCGGGCTACCTCACCCGGGAGAGGGAAGGCAAGCAGGTATACTATCGTCTCGAGGACGAAAAAATAAAAAAGACAATTGAATTTCTTCATGCGCTTTTTGATACTGATTAAAGAGTATCCGGGGTCTTTTAAGACTTCCGAGGGCGGATGCTATTAGTGAAAAAAACGCGAGGAGTGGCGAGTATGAACAAGGTAACCGGTTTTATTGCAACGGCTTTTGCGGGGTTTATCATTTACCTCCTTCTGGCCCTGCCCCTTAGCACGGCGGAGCTAATAATGGGGGGCGCCGTGGCCCTTCTCAGCGCGGGGTTGATGATACGTCTCGCTCCTTTGCAGCTCAAGATGTTCAATCCACTGCGGATTATTCGGGGATTAGTCTACTTTCCTTACTTCTTCTACAAGATGGTCCAGGCAAACCTCCAGATCGCATCGGTGGTCCTAAGGCCGTCTCTGCCCATCAATCCTTCTTTGGTACGCGCGGAGACCCTCTTGAAGAGTGACTTGGGAAAACTGATGCTCACCAGCTCCATTACCCTTACCCCCGGTACCCTTAGTGTGGACATTCGGGAGGACAAGGTATACATCCACTGTGTTTCTCCCACCTCCACGGACGATAAAGAGGCTTCGAACACAATAGTGGCGCCCTTCGAAAAACAGATAAGGGGGATAACGGAATGATAGTTACCGCTGTACTGCTCATCATTATTGGATTAGGGGCCCTTCTGGCTTTCCTTCTTCTGCTTACGGCCAGGCAGGCTTCTCGGAAGGTGGTAGTCTTGGATGTGCTTACCACCATAAGTACCGGCGTGTTGGTGGCCCTAAGCTACATTTTCGACACTGCCTTTCTCTTGGACATCGCCCTTATCTACGCGATCCTCTCCTTTGCCGCCGTCCTTCTGGTGGCCCGGTACCTGGAAAGGGGGCTTTAAATGTACACTCTCGGATCTATTGTGCTGTTAATAGGCGGGTTTTTCATGTTCCTCGGTGCCTTGGGAATTGTTCGTATGCCCGATGTCTTCAACAAGATCCAGGCGGGGACCAAAGCAACCACCCTGGGATTTCTCTCCATCATTATGGGGATGATAATCCTTAAGCCGGAGTGGGCGGGGAAACTGATACTGATAGGATTTTTTGTTCTCCTTACCAACCCCATTGGTTCCCACAACCTCTCCCGGGCGGCCCACGGGGATCGGGAGTATATTCTGGTGAAGGGAGTTGACCGGCTCGATGAGGATGAGGAGGTAAAGGCATGACGGTTGTTATTATTTTTATTGGTCTGTTGATGTTTATCGGCGCGATAGCGGTGCTCTTTCAGAGGGACCTTAAGAACGCGGTCATTACCTTCGGTGTTATAAGCCTTTCCGCGTCTATCATGTTTGCCCTTATGAAAGCCTACGATGTGGCCATTACCGAAGCCTCTATTGGTTCGGTCCTTACGGCTGCCCTCTTCTTCTGGGCGATCCGCAGGATGGAAGAGGACGGATTGAATGAAGCCGAAGAGGGAGGAGATGCCGGGGGCAAGACAGAGGCTAATGCAGAAAACATAGAAAAGGAGGAGAGCAATGGTTGAACGGAACAGGCTGTTTTTTTCCTTTTCCGCCCTCGTCCTTGTTATCATTTTCGCCCTTTTTGTGGTACTGGCGGTTACCGATGGAGAGGAAGGGCTTACCATGTTCAGCGCCTCCCTTGAAGAGCGGGTTTCCTACGCCTACCTTTTAAAGAGCGCTTCTGACCCGGGAGCGGCAGATTCGGCAAGTGTAGTCCCCGGAGGAAACTACGAGAACGGTTCGGCGAACATCGTTACCGCTATTGTGGCGGACTACCGGATTTTGGATACCTTCGGCGAGGTCTTGGTGCTCTTTGTCTCCTCCGCCGGGGTGGCCCTTCTCATGAGCGATAGAAAGCGGAAGGTGGTAAAGGAGGCCTCGGTAATTGTGAAGACGGCGGTCCCGATTATCATGCTTTTCGCCTTAGTGGTGGGTTTTTACATTGTCCTCCACGGACATCTTAGCCCCGGCGGAGGGTTCCCCGGAGGAGCGGTCATTGCCTCCGCCTTCATCCTCCAGTTTTTAGCCTTCAGCAAAAAGGCGGCCCACCGGATTTTTAGGCTTTTAGAATCTCTGTCGGGATTGGGGCTTCTAACGGTCGGCCTTATCGGCCTCTTCGCTGAAGGGTCCTTCTTCGCCAACGTTATGTCTCCGGGTGCTTTGGGAGCTACAGTGAGCGCGGGGATGATTATGATTATATACGGGTTAATCGGGGTGAAAGTCGCTTCCGAGTTAAGCTCCATATCCGCGGATTTCATAGGAGAGTGACCATGCAGACGACACTATTTTTGCTTAGCGCCTTTTCCCTGGTCCTGGTGGGGATCTACGGAATTCTTACAAGACGTAATTTGGTGAGGATACTCCTGGCCCTAAATATCATGGAAACAGGAATTAACCTCCTCCTGGTGGCCTTCGGTTATTTCGAAGGGGGAAAAACTCCCATTATTACCGGCCCTGTGGATGCCGCTTCCGCTTCTGGGTTCGTGGACCCCTTGCCTCACGCCCTGGTTCTCACCTCCATTGTAATCGGGTTAGGTACCACCGCATTGGCCCTTACCCTTACCCTGCGGTTTTTCCACAAGCACCGCACCCTCGTATTGGGGGATGAAAAAGAACCTATCCTTGAAAAGGAGGTAGTGGAATGAACAACTCCGCGATTATTCTGCTTCTCATACCGGCTGCGGCTGGGCTGGTTATTCCCGCCTTTACCCTTATTTCCAAGGGGTTCGGAAGGCTCCTCTCTTTTCTCGCATTTTTAGCCGGCGCGATCTACGGCGGGTTTCTTCTTCCCTCGGTAATGGAGGAGTCTATCTCCGTTGTGGTGGCCGGCTGGCTTCCCCCCTACGGGATCAATCTGGTGCTTACCCCCGCATCTCTGGGGTTTCTTGTTTTGGCCTTTTCGGTGGCCGCGCTGGCGGTATTCTTCGATTTGGTAAACGGTCGGGAGCGGAAGGGGCAGTACTACCTGCTTCTCTCCCTAACGGTAATGGCCTCCGGGGGAATGCTCCTCACGGGGGACCTCTTCAACCTCTTCGTGTTTATCGAGGTTGCCGGGATCGCTTCCTTCGCGCTTATCGCGGCGGGGAACCCTCATTCCGGTGCGGGCGGCGCTCTGCGCTACCTTATTCCGGCGCAGCTTACCTCCCTCCTCATGCTGGGGGGGATCGGGTTATTATACAGCGCGGCGGGGTCACTGAACTTAGCCGGATTTGTCGGAGCTGATCGGTTGAACCCCGCCTTCGGCTTTCTTGCCGGGACAATGGTCCTTCTCCCCGTCCTTCTGGAAACCAAGCAGTTTCCCTTTAACGGCTGGGTAGCCCGTGCCTATGATGAGGCGGCATGCTCTTTCTCCGCTCTCCTAAGCGGCGTGGTGGCCTTAGCCGGGGGCTATGTACTCCTCAGGATTACCCTAACCCTTATTGCTCCGGGGGGCCTCTTCGACGGGACCTACGGGGAACTGCGCTTGGTGGTGTTGGTCTTAGGGTCGGCAACGGTGCTGGTAGGGGAGTTCGCCGCCTTTAGGGAGGAAAACTTAAAACGCGTTTTGGCCTATTCCTCGGTGGGACAGATGGGGATGATCGCCGTCGCCGCCGGCGCAGCTTCGACCCTGACAGTACAGGGCGCTTTAATTCTCCTTATAAGCCACACAGCGGCGAAGGCTCTCCTCTTCCTCATCTCCGGATTTTTTATTAAAAGCACCGGGACATTCAGCTGGAAAAAGATGGCCGGCTTAGGAAGACAGCTTCCCCTCCTGGGAGGCTTATTTGTGGTGGGGGCTATGACATTGATGGGGCTCCCCCTCTTTTCCGGTTTCTGGGGAAAGCTTTGGCTTATTCAGGGGACGGTAGAAGTAGGAGGCTATGCCCTTATAGGGCTTACCGCCATTCTGTTGGGGACAATCCTGGAGGGGGTCTACTTTATGAAGATCGGGCACAACTTCTTTACCCGGCCCGAGACCGCATCAGAAGGTGTGGATACAACCTTCCTGGGAGTAAGGCCCAATATCGGGGTCCTGCTTCCCGCGCTCGTACTGGCGGTTGTTGTTATTGCTATCGGCGTATTCCCCGCCCTCATTTCAGATTGGCTTAATGCCTCTGTTAGGGACTTTCTAGACCCGGAGGTATATAAGTCCATTGTTGATCTATCTATTGTTGATC
>CAYXSD010000111.1:6672-9765 GCA_964466335.1 uncultured Spirochaetales bacterium
ATTGTTGATCTATCTATTGTTGATCCATCTTTTGTCGATCTAGGAGGTAGTGTATGAGTTCCATCGCCCTTTCCATTCTGGTCGTCCTGGTCGCGGGGATTGTTTCTCTTTTGTTCTTTAAAGCCATAAGAAAATTGCAGTGGGTGGTGTTCTTTATCTCCACTGCTTTCCTACTGTATGTCGCTGCTGTTCTTTACGGGGCTTGGGAATTAAAGGAGGTCCACTCCTTGGGGATTGTGGAGCTCAGTTTTACCAATCATCGGCTTGGCTGGGTGTTTGTTGCTATGTCCACCGGGCTGACTCTTCTTATAGCCCTCTTTAGCCTTTCCTACAATGACAAGAAGCACGCCACCTCGGTGGCGCCCCTCTGGACCATGCTCATGGCGGCGAATACGGGGATCTTCCTCGCCGCGGACTGGATTACCTTTCTCATTGCCTGGGAGCTTATGGGCTGGACCTCCTTCTTCATTATTTCCCACGGTAAGGAGAAGTCCTTTAAGGCGGGGATTTACTACTACGCTTTAAGTCTCATCGGCGCTTCCGCTCTCTTGGGAGGAATCTTTCTCGTCCAAAACATTACCGGGACCTTCGCCATTGGTGAGTCGCTGGAGCTCCTCAAAGGTCTCTGGGCTGCTTCCCCGGGACTTCTCTATGGAATTATTATTCTCTTCTTGGTGGCCTTTTTTACCAAGTCCGCCTTGGGCCCCTTTTACATGTGGCCGGCTAAGGCCCACGCCGAGGCACCAGACGACTTTTCCGCTTTTCTTTCGGGAATCATGATCAAGTACGGAGTATACGGGATTGTTCTCCTTGTGGTACCCCTCTTCTCCACGGGGTATCCCGGCACCGGCTACATTGGTCCCCTGGTCCAGGGCACCCCGGTTTTCCTCTACGTCTTAGGATGGATCGGCGCCTTTACCGCCGTATGGGGGACCCTCCTGGCGATTCGGGAAAACGACATGAAGCGGCTTATGGCTTTCTCCACGGTGAGTAATCTGGGGTTTATCCTTATTGCCCTAAGTGTGAATACCTGGTTTGGAATAGCGGCGGCCTTATTCCACACCTTCAACCATATGGTATTTAAAGGGACCATCTTCCTCTCCCTGGCTTCGGTAAAGTTTCGAACGGGAGAGAGGCTGATGCACCGTCTCGGGGGAATCGGCTACCGGATGCCTGTGGCCTTCTTAGCCTTTCTCCTGGGGATCATTGCCGCCGCGGGGATACCGCCCATGAGCGGGTTCGCTTCCAAGTGGATGGTCTTCCAGAGCCTTTTCTCCAATAACCTCCTTATCCTGGCAATCCCGGCCTTCTTCGCCTCCACTGCGGCCTTTCTCTACCTCTATCGGGGACTTCACTCCATATACTTAGGTCAGCTCTCGCCCCGGTTTAAAGACATTAAACCCGCGCCGCCTCTGCAATCGGTGGTTATGGTGCTGCTGATGCTCTTCATCTTCGCTGTGGGTGCCTTCCCGGGGATCGTCCTCGGCCCGATTAACGAGGCGGTGGCAGCCGCCGGGGGACAGGCGGTGGAGACTGACCTCTACTCCATAGTGGGGGTAACCTCCCAAATCAACCTGACGGTAGTTGCCGCGGTGTTTGTGGGGTCCTTCCTTATCGTGATGGTCCTTTACCTCATTGGGAAAGGACGGACCCATGTGGAACCCTTGGACACCTACACAGCGGGAGAAACACCGGAGGACTGGGACATGACGGCGGAGCAGTATCACTACGCCTACAACTTCTACGAACCCTTCGAGAAGATCTTCCATCCTATTCTGGAGCGGGTCTCCTGTGAAAAGTGGTTCGACAATATAGCCCACAACACGCGTCGCGTGTCCACGTCGGTGGCTGCTTGGATTACCAGGCCGGGGTCGGGGGCCATGCTGGTTACCGGCGGAGTTCTTATTATTCTGTTTTTGGGGATAGTGGTATGGTAGCGGTATTACAGGTACTTTTGGCGGCCTTTGTGGCCATGGCAATCGGACTTCTCTTTATGGGAATCGGAAGGAAGCTTACCGCCCGGCTCCAGAGACGATACGGAGCGCCATTCTGGCAGAGCTACATAGATGTTATTAAGTGCTTTGCCCGAAAATCCACCTCCCATCACTATATTATGGATTTGGGCTCCATGATGGGACTGGCTGGATTGGTAGCGGCTGCCATGTTCGTTCCCATTGCGGGATGGCTTCCCTTTCCATCCAACGGCCCCTTGATCGTCGTCCTCTACCTGATGCCCATAGGCTATCTGGGGATGGCCATGGGGGTCTCCGCTTCGGGAAATCCCTTAGCGGCCATCGGGATCGGACGCGCCCTTACCCTGATGGTGGGATACGAAGTCCCCTTTGCCATTATTATGCTGGGGATGGTGGCCACATACGGTACCACATCCCTTACCTTTCTCAATTCGGTACAGGCGGGAGGCTTCCTCTCCTGGAACATCGTCCGGATGCCCATCGGGTTTCTCGCTTCTCTGATTGCCCTCCAGGCCATGATGGCGGAGAAGCCTTTTGATGCCATGATCGCTCCGTCGGAGATAGCCTCGGGGCCCATGGTGGAGTTGGGGGGCAAGTTCTTGGGTCTGGCCTTTCTTCAGCACGCGGTGGCGATCTTTATAGAAACAGGCCTGGTGGTTAATATCTTTTTAGGAGGAGGGGTTACCGTGTTTGATTACATGGGGAAGCAGTTCCTCCTCTACATGCTTGCCATGGCTGCTAACGGGATTTACGGGCGATACAGGGTGGAACAGGCGACCAAGTTTCTCTGGGTCTTTGCCGGGGGCTTGGCCTTTCTGCAGTTACTCATCAATATGATTACGGGAATATAATTACGGGGGTATTAGAATGTCGGAACTATTAGAAATAAGCAGACAGGAAATAATAGACGGAAAGTGGGAGAGGATCCTCAACTTTTTCAGACGCCGCTCTCTCTGGATGCTCTACTACTGCACCGGATGCGGCGCCATCGAACTGCCCCCATCCATGACAAGTCGTTTCGATATGGAACGCTTTGGAATGGGACCCATGGCCACACCCCGGCAGGCGGACATCCTCCTTATAACCGGATATATTTCGGTGAAGACCCTGAAGCGGGTCG
>CAYXSD010000112.1:0-9685 GCA_964466335.1 uncultured Spirochaetales bacterium
TCGAAAATGTGCAACTTTATTTTTTCACACGTGTGCAATTCTTGTAAAATTGTTATACATTCAGTCAAACATTCGACTCAAAATTGTTTTTTTAAGCGTTTTCTGCTACACTTAATCCCATGGAGATCAAATGAAACAATATAGAAGTGTTTTGTACGCCCTCACCCTGACTATCCTGTTCCTCCTCCTGCCCTGTATCGCTTGGGCCTCTCCTTCCACTCTTGCTGAACGGTACAGGGATGACGGCTGGGTCTTAGAGAACATCGATACAGCCCGGGACGTTTCTTACCTCTCTGTAGCGGAGAAAGATGCCATCCTGGCCATGAACGCCGTGCGTACCAATCCCGTCAAATTCGCCGAAGACTACGTGAAAGAGGAGATGCAGTACTACCAGGGAAACCATGTAGTAAAACCGGGACAGATTACCATGGTTACTCAAGAGGGGGTAAGACCGGTTAAGGAGCTGTACAACCAGCTAAAAAGGACAGCACCTGTGCCCGTCCTCCGTCCCTCTAAGGGTATCTCCCGTGCTTCCGCGGACCACGCTGCGGAACAGGCCAAGTCCGGGGGATTGGGGCACAACAGCAGCGACGGGAGCAGCCCCTTCGACCGAATGGACCGATACGGGCAGTGGGAACGCACCGCGGGAGAGAATATCTCCTACGGGTATGCCTCAGGACACGAGATCGTCCTTCAGCTCCTCATAGACGACGGGGTCCCCAACCGCGGCCACCGCGTGAATATCCTCAACCCCGCCTTCACCGTTACCGGTGTGGGAATCGACAGCCATCCCCGATACGGCCACGCGGGGGTCATCGGCTACGCCGGCGGGTATAAGGAGCGGTGATTCTAATACAAAATATTCCTGTAACAGGAACAAAATAGCCCGACTTCTTTCATTTAGGGAGTTCCTATACCTGGAGACATCGATTACCCCGCTTCCGGGATCATTCCCCTTTGGCTTCTCGGGATGATGAACTGATTGTTCCCGGCAAGGGTTCCAGCCGAACTGCCTTTTCGTCGCCATAGAGAACGGTAAGCTTCTTCTCCATTTTTCCCGTTTCCCTGTTCTTCTTCTGCGAATAGGTTCCCCAGGCCTTGCCGGTACTCCAGAAGGTAGTAAAATCATCCTTCCGAATAACAGGATGGAAATGTACCGCACCCTCCGTCATGTCGTATCGGAAACCGGAGAGGGCCGTTAAGAGGGCCCAGCTTGAGAGGGCACGGGCATAGTGGTGTCCCGTCTCGTACTCGTCCCAGGGGTTTCGCCTCTTCCCGTCGAAGCGTTCTCTTACCGCTTTCACTATCTCCAAACCCTCCTTGGTCCACCCCTCATAGATGAGAAGCGCCGCCGCTTCGTACTCTACACCGGTCCAGACCTCATCGCTGTAGACAAAGGGAAGCCGGGGCCTCCCCCCCTTCGGCCAGGTGCAGAGGACGAGGCCCCCCTCATCGTTCAAGGCGTAAGTCCTCTGTACATTCTCATGATTACGTAACTTTTTTATAAAATTATACGTATAGATTGATCGGACCGCCTTTTTTACATGTTCCTCCGGAAGTACATACCCTAGCCCCGCCGTATGGGCTAAGAATTGTCCCATGAGCTGGTCCGAGAGACATCCTTCTCCGAATTGGTATCGGTAGGCATTAACATCCGGGAGCTTCTGCGAGTAGTACTCTCCGTTCCAGAGGAGTGTATCCACACGGCCTTGGGCCTCTTTAAAGATACTCCCGTACTTTTTTGCACGCTCTCTGTATTCCTCGCTTCCTCCTCTCTCCCATAGGAAGGAGGCAATCTCCTCCCCCGCCTTAAGCGCGGCCAGGAGCATGGAATTCCCTAATGGATTTGGACCGTGAAATTCGATATCGTAGGTGTTGTGTTGTTTCCCGTCCAGGACGTAATTACCGTCGGTGTCCCAGTTGTTCAGAGCAAAATCCAGGGCCTTAAAGGCCTTTTCCGCCAATTCCGCGAGAAAATCGTTGTCCCCGGTCAATTTCCACTCCCGGTAGAGCCTGACAATAGTCCCCAGCTGACCGTCCACCGCCGGTGGGAGGTCCCACTTCTCCTCGCCGAATAGTTGTTTTGTTCTGAAGGCCATACTTCCGTCCTCGTCGGTTTCCAAAAGAAACTCGGTCTTTCTCATGGTTTGTTCCAGTGTTGGGAAGAGGAAGGCCAATGTCTGGGCGTAGTTCCATACATGGGTACAGCTGCCGAAACAGCTCCCCTTGGTATCGTGGGAGCCCTCCCAGCCGAGAAAGCTCCCGTCTTCAATCCGAAAACAGGTGGTACTGCGGATGACGGAAATATTCGAGGCTAAGGCGTCCACCACATATTCGGGGAGGGAGCTTCCGTGGAGCGCCTTCTGAAATTTCCTGGAACCATCCTCCAATCGGGGGAGTTCCTTCACCAGATATTCCGCCGCGTGCCAGGCGTCATTAAAAATGGTAGCGTAGTGGTTGTTTATCAACCCTTTTTTAAAACTGTCGGGCGAGACCTCTCCCCCCTCGTCCCATCCGCGTAAGCGCCTGGGGAAATGCCAGGTCAGAACAAACTCGACAGTCTTCTCTTCCCCGGGCTTTAGGACTTCCCGCACTCCAAGGGAACCGACTTTCATCGTCGGCTTAATCCAGGCGTTTCCTTCGGCATCGAAGGCGGACTCCCGCTCCAGTTTTCCGTCTTCCCTAAAGTCGTTCCAGAAATCCTGTATACCGTCGAACCAGCCCCCCTCGAGCCATTCACCCTTGTAGGTGGTAGTACTCCCGGTGGTTACCAGAGCCATGGACCCGTAGAGGGAGTTCTTTGGTGTTGTCCCGGCGGGGGTGAAGGAGAGCCCCCGGCAGCCCAAACCTTCCCGGTAGGTATTGACAGTCTCCCTGGAAAACCGGGCGTACCCGAGCTCATCGTACCCGAGAAGGGTGGAAGCGTTGGCCATGGAGCCCGCTATGGTAAGATCCACCGAAGCATCGCTTTGATTTTGCACCCTGTATCTTAGGCAAACGCCTGGGATCCCTGAGCCCTCCGGGTCCAAAGGGATGAAAGGAGTGAAGGCTTCCAAGCTTATTGCAAGGGGAAGGGTCTCATCGTAAAAGACAACTTCAGCGAAAGGGTATTCCACGCTGAGCTTTGAAGACGCCAGTCTCGGCAGCCCACCCGCTTCGGAGGAGGGAATTCCCGAATCCCTCCCGTAGGGCGGGACCAACTCCGCCTCCAATACCCGAGAAACGGGATGCTTTCCCGCCTCCTTCACCCAGAGGGCGAAAAAGGTGTGGGGAAGTTTCCCCCCCTTCGCGGGACGGTTAAAGATCTCCCAGTCCCTCAACTCTCCCCTTGCGCCCAGGGAAACGTTCCCCGTACCAATGCCGCCCAGGGGAAAGGCGGCCTCCTTAAAGCTGTTGTCGTAGGTCCTTCCGTTCATTGTGCCCTCCATTGATAAACGTTCTTTTCAATTCCGCTGCCATATATTCTATCAACCATATGTTCCAACAATTGACTTAATTTGTACTATAGTATATACAGATATCATGTCAAATAGTAACATCACGCCCCAAACCAAATACTCCAAAGTCCGCGACCACATCCAGTCCCTCATTGCCCACGGCACCATACAAAAGGGGGATTCCATTCCGGGGGAACTGGAACTGGCGGAGCAGCTTGCCGTAAGCAGAAACACCGTCCGGCACGCCCTTTTGGACATGGCAAATGACGGTGTAATTGAGAGGACCCGCGGGCGGGGTACGGTCTACCTGGGAGAGGAACGGGAAAAAATCAACACAAAAATGGTTGGCATGGTCGCGGGGATGCTCAAATACAGCATCTATCTGGACCTTATAAACGGTATAGAAGACGGACTTCACCGGGAGGGGTACTCTATGCTTCTCGCCAATGGAAACAACAACCATGAAAAAGAACAGCTTTCCATTTCCCGCATGATGGAGCAGGGAATCGAGGGTCTTATTATCGAACCCCATATGAACGGTCTCCTCGGACCAAAGGATCCTTTCTTCAAGACCCTTAACACCCTCGATATACCCTTGCTTACTATTAACTGTGCCATCGAAGGGCTTAAGGCCTCGTCGGTTACAGTGGATGACTTCGGAATCGGCAAGAAAGCGGCGGAGCACCTGATTACCCGGGGCCACCGAAAAATGGCATGCGTGTACATGTCCGACAGCCAGGCGGGGATCTTGCGATTTCGCGGATTCAAAGAGACCCTTTCGCGCCATGGAATAGAACCTAAGGAGGAGTACTTTCGGTCCTTCAGTTCCCGGGACACAATAGAGACATCCGGGAGGGTCTTGGGAAGAAAGCTCATGGAGACGGACCCTCCGCCGACGGCGATCTTTTTCTTCAATGACGGCACCGCCCTTCAGGCCTTGGAAGAATTCAAAACACTCGAAATTTCCGTACCGGGGGACGTTTCCATTATCGGGGTGGACAACATTAGCGAATCCGTTCTCGTTTCCCCTACCCTTACGACCTTCAATCATCCAAAATACCTTATGGGCACCATCGCCGCGGATATGGTCCTTGCAAGGCTGGGAAATAAAAGCCATAACTCCACCGATACGGTAACAATACTTCCGGAGCTGATAAGCCGAGGCTCCGTAGGGAACAATGGGGAAAGCCCCAAGGCTGTTCCCTATAAAGGGGCGTAGGAAAAGTATTCAAAATCCGCGTAGGCCGAACGGTACACCATATCCTGACAGGCAAGACCGATGAAAGCACCGGTAAATCCGAGGTCCGCGTACTCATCGGAGAGAATGCTGGCGTCGAAAACATCACCTATCTGCTTCCATCCCGCCTGAGCATCTTCCCTATAGAAAAACTTAAGCTCCTTGTAACGGACCTCAGCGGCCAAGAAGAGCGCTTCCTTGGATGTTTCGATTTCCTCCTCCCCCGGGGACAGAGTGAACTCTCCGTTGTCCAAGACTATTATTCCCAGGACCCGGCTTTCTCTCCTCTGATCGTAGGAGAGGCGGAGATAGTACTGGTTCTTTTCGTTGTAGCGGTAGATGAGCCCCGCCATCTGCTGAAAAGAGACGGGGGCGAATTCCATTTTAGTCTCCCCGCGGAAAGAAAAATCCTCCTGCCGCCGGGCAACAAGGGACTGTTCGAACCTGGAACAGATGGAGTCCCCCCCGTAAAGCCGGAGGTAGCCGGGTCTTTCGGATATGTTTACCCCGAGCTTCTCCTTCGGCAGCCGCAGGGTCATAAAATCGTGTGAAAATTCTTCCTTATTAAAGCTGTAGCGCCGCGTGCCATTCTCCTCCACGGAAGCGGTCTGCCAGGGGACTTCGAACTCCGCCCGCGGAGCTCCTCCACCGCCTTTGAGGAAGGGCCACCCGTTGCGCCATTCAATTAAGGAGACCGCAGTTTCCCGTCCTAACACACACCGGTCCGTACCGGGAAGCGGCCTTCCCACCAAATAGGCAAGGACCCACTGCCCCCCCGGGCCTTCGCACCAGCTTCCGTGGCCTGCCTTCTGAAGCTCCAAGCTTTGGTCCCCTTTTGAAGTAATAAGAGGGTTTTCCGGGTGGACTTCGTAAGGACCGGTTATTTCTTTTGAACGGGCAATGGTAATCGCGTGGCCGTACTCCGTCCCTCCCTCGGCCGTCATAAGGTAGTACCATCCCTCTTTCTTGTAGAGGTGGGGCCCCTCGGTAACGCCAAGCTCCGTTCCCCGGAAAATCCTCCGCGCCGTCTGGACCAGAGCTTTCTTCTTCGGGTCGTACTCCTGAAGGAGAATTCCGGTAAATAGTACACCCCCCGGTCTTCTATAGTCTAACTCCGCGTTAACGAGATATTTTTTTCCATCGGTGTCGTGAAAGAGGCTCGGATCGATCCCGGAACCGTTTAAAAAGACCGGGCTGCTCCAGGGACCTTCCATGTTCTCCGAGGTTGTGAGGTAGTTCTCCACATCACAGAAAGGTCCCTCGCTCCAGGTTTTTACCCTGCTGAAAATTAGCCAAAACCTTCCATCGGCATAACTTAAGCAGGGTGCCCACACACCACCGGACCGGGGGATTCCGCAAAGGTCCAGGAGATTGCGGTCTGCAAGGGGCCGAGCGGCAAATTCCCAGGAGACCAAGTCCCGGGACCGATGGACCTCCACACCGGGGAACCACTCGAAGGTGGAATTGGCAACATAAAACCAACCATCTACGAACAGTATTGAAGGGTCCGGATGAAACCCCCTTAAAACAGGGTTAATAATTTTACCCATACAAGTACTCCTCTTACTATTGCTCTTACAAAATTGATTTATTGGTGTATATCTCCATGGGCCTTTACATTACGCTTTAATTCCGCTGGAGGTGATTCCCTCTATGTAGTACTTTTGCAGGAAGGCAAAGAGCAGAAGAATGGGCAGGAAGGAGACCACCGAGGCCGCAAAAATGGACCCCCACTCGTCAAAATGTTCTCCAAAGAGGTAATTAATACCGATTTGGATAACGTATTTCTTTTTGTCCGTTAGGACCGTTAAGGGCCAGATAAAACTCTCCCATTGGGCGATCATGCTCATAATGGCCAGTGTTATAAGAGGGGGCACGGAGAGGGGGAGAAAAATCTGAAAGAAAATCCTGAACTGCCCCGCCCCGTCCATAATAGCGGATTCTTCCAATTCCTTAGGCAGCCCCAGAAAGAACTGTCTCATGTAAAAAACACCGAAGGTGGCGGCGGTAAAGGGAACTATCAGGGCGAGGTAGCTGTTTACCCACCCGAACCGTTTTACCAGAACATACTGCGGAAGAAGCACCACTTCTCCGGGAACGATAAGGGTAATAAGGAGAATGGTAAAAATGATGTCCCTTCCGGGAAAGCGCAGCCTTGCAAACCCGTAGGCCGCCATGGAGTTGACCAGCATACTGGTAAGGGTTACCGTAACCGCTACAAATACGGTGTTAAGGATATACCTGGTAAAGGAATAGACGGCGAATAGCTTATGGTAATTCTCAAAAGTCGGTTTTTCCGGGATAAAAAAGGCAAAGGAAACCTCAGTAGTCCGCCCTATCTCCGAGTTAAATCGTAAAGAGTTACCGATTACCCACAGAAGAGGAATAATTATGGAGAGGGCCACCGCTACAAAGAAGATAAATAAAACGAATTTCGAGACCCTTTTTTTTGCAATTTTTTTCCATAGCGCTGTCATTCTCGCTTCCTTGGTAATCCTTCTCCGCCGTTAATAATCAATCTTGTTCAACCTGAGCTGCACAAGGGTTATAATGAACACAATAAGGAAAAGGAACACCGCCATAGAGGAGGCGTATCCCATTTCATTAAACCTGAAGGCGGTTTTCCACACGTGATGTACTACCGTATCGGTACGGTCTAAAGGGCCTCCTCCCGTCATTATGTAGACCGGAGCAAAGATCTTTATCGCGTCGATGGTGGTTATTATAAGAACGAACAACAGCGTCCGCCGGACCATGGGAAGGGTAATGGAGAAAAACTCCCTTAGTTTTGTGGCCCCGTCGATAGAGGCGGACTCATAGAGCTGCCGAGGTATCCCCTGCAATCCTGCCAGGAAAATAATCATAAACCACCCCCAGCTTTTCCAGATAGAAACAAAAATCACGCTGGCCATGGCTTGGGAAGGGTCTATTAAAAAACCCTGGGGTGGAATTCCTAAAACAGCAAGAAGACTGTTGGCCAATCCGAAATAGGGATCGAAGATCTGTTTCCAAAATACGGAAACAACAACAAAGGAAATAAGGACAGGGATAAAAAAGACAGTACGGAAAAAGGGAACAAAACGGGCTTTATTATTCACAAACACCGCCATAATCAAGGCTATGGCGGTCTGGGCGGGAATGACTACTACCGCGAATATAAAAGAGTTCTTCAGAGCGTTCCAGAACTCCCCGTCGCCGAAGATTTTGGCATAGTTTGCAAATCCCGTGAACATTCCCGATCCCACACCTTGAAGAATATTATACTCTTTGAAGCTCATGGGAATGAGGTTCAAGGAGGGATAGATATAGAAGGTCCCTATAATTAACACCGCCGGTAAAATGAATAGATAGCCGATGTACTGGAATTTTATTCGATGCTCCTTCATTGCTGCTCTTTTATTACTCCCTCTTTGAGCCGCTTCCAAAATGAGTTACTGTTGAAAGCGGCTGTATTGAATAAGGCACAGGGCCGAGATGGCCCCATGCCCAATTACACAGTACCACCTATTTTCCGAAATAATCGTCCAGGGCATCCTGCATCATTTTCGCGTATTTGTCCGCTGTACTTTTCGGGTCCTGTCCGAAGGCTGCATCGTTAAAAGCTTTAGAAATATACTCGGATATTTTCGGATACACAGGGGTAACGGGTCTCGGCTTTCCGTTGAGCATGAGCTGCTCTTTAATGGGGTTTAACAGACTGTTCTCCGTATAAACGGTACTTTTCTGGAAGGTGGACTTTCGAGCGGGAACATCTTTTGTTGTTTCGGACCAGGTAAAGGAGCCTTCCTTTCCGGTCAAAGCCTGAATAAAGGCCCAAGCAGCATCTTTATTTTTGGACTTGGCGGTAATCCCCAAGTTCCAGCTTCCCGTGGGGCTTGCGCCGGTCTCGCCGATGGGAAGAGGGGTGGTACCCAGGTTAAAATCGGGATGGCTGGATTGCATGTATCCCAACTGCCAGGGTCCTGTAACGTACATAGCGATCTTTCCTGTTTCGAATCCGTTAGGAATGTCCTGTTTAGGAGAGATTTCTTCTTCAAAGAAGCGCCGGTAGTATGCCAGGGCATTTACCCCCTCCTTACTGTTGAACACACCCATGGCCGTTTTCCCGCCGTTACTCAATATCTCGCCTCCCGCCTGCCAAATCCATTGGACCACGGTAAAGGTTATTCCCTCATGTACCGCTACCGGCGCACCCATGGCGGGCATTACTCCGTAGACCGTTACCTTCCCGGAGGAATCTTTTTTGGTAAGTTTTTTCGCCGCTTCGTAGAATTCCTTCCAGGTCCACGCGTCATCAAGAGATTCGGGGGGATTTATCCCGGCGGCGTTCGTCAGGTCCTTATTGTACCATACGCAAATATTCGCCTCGTTAAGCGGAGCGGCCCAAATTTTTCCATTATACTTCATACCGTTCTGAGCAGACGGTACTAGATCATTGAAATCAGCCTTGTCCCAGTAGGAATCCAGAGGTTCGAGGACCCCTTCCTCGGCATAACTCGCGATATTCGGCGCGTCCATCCAAACTATGTCCGAAGGATCTCCCGAGGCAAAGGCAATTTTCAGTCTATTCTCGTACTCACTGTGGGGGGTGTTAACAAATTCCACCTCCACATTGGGATGTTCAGCGTAAAACCCTTCCAATATCCTATCAATTGCCTTTTTCGCGACAGAGTCCTCTATGTACTGAAAGGTTAGGACATTTACCGTGCCGCTTAACCCGCCGGTATCTTCAGCAGCCTCGGATTGACCCGATGTTGTTTCTTCCGCTCCGCCGGCGTCTTTCTCTTTGCCCCCTCCGGCGAAGAGCATCCCCGCGGTAAGGAGCAGAACAATAATTAGCAGAAACCATTTTTTCATTTTCCAAATTCCTCCTTAGAAATCGTATTTGTACTAACATATTTTATATTTGTTGGTACTTATACTGCAGTGTAAACCAGATCTGTTTCCCCGTCAAGAGCAAAAAGCAAAAAGCAAAAAGCAAAAAGCAAAAAGCAAAAAGCAAAAAGCAAAA
>CAYXSD010000113.1:0-9645 GCA_964466335.1 uncultured Spirochaetales bacterium
CGGTATATCGAAGAGATCAGCAACGATCTCGGAATGAACTTTGTAGGTTCTTTCCCCGCGAAGATGCGGGACCTCATGGAGAAGGAGAAGCGGAGCGCCTTGGAGGAGTTTTTCCGCCGGGGAGAGCGGTACGCGGAGAAGGGGCTGCCGTTGCCTGCAATCCGCTCTGCATCCGGCAGCGGCAATATCGGAGGAGCTGCCGCGTCCGGGTTTATCTATCATCCGGGAGACTCTAGTCCAGTTGCCCTGTCTCCGGGTACAAAGGTAACCATTGTTGCGGACATGGAAGAGGGGAAAGACAACTGCCGGGCCATGGTGGACCGGATGCGGGGGGCTTTTCCCAATGCGGAAATCATCAACCTGAGAGAGATCAAAATGGGCCACTGCTTGGGATGTTTAAAATGCGGTTTTGATAATGTCTGCGCTTACGAAGGGAAGGACGATTATATAGCGCTGTATAATGAGAAGGTAATTCCAGCGGACATCATTGTTTTCGCCGGGACCATGCACGACCGGTACCTATCCTACCGTTGGCAATGTTATTTAGAGCGGAGTTTCGTCAAGACCCATCAGCCGGTGCTTACAGGAAAGCAGGCGGTCTTTTTGGTAAGCGGTCCCTTAGGGGAGAACCACAACGCCCGGGAAGTGCTTACCGCGTACGCCGACAATATGGGAGCTAATCTCATATCTATAATCACCGATGAAGGAAGAGACAGCGCGGAACTGGATACAATAATCGATGCTGCTGCCCGGGACCTGGCGGAGTTCGCTGAGAAAAAGATAAAGATGCCCCGAAGCTTCTTAGGTACAGCGGGGATGAAGCTCTTCCGGGACGAGGTGTTTGCAGAGCTGCGGTTTGTCTTTCAGCAGGACCACAAGTACTACCGGAAACACGGGATCTACGATTTCCCCCAGAAGCGGATCCTCTTCAGGATCATTATATCCGCCCTGGTGCTGCTTACTAAGATACCTCCCCTGCGTAGGAAAATCCGCGACCGGCTGACCCAGGGAATGACCGGAGGCTTCCAAAAGATCATCGATCAGGCGTGAGCCGCGTAATAATAGCAATCCCAATCGGTGGGACCTTTGCCGGCGGGGCTCAAGGAGAAGAACAAAGGATCGTCGGGCCGCAGGGAGTGCATGACAATTTCGTTTTTTCGATCACGTTAAGCTCCTTTCCTTTTATTCTTAAAAGTATCGAAGCGCCTGCTGAACTTAAAACAATGTAAGGCAATAATGTTGTTGGCACCGCGGACTGTCCAATGATTTTATTTCCATGCGTCTTAGAATATCTGACAATATTCTGCCTGTACTGAACGGGGACATTTCTATCGAGTCTTGACAAAGTGCCTGTTTTTTCTTGCAATATTGCTATTTATATGGTACATTGTATGTATGACCTTTGAGTGGGATGCAGCTAAGAACAAACAAAACACAGAAAAACACAAAATCTCATTCGAAGAAGCGCAGTATGCTTTTTTAGACTCAAAGAGGATTATTATAGAAGATAAAAAGCATAGCGGAGGTGAAGAAAGATTTTTTTGTATAGGGAAAATTGAATCAGGTATTGTTACAGTCAGATTTACAATAAGAAAGAACGTAATACGATTATTTGGCGCTGGATATTGGCGCGAAGGAAAGCAGCGATATGAAAAGAAAAGATAAATATGAAAAAGCTCCGGAAGATATACGGGAAGAATTGTTATCAGCAAAAGAAGTAGAGAATGTTTTGCCTCCTCCGGAGCTGCTAATACTGAAAGAAGAAACGAAAAAGGTAACAATTTCACTTTCAAAAAAAAGCATTAATTTTTTCAAACAGATTTCTGGGGAAACACAAATTCCATACCAGCAAATGATCCGTAAGGTATTAGATACTTATACAGATCATTATGCGAAATAAAAATAGGTCCTGGTATCTTAAAGCACTTTGTATGTTCGCAACGAGTAAAGATAGAGTTTTTTCTTAGAGTTAAGAAGTAGTTAACGGACACGGTTTAGCTGCCTGTATAATCGTTCATTCCGGAAGATCATCGATCAGGCGCGAGAATCCAGCGTAAGAAAGTGTTGTAATGTCAAGGTGTTACAATTGACTATGTTACAATTGACTATTTCCTCTTAATGTGTTACCATGTGCACATGGATACTGTTAACATACGGGCCCTGCATATTAAAACCGGAGATATGGTTCGGAAAGCCGGAAAAGGGTATCGGGTTGTTATTACAGACCGCGGAAAGCCTGTCGCTGCGCTGGTCCCCTACAAAGAGGAGGATTTCGGAGTATCCTTTAATGAGCGCGAGACCCTGCCCGATTTCGATTCGCTGCCGGAGGTCTCCTCCGATTCAACAGCCTTTATTTCAGAAGACAGGGCAAGGTAGTGACTTATTTCGATACCGCTTACCTGGTAAAATGCTACATTAAGGAACCCGGCTGGGAAGAAGTGAGGGCTTTAGCGAAGGAGAGGGCCAAAATATGCTGTTCTCTTTTTGGCCGGATGGAGTTAGCAGCGGCATTTCATCGGCAACTCCGTGAGGGGAATATAACAGAGAGGCAGCTGGAGATCATTATAACACAGTTCGAATTCGATGAAACAAGAAATCTCTGGACATGGTTTCCCGTTACCAGTGACATATTGGAAAAGGTAGTAAAGAGGTTTCGTACTCTTCCGAAGGACCTCTTTTTAAGGACTGCTGACGCGCTTCACCTTATTACTGCAGAAGGAAACGGAGTTACGGAACTCTTCTCCAATGATTTCAGAATGTTAGAAGCTGCCGGACAATTTAACCTGTCAGTAGAGAATGTTCTTCAAGGATAAGTCACGACAGGACAGCAACTTCGGCAGATTTTATAAATGAGATTTACCGTCGGCCTATTTCTTCTTTTTGAGGTTGTTAATCATGTTCCACATCTTGTCCACCGCCGCTTCTTCCCCCTCATTTTGCGGTCGTTTCCACGGTTCCAGTACCCGTTCGGTTATTTTTCCGCTTAAGGGAGGTTCTGGGTAGGCGCCAATGTCGTAGACCGTAAGTCCTTCGAACTCTACAGGTTCTTCCTGATAACACGCCCATACGGCATTCCTAACTGTTTCGGGACTGCCCCGGAATTGCAGATCGATACAGGTAATTTGGGTCCTGAATCGTTCGATGTATTCCAGGGGGATGTTGTAGAGAAGGGGATGAGGGGCCTCGGTCCCGATAATCCGCTTTTTATCATCTACCCCATTGGCGAGCAGCGCCTTAAATGCTTCGCCCGTGGAATGGCCCTCCGATTCGGGGCCGGTAAGGACGGCGTAGCGAATGTTCGGGTTGGCTATTACGTTGCAGATGATTTTTTCGAATCCGATATTTTCCGTCTGCACTGTTCCGGAAAGCGCGGCTCCCGCTTCCACTCCGACCCGTACAAGTTCTTCAATTTCTTTAGGTATTTCGTTATCAGGTTTGTTTAACACCACCACAACCGCTGCGGGGGAGAAGTCGTTTCCCCGCAGGTATCTTCCCTCTTCCGGGGGATAATCAGGATGAGGATTTACTTTTTCCATTTTCTCTGTTCATGCAATCACCGCTCCGTAGAACATACCAGCTATGGTGGACATAACGACAACGATAACAACGTACACGGCGGTCTTTTTTAGCCCGAGTTCCCCGCCTATGACAAGGAGGGAGGGGAGAGACATGGAAGGACCCGCGAGAAGCAGGGCCAAAGCCGGTCCTTGTCCCATCCCCGAACCGATAAGCCCCTGCATAATAGGTACTTCAGTCAGGGTGGCGAAGTACATTAAGGCTCCGGAGACACTTGCAATGACGTTTGAGAGGAGGGAGTTCCCGCCTACCGCTCTGGCAATCCATTCCTCCGGGATCAGTGCCATATGACCGGGTCTGCCTAAGAGAAAGCCCGCCACCATGACGCCGCCGAAGAGGAGGGGAAGGATCTGTACCGCGAAATCCCTTGTTGCTCCCACCCATTCCTTCAGCTCGCTTTTTTTAAACCAGCGAACCAATGTGTAGAGCAGAAGCAGCGCGAATGCCCCGGTTATAATGTATTTTCCCTGGTAGATCAGGTCCCATCCGCCGGAAGAACCCCGTGAGGGCGCCCAGTTCAGGAACACGAGAATCCCCACCATACTGGCCATGTAAATAACCGTTTTTCCAAGCCCGCGCTCTTCTTCTCCTGCTCCCTGGAACATCGCGGCGTTGGTAACCCGTTCCGCGTCTTCTTTCCTGAAGATAAGGTGCATGAGCAGGCCGATTACAAAGGCGAATACAACCGCTCCCACCGCTCTGGCAACTCCGAGCTGGAATCCCAGAACCTTCGCTGTGAGTATAATAGCCAGAATGTTTATTGCCGGACCGGAGTAGAGAAAAGAGACCGCCGGACCGATCCCGGCGCCCTTTCTGTATATTCCCTTGAACAGGGGCAGAACGGTACAGGAACAAACCGCTAAAATAGTCCCGGAGACCGAGGCCACACTGTAGGCAACGAGTTTAGGAGCCTCCGGCCCGAGGTACTTAACAACCGATTGCTGGTTGAGGAATACCATGATGGCTCCGGCGATAAAGAAGGCCGGAACCAGACAGAGAAGTACATGCTCCCTCGCGTATTCGGCGAGCATGAGAAAAGATTCCTGCAGCGCCGCTGAGACCCGGGGAGCACTCCAAGGCATAAAGTAGGCAATGAGAAAAATCCCGGTAAGCAGAAGGAGCCAGCGGTTTTTCTTCTCCTGCCAGAGTCGTTTAAGAAGCTCAACAGCAGCCATTGGTAATTGTCTCCGTAAGTTTTTGGGTTACATCGCGCACGACTTCCTCGGTAATTTCTGTTTTCCCCTTCTCGACCCCGTAATCGGTTGTTTTGTAGTGAGCAAAGGGTAATCCCAATTCCTCAAATATCTGTCTTCCGCAGGAAACCGGACAGCCGTCGATGACGATATTGCAATCAGCGGCCTTCGCCGATTCTATAAACCCGGAGAGTTTTGCCCCCACCGCGGCCAGGCATGTCATTTTTCCCGTTCCTTCTTTCATCAGCCTTCGGGCCGCACTGTCGGATAGGTATCCTGTATTAGCAGCTCCCGAGCACGCGTATATTAATCGAGTTGGTGTATTACTTCCGCAGCAGCATTCAGCCATATTAATCTCCTTCCTTGATTATCTCCGAGATCTCTTCAGCGGTAAGTACTTTTCCGGCCTTCTTTACTTCGCCGTCGATAGCCAAAGCCGGTGTTACCATGACGCCCATCGCCATGATGTCGTCCAAATCCGTTATTTTTTCTATTTCCGCCTGAATACCCGTTTTAGCCATAGCCTCTCGGGCGTTGCGCTCGAGAGCGCCGCATTTCGGACATCCCGTTCCTAAAATTTGTATTTTCATATTCTTCCTCCATTGGTTTTGTTCTATACTAATTGGCAATATAGCCAAATAAAGAAGAATTGTCAAGCCATGTGGTTGTAGAACCGCGGGAAAGTAAACATTAATTGGAATAGGTCTTTGTTTTTTCTTGAGCCTTACGCAATCTTACTTTCTAAGAGGCTGTTTAAATAATTTCCTGAAAAATCAGATATATTCCCGATAGAGCAATAAGCAGACCGAACACGGTTTTTACCCTATTGAGGATTCCGGTTCTTTCGTTCCATTTAAGGTAGGCTCGTACATATTCGGTAAGAATACCCGCGGCGACAATTACCGCGCAATGACCGATCGCGAAAAAGGAAAAAAGGGAAACGGCAAACCAAAGATCACTCCGGGCTGATTGGAACCCCACGGCAAGCATCGGCGCCATGAAGGCGAATGTACAGGGACCTAAAGCCAGGCCGAATATAAGACCGAAGAAAAAGGAGGGGAACAGTCCCCGTTTTTTTATTTCCGGCTGCAGGGAAAAGTTGAATAAATCGAAGGGGAGAAGACCCGTCATATAAACACCGAAAAAAATGAGAAACCCTCCGACAATATAGGTAACCGCAGGACCCGTGTGCCCGGCGATCCGACCGAGAATAGAGGTTATAATGCCGATAATAAGGAGGGTTACGAGTATCCCCAGGGCAAACAGGAGAGACATCAAACCGGCTTTTTTCTTTGTTCCGTCGCCTTGGGTAACAATATGCCCCATAATGAGGGGAATCCCAGCCAGATGGCAGGGACTTAAAACAACACTTAAAACGCCCCAGAGAAAGGAGGCTGTAACCGCGAGGACAACAGAGACTTCAAGCATCATCGTCAAGCGGGTAAATAACTCGAGCATCAGTTTTCTACTCCTTTTTGCTTCAGAATTTCCACAATTTCTTCGTAGGGAAAGAACCCCTCATGCCGATAAAATTCCTTGCCTGAAGTGTCTAAAAAAACCTGGGTGGGGATTACTCGTATACCGTATTCCCGGGCAAAGGACGCTTCTTCCTGGGTCCATACGTCGTAAAACAGTACTTCAAGATGATTCGGAAAATTCTCTTCCAGTTTTTCCATTACCGGCTGCATCATCCGGCATGGCACGCAGTTGACCGAACCGAGTTCGATAAAGGTCACTTTTACCGAATCCGATGTGCCGGCGGCGTCGGCTTGGTCGGATGCTTTGTTTCGGTCGCAACTCTGGAAAGAAAAGAGCGCTGACAGGCAGAGAAGGATCGCCGGAAATAAGGTTTTTTTCTTTATCATTCATTCCCCCGTGGTATTTTGCTTGTTGGCCATATTACAAAGCTTGACAATTTTTGTCAAATATATTATTGGTATTATTGCCAAGAGAGCAATAATGAATAGACTTATAGGATAAGGAGGAGCCTTGTTATGAGTGATAACGACACCAGAAGCGTTAAGAGTATGAGTTTTTTTGAGCGCTACCTCACACTCTGGGTAATTATCTGCATAGGAATCGGAATCCTGTTAGGCAGGGTTGCCCCTAACGTCGCGACTACCCTGGACGGGTTTGCCATTTACGTTAAAGGCGCTCCGGTAATATCCATTCCCATAGCTGTTTGTCTTTTTCTGATGATGTACCCGATTATGGTAAAGATCGATTTTGCTGAGGTAATAAAAGCGGGAAAGAGCGTCAAGCCCGTGGGATTAACCCTCTTCCTTAACTGGGCGGTAAAGCCCTTTACCATGTACGGTATTGCCATACTTTTTTTAGGTGTTCTTTTCCGGGGTGTTATCGGGCCGGACGCGGTGGATTTGGTAAAAATGCCCTTCGGCCTTGACCTGCCCCTGGGGGCGGAGCACGGTGCGGGGGTGGTCGTCCTCCACGAGGGAGTGAAAATGATGCAGATACCCCTGTGGCGCAGTTACCTGGCCGGATGTATCCTCCTGGGTATTGCCCCCTGTACGGCGATGGTACTGGTTTGGGGATATCTCGCCCGGGGAAACGATGGTCTTACCCTGGTTATGGTGGCGATAAACTCCCTTACCATGCTGGTGCTCTACGGAGTACTGGGCGGATTTCTTCTGGGTGTTGGAAGACTCCCCGTTCCCTGGCAGGCCCTGCTTCTGTCAATCGCGATTTACGTAGCCCTCCCTCTGGTAGCCGGTTCCCTGTCGCGGAAGATAATAATCAGCCGCCGGGGTATAGATTGGTTTAAGGAGAAATTCCTCCACGTGCTAACCCCTATTACCATTATCGCCCTCCTTTTAACCCTTATTCTTCTTTTCTCCTTCAAGGGCGATGTTATTGTAAACAACCCGCTAACCATTTTGTGGATAGCCATTCCGCTTTTTATTCAGACCAACGTTATTTTCTGGCTGGGATACGCGGGAGCGAAACTGCTTAAACTCCCTTATGAATATGCCGCGCCTTCGGCGATGATTGGTGCTTCCAACCATTTCGAGGTGGCCATTGCCACGGCGACTATGCTCTTCGGGCTCAGCTCAGGGGCGGCTCTGGCCACGGTTGTCGGGGTGTTGATCGAGGTACCGGTTATGCTGATGCTGGTGGAGATCTGTAAGCGCACAGTCCACTGGTTTCCGACAAAGGAGGCGGCATAACGACTTTGTGACCCGCTTACTCCCTGCCGGGAGGAGTTTCTTTAGATAATTCGCTTCTGGTCTATCATGTGGCTATGTATGACTTGCCCCTAACAAATTGACTTGCCGGCCCTGTTCTCAGTTCTAAGGCGCGTCATGGATAAGAGACGTAATTCGTGTCTGGGGCACTGGTATATATTTTTTCAATTCATTATGATCCAATGCATGATCAATCAGAATGTAAAAACATTTTACATATTTACCAGCCTGCAGAGCCTAGGGCGGGGGATCTGGATGGGAAATATCCTTTCCCTGTACATTGTTCTCCTCGCGGAGACGTCAACTGGTATTCTGGGGCTGACACCCAACGAACTTCTGGGCTCCACCTCGGCGGTGACCGGAGTCGCCATGCTCGTATCGGTACTCCCCGGGGGAGTATTGGCGGATAAATGGTCCATAAAAGGGACGCTCATGGTGGCGGCATTCCTGGGGTCCGCCGGTTTGGTAATGCTTGCCTTCGGTTCCGGCCTATCCGCCATTGTGCTGGGCCTCTTTTTCTGGGGGATTTTTCAGGGGTTATCCCGCCCTGCCGCTGAAACCATGTTGGCTAATTCCACAGTTAGCGGAGAACGATCGTCCATATACGCCCGGGCGCACATTATTGATCAAATCGGTATGGGAACCGGGCCACTGCTGAATATCATACTCTTTCTGGTTCTGGGGGACAGATGGGAGTTGCCCATTCTCCAACGGGTCATATTGGTGGGGATTCTCTTCTCATTTGCATCGGCGTTGGTATTGCTGAATGTCAGGAAGGAACACAGCCTGGGAGATGAAAGTGAGGCTCTGGAACGCGGTGAAAATTCCGGTGCAGGTAAAGGGGACGCAAAACTACTCCGCCGGGAAAAATTCCGTCGGGGAGCTGCCCGCTTTATTCCCCACGTATTTCTGGCTTCCAGCTTTGTTATTGGTTTTGGTGCGGGCATGACGGTGAAGTTTTTTCCGGTGTTCTTCCGTTCCATATATGGTTTTCAGCCTATCGCCGTGCAGATTGTGATGGGCTCAGGTTTGCTTGTTACCGCTGCAGCTACCATGGTCGCTCAGAAGCTTTCAGTGAAGCGGGGGCGTGCGGAGATGATTGTGGGGCTGCAAGCCCTCTCAATCGCTTCACTAGCGGGGATGGCGTTTTATCCCGCTGTGTGGCTGATCGTTCCCCTATTCATATTCAGGGGAGCACTGATGAATGCCACAACACCTCTCAGCCGCACCATTGTTATGGATTACGTTCCCAAAAAACGCAGGGGTATTTGGAGTAGCCTCCAAACGGTTGCCTGGGGTCTTTTCTGGAACGTGTCTGCCATGCTTGGAGGTTTTCTCATCGGAGAGGACAATTTTCGTTTCGCGTATCTCATTACTGCCGGAATTTACATCTTGGGAACCATCATTATTATCCCCCTCATTCCACTTATACACCGGGAACAGGGCGGATCCGTCCCTGCTCCTGTTCCCCCACGACCGGTAGAAAAAGTTGTACCGGCAGGCAAATGAAACATGACATCCGAGCCATAAAGGATTATGTTTGAGATAGTGGGTTAGAAAAATTCAATCATAAACCAAATTATTATTCTTCTACTTCCATGATATCAACTAAAAAAGTGCCTTATTTATACATCTGGTACACGGCAGTGTTCAGCCGTTTCATAGCTGTCTGT
>CAYXSD010000114.1:0-2658 GCA_964466335.1 uncultured Spirochaetales bacterium
AATCCCATGTGAGGTGCGCTGAAAAAAAGCAGCTCCACCAAAGAGTCTTAGAGAGGTGGTCCGTGCTCCTCTAAGGTGGATTCTGCTCCCTCTTGGAGAGGGAGGAACATGTGCCGTTCCTTCACAACTCGCCCGTCCCCAGCCTTGTTCTCCACATCTCCCAGGTATTCAAATCCACAGGATAGGTAGAGTTGATAGGCCGCTTCATTGTCCGTAACCGTTGTCAGCTCGATACCAGCACGGCCTTTCTCCTCTGCCTTCTTAATAAGGATAGTTATAAGCTTTTTTCCCAAGCCCCGTCCTTGGTATTCATCGGCAATACCGATTCCGAGAATAGGCGTCGGTATATCCATTTTCCAAAGAAAAAAATACCCCACAACTTTATTATTGTCCCAGAGGAGATACGCGGCGTCTTCTCCTTTCTCTGAGCGTTTACAGTATTCTGTTAAGACCGGCTCTTTGTAACTATGAGGCAAAAAGTGCTCTCTTGTTCCTTTACAGAGACTTTCATTGAACTGTTTGAGCTCTTCCTTATGCTTACAGGTAAGTTTGGAAACTTCCAATTCCTTTCCATCTTTGGTTCTCACTATCTGTTTCATCCTTCCTCCCCACTATTTCTGATGCATCATGGCGGAAACCCAAACCATGTTCCTTCCCGACTCTTTGGCCATGTATAAGTTTTTATCTGCAATTTTTATTATCTTTTCTTCGGTTAAACCGCTTCCCTTTGGATATGATGCAAGCCCCCCGGAAATGGTAATCTTCTCTGGTCCTTCCGTCCATATCATTGATTCGACTTTTTTTCGAAGTCTCTCGCAAACCGCTATTGCGTCTTTTTCTTCGGTTGCCGGAAAGAGGACAAGGAATTCCTCACCTCCATAACGCCCGGCAATGTCCGTTTCTCTTAGGACCTCCTTAAACAAGAAAGAAATTTTTTTAAGGACCCTATCCCCTGTTTGATGACCAAACTCATCGTTTACTCGTTTAAAATGATCAATATCAAATAGTGCAAGGGAGAAATCTCTTCCGTACCGGACTGCCTCTCTTATCTCCTGTTGACACGATTCTTCTATGTAGGTCCTGTTATAGAGACCGGTTAAACCATCGGTAATAGAGGTAATTTTTAGAGTGTTCCGCTCCTCCCGAAGCGCATTATTAGCCGCCTCCAGTTCCTTCTTAGCACACTCAATCTCTTCTGTTCGCTTAATTACAAGTCGTTCAAGTTCCTTGTTTACATTACTCAAACGATGGGATTGCTTTTTCAACGTTTCCATAAGCAAGTACAACCGTCTTCCCAAGATTACCGTCATTCCCAAAGAAAAAAGAAAAACCATGATATAGTCAAATTCATACAACCACGGTAATAATCCGTAACTCATAAAAAAGGAATAAACAACAATAGCAGCCATAATAAGAAAATTGATAGAGATTAGTTTCTGCTCCACAGTGCCCCCGCGACCGTTCTGAAAAGAAATATATCCTAAAACGAGCACGCCTATAAAAGAAGAGAGATCAGTTAATACATATGCTGTTGTCAAAGGGAATATATCTATCCCTAATAGGAATACTATTACTAGACCAAAAATTGCATAGGCTTTCCATACTATCCTTGTGATCCTTTTATATCTCTTTGTAACGATAGTATGAAGTATGAGCGTAATAAAAACCGGGATAACAAGGATGGTAACAATATCAAGAAACTCCCAAAACATAGAATTTTCGCCGGTAATATGATGAAAAGAGAGATTGCCGAATACCCTTAAGGCAAGAGCAAAAGAGAGCAGGGCTAAATAGAGCAGTGTCCTCTGTTTCTTATTTATTATATAGAGAACGATAAAAACGATTCCTATAAGAACAGATACGATAAGGACCGTGAGACCCATAATCTCTTTTTGGAAAATTCTTGTAAGAATGTCCTTTCCTTGTCCAAGGTAGATATCGCCCCACAGCCCGATATCACGATAATCTGAGTACGCTCTAACATAGAGATATTTACCCTCATAATCCTTTGGTAATTCTATAAGATGGATCGGCCATCCGAGGAAAGCCCCTTCACCGTGATTATCAATTTTGCCAAACCTGTAAATCCGTTTTCCGTCAAGGTAAAACTCTGCATTTAAGTCAATGCTGGTAATAAAAAGGGTGGGGTCACGGAATCGGCGCTGAGGCAGCCTTACCCTGTACCACACTATTGTCCTTCCTTCTCTGGAAGGGGGATTGCTGGGAAATCCGATGAAAGACCACTCGCCACTTTTTTCATCCTCTCCCAAATGCCATAGGAATTCTCCTTTTTCGTTCTTTGGCAGGTCACCCCAACGATATTCCCACCCCTCCTGAAGAGAATAAAAGTTTTCTTTCTTAAATCTATTAGCGTATTCGCGTTGATCGGCAAGAACGGGAAAGGTAAAGAGGAGAAGAAAAACAATAACAGCAATGAAGAGAAGACAGAGTTCTTTAGAAGATTTCATAGCTCTGAATAGAAGAGTACAAAAAAACTAGGCCTTTATACAAGAGCCTTTATACAAGTACATAGAGAGAGCATTGGTACAGCCAATCTATGCTAATTATGGCTTTCCACCGAGAAGACCCAGAGGATTTCTCCCTTTGAAAATACACTTTTCTGTGGTAGACTATGAGTGGATATGGTTGCGTCCATAT
>CAYXSD010000114.1:2758-9563 GCA_964466335.1 uncultured Spirochaetales bacterium
CTATCGCAACAGAGAAATCCTTTCTCAATTCAGTATACGACATTGTTCAATTAATTGTAAAAACAGAGCTTCGAAACACCAGTAAGCATCTTATTCTCAACTATATCAAAGAAGCCGAAGAGGTTTCTCTACCGGATAAAGCAAGGGAAGCAATAACGAGGTACACCAATGAAGAGGTACCAAGCCTCGAAGAGATAAGGGAAAAATCGAAGGTGGCCCAACTAAAGGAACTGGACCACCTTATTTTAAAAATGGAATACCAGGCGGACCAACTTTCAAAACATGAACACTAATTCCCTTAGTTTTCCTTTAGGATTTCCTCATCGTAGATGCGTTCGAAAAACAGTTTGTGCTTTGCCTCCTCTGAGGCAAGTTTTTTAAATAGATTCTGGATGTCCCCCGCTTCTGTTCTTTCCGCAAGACTTATGTACAATTCCTCTGCCTCTTCCTCTTTTTTCATTCCGGTAATTAACATATCCTGATAGGAGAGATCCTCTGTAACTTTAGGAGTAACAAGAGACTCACTGATTTTAAGATCTTCGACTTTTCCGATTTCCAGCTTTGTTATTTCCATTTTTTTTATGTCTTCTAAGATCCGTATATGCCCTTGCTCCATCTCCTCAAGTTCCTTAAGAAAATCCAGACGTTCTTGAAAATGCACAATTCTCTGTAAATCCTGATAGAATTGTACCGCCTCTTCCTCTTTGCCAATGGCGTAATCTAATACTCTGTTAAACTCATCTCTGTCCATACTATCTCCTTTAGTGAATATCTTCCAGATTAAACGGTGTCATCTGATACACGTAATAATTTAACCAATTCCCAAAAAGAAGATTGGCATGACTTCTCCAGCGCACCTCCGGAGGGCGGTTTGGATCATCATTAGGAAAATAATTCTTCGGCACTTCTACGGAAAGGCCCTTCCCCCTGTCTCTATCATACTCTTCTTTCAAGGTAAGGGGGTCATACTCAGAATGACCGGAAACAAAGAGGTCCTTTCCTATTCTATCTCCCACCAAATACACTCCGGCTTCATCAGATTCGGCGAGTATTTCGAGTTCAGCCACCTTCTTTATATCTTCTCCGCGTATTTCAGTGTGCCTGGAATGAGGCGCGAGAAATCCGTCGTCAAATCCCCGTACTGCCGGGACTTTCATATTATTCACCTTGTGTTTAAAAACCCCGAACATCTTTTTTGGAAGATGATATTTTGGAATTCCATAGTGATGGTACAACCCAGCTTGAGCAGCCCAGCATACGTGTAGGGTGGAGGTAACGTTGTTCTTTGTCCAGTTCATAATCTCTTTTAGTTCTTTCCAGTACGTTACTTCTTCGAATTCGATCTGCTCCACCGGTGCTCCAGTTATAATCATCCCGTCATATTTTCTACTTTTAATCTGATCGAAGGTTTTATAGAAGGTATCTAGGTGGTCCGTGGAGGTGTTTTTAGAATGATGCGTCATAGGATGAAGGAGCTCGACCTCTACCTGGAGTGGATTATTCGAGAGGAGCCTCATCATATGTATCTCTGTTTTTATTTTCAGAGGCATGAGATTGAGGAGGACAATACGCAGGGCCCTAATATCCTGATGGAGAGCCTTTGTTTCGGTCATTACAAAAATGTTTTCATTACTCAGGACATCTACCGCGGGCAGCGTGTCGGGCACCTTAATCGGCATAGTTGCTAATTACCTCTCTCATACATTTCAGATCTCCGGTACTTTTTAGGTTAGATCAGATTAGGTTAGGTTCGTCCATGTGCCTATTCTTTGCTGACTCCAGCAGAGCTGAAAGTCGCCATCTGATGGTACAAGTTTAAAGCCTGCTTTATAATTCCCATTGCCAGGGCCGCGCCGGTCCCTTCCCCTAAACGCATTCCCAAGTCCAAAAGAGGCATAAGTTTCATTTTCATAATAAATTCGCGGTGAAAATGTTCTGCAGAGGTATGGGAGAAGTAAAGATAATCTTGTACCTCCGGATAGATTTCCATTGCGGAAAGGGCGGCCGCGGAAGAAATAAAACCGTCGACAACCACGGGAACTCGACGGGATGCCGCACCGAAAATAAAACCGGTCATAGCGGCAATTTCAAACCCGCCAAGCCGACGAAGACCGTCAAAACCGCTGCCGTCCCATTCCTTCCTGTGCATCTCCACAGCCTTGGTCACAGTTCTTTTCTTTAACTCAAGAAGCTCTCCTTTTGCTCCGGTCCCGGCGCCTACCGTTACCGCAGGATCCATGCTGAGGAATAGAGAATAGAGTGAAGAAGCGGAAGAAGTATTTCCGATCCCCATCTCTCCAATTCCGTATAGGTCTCCGTCGTCCTCCTGGGCAAATTGAAAGCCTACTCCCATAGCAGAACGACAGTCTTCCTCGGACATCGCCGGACCTTTGCAAAAATTATCCGTTCCCTTTTTGACCTTCCGGGAGATAAGGCCGGATATTTCCTCTAAATCGCCGTCAACACCGACATCAACAACTGTCGTCTCAATTCCTCCATTTTTACAAAGCACATTTATGGCGGCTCCCTGGTGTACCATATTCATTACCATCTGCTGGGTCACCTCCTTAGGAAAAGGGGAAACTCCTTCTTCAGTTATTCCATGATCTCCGGCAAAGGTAAACATTTTCATCTTTGTCACGTCGGCGTCTTCCCTTCCTCTGCAAAGGCAGTACTGTATAACAAAATCCTCCAGTCTACCCAGACTCCCCGGGGGCTTTGTAAGATCATCAAGGCGTGCCTGTATCTTCTCCTTAAGCTCAGTACTGTAAATAGATGGAATTCCTTTAATAAACTCTTGCATGCGCTTTCGTCCTTTTCTTTTATTTCTATTCGTTAAAGAAGATTAACCATTGTTGATAGCGGTCTTTATTGCCCTGATGTGGTCCGGAGTGGTACCACAGCATCCTCCGATAATAGATGCACCCTTTTTTTTCCATAGGGGGACTTGAGCAGCCATATCCTCCGGAGTCGCGGGGAAGACATCTTCGCCGTTTCGGTTTTCCGGAATTCCGGCATTGGGATAGATCATAAGGGGCGCATCAGAAACAGCCTCCCTCATTTCGCTCAGGACCTGCTCCATATTCTCGTAGCCCTTCCCGCAATTGGTACTTAGTATGTCTGCTCCTGCATCCCGGGCCGCTCTGGCCGCTTCTGTGGGAGAAACACCCATCATGGTTCGAAATTCTCCCTGAACAGTGGGCTCAAAAGTAAAACTTGCAACCACGACCAATCCTGTTCGGTCTTTCGCGGCTTTCACAGCCGCGCAGGCCTCATCCAGGGCAGACATACTTTCCACACAGATTCCGTCTGCCCCCCCTTCAGCTAATGCCTCAGCTTGATCTCCGAAGGCACGATAAAAATCTTCCTCGCTTACCTCTCCTATCACTGTCATTTTCCCAGAAGGACCGATAGAACCTAAGACCCATTTATGTTCTCCGGCTGCCTCGCGAGACAGCATAGCTGATGCCTTATTAATTTCACCTACCCGTTCTTCCAGTCCGTATCGCTCCAGCTTAAAACTACTCCCGCCAAAACTATTTGTTCCAATGAGATCGGAGCCGGCCTCGACGTATCCCTCAGCCACATTGAGCACTGCCTCCGGGTGTTCGAGAGACCACAATTCAGGACACTCCCCCGGCCGCCACCCCTCGCGAATAAGAAAAGTCCCCCAGGCGCCATCGTAGGCGAGGACATTCCCCTCTTTTACTGTTTCTACTATATTGCGTCTAATCATAGTGGCTACCATACCACGAAAGGGAGGGAAAAAACAACTCACTAAAAGGCACTAAATAGAGGGCACATGGAAAAACATACGATTGTAGTGCTTTCTTCAATTAATTACTCTCTTTTCTGTTATAAAACAGTCTAGAATAATGAAAAAAATACAAAAAACCGGTAGAAATATGCTAAAATATTCATACAATATATAGAAAATCGTCCGCGGGGCTCATGCAAAAAGAAGTTGTATCGTAATTGCCCCTCAGGGCGGAGGTAAAAAACGAGGAGTACTGTATGAAACAACTCAATGTAGGCTTTATCTCTTTTCGTATTGCTGGAACGGATGGGGTTTCACTGGAGACAATGAAATGGGTAGAGATATTTAACCGCTTTAACGCGAATTCCTTCTTTTTATCCGGCGAATTAGATACTCCCCCGGAAGTCTCCATGGAAGCGGAGGAGATGCACTTTCAGCATCCCGAAACAAAAAAACTCTACGAAGAGTGCTTTGACAAACCTCGAAGAAGTGAATCATTAACCGCGGCCCTCCATAAAAAACGAGAGTTGTTTAAGAAACAGATCTATGAATTTATTCGACGCTTCGACATCGATGTCCTTATTCCCCAAAACAGCCTTACTATTCCGCTTAATGTCCCCCTTGGGATGGCGCTTACCGAGGTAATTGCTGAAACAGGAATTCCCACTATAGCCCATCATCACGATTTTTTTTGGGAACGTAAACGCTTTTTAAGAAATTGCGTATGGGACTACATTAACGCCTCCTTCCCTCCTCACTTACCTACGATCCAACATGTGGTTATTAACTCTTCCGCTCAAAACCAATTGGCTCTCCGCACGGGTATATCCTCCACACTTATTCCCAACGTAATGGATTTTGAAACCCCTCCGGACCCTCCTGACGAATACACCAAGGAGGTTCGAAAGGACTTAGGGGTCGCCCCGGATGAGCTCCTTATTCTTCAGCCTACCCGGGTAGTCCAGCGAAAAGGAATAGAGCACGCCATCGAGTTGGTAGCAAGGCTGGGGAAGAAAGCAAAGCTTATTATCTCCCATGCCTCCGGTGATGAGGGGTATGAATACCAGCAGCGGGTTAAAGACTTCGCCGGCCTGCTCGACATCGACGCTCTCTTCGTACAGGAAATAATAAACGAACATCGGGGAACGACTGCCGCGGGCAAGAAGATTTACACACTGGAAGATATCTATCCTTACGCTGACCTGGTGACCTATCCCTCTTTAATAGAGGGATTCGGGAACGCCTTCCTTGAAGCTATCTACTTTAAAAAACCTATACTGGTGAACAACTACTCTATCTACTCTCATGATATTAAACCAAAAGGATTCAAGGTTATCGAAATTGATAATTTTATAAACGACGAAGCTGTAGAAGAAACCAGAGAGCTTCTCTCCGATAAAAAGAAAATCGAGGAAATGACGGAAACGAACTACTCCCTCGCACTGACACATTACTCGTATCGGATCCTGGAAACCAAGCTCAATGATATTTTAACTACTTTTTACGGGAGTAACTTTCTCTAAGATAAATAGTGACAGAAAAACATGCCCAAAGGCCGACCGACATCCTCCGAGGCTGATCGCTCTTTAGTACTCAGGTGGAAGTTCTTCAAGCTCCGCGTAGGTAAACACGGGTCCGTCCACGCAGACATACTTGGAGCCGACATTGCAGCGACCGCACTTTCCTATGCCGCACTTCATTCGGTTTTCCAAGGACAGGATGATGTCCTCTTTTTCAAAGCCCATTTCCTGAAGTACGGGAATGGTGAACCGAATCATAATGGGCGGACCGCATACTAAGGCCAAAGAATTTTCCTTAGAGGGATTAATTTCTTTTAAGATGTTCGGGACTAAACCGACCTTGCCGTCCCACTCCTCCTCAGGCTCCCTGTCTACTGTTAAAGTGAGGTCAATATCACCACTTTTCCGCCATTCATCCAAGACGTTCTTATACATGAGCTCTCCGGGACTCCTCGCTCCGTAAAGAGCGGTTATGTTCCCAAAGTCCTTGCGGTTTTTCTCATCCAGCATGTAGACAATAGATGAGCGAAGGGTGGTAAAGGCAAATCCCCCGCTTATAATAACAAGGTTCTTTCCTTTCATTCGCTCCCAGGGAAAGCTGTTACCAAGAGGTCCGCGCACTCCGATCCTCCGACCCTTTTCCGAGCTGTGAAGTTCCTGCGTAACGGTACCGGTTAGCTTTACCGTAAAGAGGAGGTAGTCCTTCTCTGTAGGAGAAGAGGCGATCCCAAAGGGCGACTCACCCATTCCTAATACAGAAACCTCGGCAAACTGTCCCGGGAGGTAGGTAAAAGCCTTCCGGTCTTCCTCCTTTTCAAAAACCAGCTTGAAGGTCTTCAGGTCCTTCCCTTCATTCTCAATGGTAATATCTTCAATGGTAACCGGATATGGTATATATGGATTCTTCATGGGTTCTCCAGCCTTACTTATTAGCGAAATTTGTAATGAATTCCCGTATATCTATATTTACCGGACAGTGAATTATGCATCTGCCGCAGCCGACACAGAAGATATCGTCATTGTTCTCTACGGTGTAGGAGAACTTGTGCATAAACCGCTGCCTTAATCGCTGGGTCTTGTTTTCCCGCGGATTATGCCCTGACGCGTGTTTGGTAAACTGAGCGTACTGACATGAATCCCAGGTCCTTATCCTCTTTCCCTTGTACATGCGCTGCTCATCGGCAATGTCAAAGCAATGACAGGTAGGACAGAGATAGGTACAAGCCCCGCAGCCAATACAATTCTGAGACATCCGCTGCCAGTCCTTATCGTCAAAAGCGGCGTCCATCTTTTTCTTTAGGTCCCACTTATCAAAATTGATTTTTTCCATCGCCGCCTCGGCCTCTTGGGCGAGGTTCTCCGCCTTTTCGATTTGGGTTTTATCCGCCTCTTTTACCAGGTCCTTGTGTTTATCTAAAAAACCCTTTCCTTCCTCGCTCACTCCATGAAGGAAAAGCTCTCCATTCAGTACGGTAGCAAGGACATCGGCACCGGTAGTAGACGCGGGTCCGCCCCCCACAGAGTTACA
>CAYXSD010000115.1:0-9390 GCA_964466335.1 uncultured Spirochaetales bacterium
ACTTTGAGAATTTGCCTCCAATCCTTTGAATTAACTACAATTCAAGGAAATTGAAGGTCAGTTCTCAATCTGGAAGGCCTTAGGTCTTTCAGATTGAGAACTGCTGCTTTCTATGAGTTTTTGGGGCTTTCTAAGGACAAAAAATGAAAAAAATTTTGTTTCCGCGAATACTCTCTTGATTTCGAACTCCCCTAGCCTGTATAATAGTGTATGGGCAGGGGAATAAGCCAGGGAGGTATAAAGGTGAGTATAAAGGCAAGAACGAAAGTCTTCTTTGTTATAGCAATACTACTCTTCATTTCTGTATCTGTTTCTGTATCCGCTCAGGAACCGGACAAACCGAATATCTTCGTAAAATCGGTTCCTATTGTAAAGATATATCCCCATAGGCTGGGGTATAGGGTGGTATACGAGAAGAACACTCTAGACCTCCACCATATTCACGTTCCTCTGGAATGGTTCAGGGAAGCCGGAGGTAAGGCCCATATTGTCTGGGGTCAAGATCCCGCATACCCCTACCTCTCCGTGTTTTGGAAAGACGGAGAATTCAGTCACATTCGGCTCTACCTGGACGAGGCGAGAGACCCCCGTATCTGGGGAGATCTCAAACCGGGCCAGTTAGACGATCAATTTAAGGACAAGGAAACCCTGGATCTTCAGTTTTAATCTCACAAAAGAGTGTAGATGAACGATATTTCCCACCTGCAAAAAGCCGTCCAAGAGGAGGGACACTCCGGATGGCTTTTTTCAAATTACAAACATCGGGATGAACTCTCGGACCGGCTGCTAGGTCTCTCAAGAACTACTGTTAACACCAGGCCCTGGTACTATCTTATACCCAAAGAGGGCGCGCCGGTGAAAATTATCCACGCAATAGAGCAAGATACTCTGGTTGAACTTCCCGGGGAGCCCCGTGTTTACGGCAGCTTAGAGGAAGTGAAGCATATCTTCTCCTCCCTGCCCCTCCCCCCTTCTCTCTCCGACAGCAAAGATTCCCGCCCGCGCTTGGCACTGCAGTTCTCCGCCAACCTCCCGGTCCTCTCCTACACGGACCACGGCACGGCACTCCTCGTAGAAGAAGCGGGATATTCCACAGTTTCCTCGGAAGTTCTCGTTCAGCGGGTGGTAAGTCTCCTTGACCCTCTGAAAATGCAGAGTCATGAGCGAGCAGCTAAGCACCTCTACGAGATTGTGGAGACCGCCTGGAATTTCCTTTGCCGGGCATATCGAGAAAGAACGAGCGAGATCTACAGAGAAGGAGATGTTCAGACCCTCATTGTGAGGGAATTCGAAAAGAGGGGCCTGGTTACGGACCATCCCCCCATCGTCAGTGCCGGAGTGAACACGGCCAATCCCCACTACGCGCCCAGCCCGGAGGCCCCGGGAAGGAGCTTACAGGAGGGAGACATTATTCAATTCGACCTCTGGGCCAAAGAAAGGGGAGAAAACGCAATATACGCCGATATCTCCTGGGTAGGAAAATGGGGAGGGACCCCGACGGAAACGGAAGAGAACAGGTTTCAGGCGCTTAGGGAAGCACGAGACCTTGCAGTAAGCACTATTGCCGAAGGTGCGGCACGAGAAAAGAAAACCACCGGTTACAGTGTAGACCTTAAGCTCAGGGAGTTCTTTCGAGAGGCCGGCTGCGAGAGGCTTTTAAAGCACCGCACCGGTCACGGGATTGACAGGGAAGTCCACGGATGGGGAGTAAATCTGGACAGTACGGAGTTTCCCGACCACCGTCCGATACTGGAAGGGTCCTGCTTCTCTGTGGAACCCGGACTTTACGGTGACGGCTTCGGTATGCGGACGGAGATAAACGTATATATTCTCGATGGTACGCCGAAGATATCCGGTAAGGCGCCCCAGGAATCCATCCTCCTCGTGTGAGGATTCGTTTTCCAGCGAAAAAGCGCCGCTTCGCAGTAAGGAGGAGTATAGGATGCGGGAGTGTATTGATTTTATCCACGAACATAAGAATTTCTACATCCTCAGCCACGAAGAGCCGGACGGGGACTGTATCGGCTCGTCCCTGGCCCTTGGCAGCTTCCTAAAACGGTTGGGGAAGAAAGCGGTCCTTCTCTCGCCGGGACCATTTTCGCGGAACGAAATAAAACGATACGAAAAGAAGTTTCAGAAAGAAGTAGATACCCCGCTCTCTCCGAAAGAGACCGCGGTATTCGTTCTCGACTGTTCCACCCCCGAACGGATCGGATTTTTCCAGGAGTTTGTAAAACCCTACAGAGTAGGTGTTATTGATCATCATGGAGCTGGGAAGGAGTTCGGTGATGTCCGCTGGATAGACCCTAAGGCCCCTTCGGTGACCTACCTTGTGCAACTCCTTCAGGAGCACATGGGTTTTCCTCCTAATAAAACAGAGGCGGAGCACCTCCTCTTCGGGCTCTGCACCGACACCGGCTTCTTCAGACACTGCGAGGAGGACCAGAGCGAGACCTTCGCCGCCGCATCGAGACTCCTTGCCGCCGGGGCTTCCCCCAATAAAATATACCAACTCATCTTCGGAGGAAGAGAGCTTGGAACAAGACTCCTCCTTGGTAAGGACTTAGTTCGAACGGAAGAGTATTTCGAGGGGAGGCTTCTTATTACCTTCGAAACCCTTGGGGACCTTAAAGAGTTCGGAGGCGAAAACCGGGATTCAGATACTCTCTACTCCCTCCTTCAAACAGTAACATCTGCCGAGGTGGTCGTCCTTATCCGTGAAGAATCGCAGGGGGTTTGCTCAGCGGGGCTTAGAGCGTCCGGGAATGTAAACGTCGGGGAAATTGCCCGGGCTTTCGGCGGGGGGGGACATCCGAAGGCCTCCGGGTTTGAATGGCGCGGAGAACGCGCCGCGCTTCGGGAAGAGCTGCTCCGCGGCTTCTCCGAGGTCTTTCCTTAATCCTCACATTTCTTCATTAATCCTTATTCTTACCGCCTTTTTTACTCTCTCCATTCAAAATCCCCGTCTTCTTAAGAAAATGTAAACGAAAGTAAATCATTAGAAAACAGGGACCTATTCACCCCAATAAATCCGGCATGGAAATTGCTTTCTTCTTTCGCTGGGAGGAATTCAATTACAGGAGAACGTCTATGCGCGAGGGGAAGAGCCTGACCCCTATTACCCTGAAGTTGATTCAGTACCGGGAGGGGAAGATCAGTAAGCATACTGCCTTGAAGGAGGTGAGTATTTTTTCGTACAGTATGATGAAAAAAGCAATGAAACTGGAGGATGACCAGAGGAGCGATTTCTTTATATATCTCTATCCCCGATTGAGCAATCTTGTTGAAAATTTTACCTACCGGGGCATGCCCTTCGAGGTCTACCTTATGAAGACTTTGCGCTGGCAGTTTAAAACATTCAGCAAAAAACGCACCGCCGAAGACAGGAGACAGCGGCTCCTCTCCCATAGTTTCTATTGGGCGGTCAGTGAATACCCGGCAGAGTACAATCCGCCGATTGTGATAGAAGACACGGAAGAATCTATGGAGAGGTACAATAAAATCGTGAAACAAAGGGGTCCCAATTCGGCCGTTGTAGAAGGGCAGCGCCGGAGGTTCCTCTTTCTCATCCTCAAGACCTCCCCTCAGCTTTCCGAAGAGCTGCTTGACCACATTTCCTTAGTAACGGGATACGAGAAAGAGTATCTTACCTCCTGCATCGACGAACTCCATAAGAAAATAGACCTTCGAATGGATAGACATAGGAGGATATGGAACAAGAGAAATAAATATTTTTTTCGGGTCCACTTTCTTCAAGATTCTTTAATAGTAGAGTGTAATAAGAAAAAAAGAGAAAAACTCATGAAGCAACTCGAAGAGACCCACACCCGTCTCACCAAGATCAGCAGAATTATCAACCGTCTGTCCACCGCGCCGACCCATCGCGAAATATCCGAGGTCTTAGGAGTCCCGAAGGGTACAATTGATTCCGGCCTCTACTACCTTAGGCGCGATTTTCGCAGGTGCTTCGGTGAAGAGGAAGCGGTGTGAAAGGCCGCCAATTGCGGAGAGCATCTCCGCGGCCGGGGGTTTCCTAGAAACCTCCTCTTTTATATACTGGGGCTTCAATGGAACTACTGCTTGCCTCGGGAAACCGGCATAAGAAGAAAGAACTTTCCGCTATTTTTGCTCCTCATATTCTCTATCTCCCCGAGGAGAAGGGTGTCTCCTATGAATTTGAGGAGACGGGAAAGACCTTTTTAGAAAATGCTCTCGGGAAGGCCTTTGCCCTCTTCGATGTTCTTGAATCCCGAGGAGGGAACACGAGCATCCCAAAAACTTCTGTCCTCCCGATCCTCTCTGTTCTATCGGATGATTCCGGATTGATGGTAGACGGACTCGGAGGCGCTCCCGGGGTGTATTCGGCCCGTTACGGGGCCCCAGAAGCTGGCCCGCGTCTTTCCGCGGAAGAACGAAACCGCTATCTCCTCTCCCAGATGGAAGGCCTTAAAGGGGAGGAGAGAAAAGCGAGGTTCGTCTGCTCTATGGTCTTAATCTTGGAACGGCACAGATTTCTTACCGTCCAGGAAACTGTGGAGGGAAGGATTATAGAAGGACCTCGCGGGACAAAGGGGTTCGGCTACGATCCGGTTTTCTTTCTCGATGAACTGGGAAAGACCGCGGCGGAACTGGAGGAAGGGGAGAAAAACGCCATTTCCCATCGAGGAAGGGCGGCTAAAAGACTATTCCACTGTATAGATCATCCGGATTGATACAGGAACACCATGATAGAACGAATAAGGAACTGAAAAATGAAAGAGAAACACACACCTAAAGCTATACCGAAACGAGGAGAGGTCTTAAAAGAACACAGCTGGGACCTATCCAAACTCTTTCCCTCGCCCGAGGCATGGGAGGATGGTCTTACACAGCTGAAAGAGGACCTGGGAAAAATAGCATCCTTTAAGGGGCGCCTCGGGAAATCGGCGGAAGACCTGAAGGAATGCCAGGATTTCATGAGTGAGATTGGGAGGCTGGAAGAACGGCTCGGCTATTACGCCCAACTGAAACTCTCCGAAGACGGGGGTAACAGCGAGCACCAGTCCAGGTTCGCCCGCTTTATGCAGGCAGCCAGTGAAGCAGAGGCCTTAGCGAGCTATCAGGTCCCGGAGATCCAGGCCATCCCGGACGAAACTATGGAGAAGTTTTTAGCCGATCCCCTCCTCTCGGACTACGTAATAAGCCTGAAGAAGATCCTCCGGTTCAAGCCCCACGTGCTTTCCGAAGGAGAGGAGCGGATCCTCGCCCTCCAGGCGGAGGTAAACCAGGTCCCCAATAGAGTGTTCTCCTCTCTCACCGATGTGGATTTGGATTTCGGCACAGTAGAGGACGAAAAGGGAGAGGAAAAACCCCTAAGCCACTCCAGTTTTAGTAGTTTCCTCCTCAATCCGAACAAGGAGGTGCGAGCACGAGCCTATCATCAATACTACCAGGTCTTTGAAAAACACAAGAACACCATCAGCGCTCTCTATTCCGGAAGCGTCCAGCTGGATATTTACAAGGCCAAGGTAAGGAACTATCCCTCCGCCAGGGCAATGGCCCTCTTTCCCGACAAGGTCCCCGAATCTGTCTACGATAATCTTATTCAAACGGTCCGGGACAACGTGGATACCCTCCACCGATACTACGATGTACGCAAGAAGGCCCTGGGGCTTTCCGAGCTTCACCACTACGATGTGTATGTACCGCTGGTGAAGGACCTTAAGGTACACCACAGTTACGAAGAGGCCGTGGAGAAGGTCATTGCCGGTCTGGCCCCACTGGGGGAGGAGTATCGTGAAACCCTAAAGAATGGTCTCTTAGGGAGATGGGTGGACCGCTACGAGAACCGCGGGAAACGATCCGGCGCTTTCTCCGCCGGATCGTACGATGGTGACCCCTACATCCTCATGAACTACAAATCCGATGTCCTCCGGGATGTCTTTACCCTGGCCCACGAGGGAGGGCACTCCATGCACTCCTACTACAGCGTACAAAACAACCCCTTTCAACACTACAGCTACACCATCTTCGAGGCGGAGGTGGCCTCCACCTTTAACGAACAGCTTTTAGCGGATTACCTTATGAAGAACACCTCGGACCAGGCAATGAAGCTCTACCTCATTGGCAAACAGGCGGACGACATAATTGCCACCATTTTCCGGCAGACTATGTTTGCCGAATTCGAACACAAGGCCCACAAAATGGTTGAAGGGGGAGAGCCCCTTACCGTGGAGTCCATGCGGAAAACCTATCGTGCCCTCTTAGAGGCGTACTTCGGCTCCGGTGTGAAACTTGTGGAGATAAGTGATCTGGAAGGATTTCGTATTCCCCACTTCTACCGTGCTTTCTATGTCTACAAATACGCCACGGGACTCTCAGCAGCAATAGCCCTCTCAAAGCAGGTCCTTGATGGGGGCGAAAAGGAACGGGAGCGGTATCTCGCCTTTTTGGGTTCCGGTGGTTCAAAGTATCCGATAGAATCACTTAGACTCGCCGGGGTGGACATGAGCAGTCCCCAGCCGATACAGGAGGCAATGGCCCTCTTTGGGTCTCTAGTGGATGAGTTGGAGAAAGGATTAAAGACAGAGGATTAGGCGCTGATAAGGGTTTCTTTTTCAGTACCGATTTCCGTAATGTATCCGGTCCTTACGCAGGTGTCAAAAAGGTCTTTACTCATATACTCGGTCATTTCTTTCTTGTAGTCCTCACAGACACAGGTAATGAGGACATTAAAGCCTTCCCTCCTTTCATTGAGTATTTCCAAGTAGGTTTCGACTGTTTCGTTTCCCTTTACCTTATACTGAATCATGGCGTCCTCCATGTATTGGAATCGCTGTTGTATCTCTTTTATTTTCGGCAGTTTTTTAGTATAGTTAAGGTGAGTTTTCTAGAACATTACCATATTTCAGGGCATCACTATTGATTAAAAAATGAAATATCTACTTCGAAGTTCATTCTTCAAACGGCAACTTTTTACCTTCTCCGCCATGGTAATAGCAATAATCGGCGCGTTTATTGTATTTCTCATTTTCGCCACGCAGATACAGCTGGAAAACCAACAGCTGGAACATGTAGAACGGTATAGGGATAAGATTACCTCTTCCTTATACGATTGGCTCGACTACAATCAAGAAATTCTAAGGACCCAAGCGGAATATCTGGAAGAATTTTCCGAGGAATTCATTGTTTCTAAGGAAATGAGCGGACTTCTTGACCGGATTGCCGAAAAGGAGATGTCCTTCATAGACCTTCTTATTTTAAATAGGGAGGGAAAACTCCTCAACTCCAGGGCTTGGATGGGAGACCGGGAAATCTATCTGAAGGACCGTCTTTACTATACAGAAGGCTTAAAGGGGAACCCTTCCGTTTCCGGCTTCTATATCTCAAAATCCCAGGATGTACCCATTATGGCTATGGGCCGTCCCGTTTTCGTTCACGGACGGGTCGCCTACATACTATCGGGAATTATTACCCTGGAGAAGGCCTCTGAAATTGTGTCTTCCCTCAATATTCAGAAGTCCGGCTGGATCTATCTGGTAAACGAAAATGGAGAAATTCTCTCATCGGAGTACAATAATAAGGAGATGTTAGAGAAAGAGGGAACAAACAAGACGAAGACCAACCAGGCTATGCTGAACGCGGCGAAAGGGAAATCCGGTACAGAAATCTACTCGTGCCCTCTTCACGGAAGGGTCTTCGGTTCCTACCGCTGGATACCGGAATTAAAGGTGGGACTTATTGTGGAACTGCAGCATGCCGAACTCATGTCCCCGTTACGACAGCTTGTGGTATACGCGAGTCTTCTAGGGTGCATTGCCCTGCTTGCTACTGTCGCGGGCACCATATTGTTCAGTCGACGCTTATTACGACCTATTCACACCCTCATAAGCGGCACCAAAAAGATCATCGCCGGACATGTATACAAACCCCTGAATGTGACTACCAATACGGAGTTGGATATCCTCATTGAACAGTTCAATACCATGTCCGAAGCGATTAACAAACGGGAACAAGATCTCACTAATTTGGCCATGACCGACAGTCTTACCGGTCTGTACAATCATCGGCTCCTGATTGAATTTTTGGAGAAGGAATATTCCAGAAACAAACGACGGGGGGGATGTCTTACCTTTGTTATGATCGATATCGACAATTTTAAAAAGGTAAACGATACTTACGGACATCAGGTGGGGGATACTATCCTGAAGGAATTGGCTGCTATACTACAATCCCATCTTCGGGAAGGAGATATTGTGGGGAGGTACGGCGGGGAGGAATTCGGCATAGTGCTCTCCTGTAACGCTCGAATGGACATGAAAGCATTCTGTGAAAGGATACGAAAGAGCGTGGAATCCCATACCTTTATTACGGATAAAGGAGAAATACCCATTACTATAAGCTTAGGGTTCTGCTCCGTTGAACAGCTCAACACAGTGCCCTCCTTCGATATAATAAAAGAAGCAGATGAGCATCTCTATAAGGCAAAGAATGCCGGGAGAAACAGGGTTTCCGGGGTCTATCTGTAAAAAAAGGAATGGACCACCGGCTGCCCATGGGGAAATGGAAGTAAGAGCAGCGCGGGGGTGTGGGGAAGACTAGTTGAAGAAATGTGGGGAAAGTGCGCGTCTTACAAATTGACCGGTAGCCCATCCAAAACAATCCTTGCATTGTAGGAGGAAAAGGAATGTTATATGAAGGACCATACAGCTAAAGAGTAAAGCTATAGATGCCTGATTCGTTGCAGCGGTATGGTCCTCGAGGACATGTGGGCAAATTTCTGTTTCTATGTATCGAGGCTGATGCACATAACCCAATCCGGGAGAAACAAAACGTTTCTGCCTGGAAAAATCGTTGTTCCACTGTAGTTCCATAGTTGGAAACATCATTTACCCTATCCTTAAACTGAGTATGCCCTTTTTTTTATTCTTTTTCTATCGGTGTTTGTCTGATTTTTTTGTAGGAATTGTCCTACAGGGGACCTGCCTGCCACAAACCCAACTTAAATCAGCCATAAATCAGCACAAATTATTGACTAATCCATTGAAATTCGATACATTAGCTGAGCAAATGCGTGCTGCGGTGGTGGAATTGGTAGACACGCTAGCTTGAGGGGCTAGTGGGAGTTTATCCCGTGGAGGTTCAAGTCCTCTTCGCAGCAGATAATCAGGGCAGGGAATGAATAAAGGGTTTCATGGATGACTGATATACATCGTCCAGATAGCGTCCCATACCGATATATTTTCTGAATCCACTTTCTATCTCTTCCTCCAAGAAATTACGTATCTCCTCGCCAATTCCCATATCTGCTGGAGCACAGGACGTGCGGAGGCGGTTCTTGCTAAATATCAAGGCTGGCACCATTATTTTTTAGCCACTCTTTCCGCTCAGGATAATCCGGCATAACCTTGT
>CAYXSD010000116.1:0-1380 GCA_964466335.1 uncultured Spirochaetales bacterium
CATGGAATATTCCTTCGAATAATCGTTCCTCTATTATCTCCTGCCCTTGCTTCAGTTGCAATTATAAATGTTTTACCTGTATGGAATGAATTTTGGTTTAGTCTCGTGTTGATAAGGACAAATGCAAACAAGACTATCCCTCTGGCTACGGCGTCACTAATCGGTCAGTTTGAAACCCAATGGGGAGCGGTTTTCGCGGTACTGACGTTAAGCGCTCTTCCATTAATGCTTTTGTATATAATACTTTCGAAACAATTTTTAAAGGGTCTCCTTGAAGGGTCTCTGAAAGGTGGATGATAATATGTTTTCATACAAAAAAAACATGGAAGAAACAGTACTGCGTCATGAAAAGATGTGGACCGGTAAGATGCGGGATGGAATACTCCTAAAGGTGGATGTGGAAGGCTTGGATACAATGGATTTCGCTATGGAGCAAATAAGCAATGCTCCTGATATCCCTAAATTGTTTAACGCGTATAAAGAATATTATGCAAAACGCCAAGATCTTTTAGACGACAGTATACCGGTAGCACGGGGAAGTTTCGGGTCTGGTGCAGTTACCCATTTTTTTGGCGGAGAAGTGCACTGGACCCCTGGAGGGGCCTATTCAACTCCAATTGTTGATGACCCCGACAGTTTTGATTTTTCCAGGCTTCAATATAATCCGGATAATAAATGGGTAAAGAAGCAGCTTGACATAATAAAATATTTTGTGGAACAGGCCGAAGGGCTTTTCCCCGTCTGTATTACTGAAGTAATTTTGGGACTGAACTTCGCGGAATTCGTTCGCGGTACCAATATTTATTACGACCTTTACGATCGGCCTGAGTTTGTTCATGGCCTGTTAAGGGAATCGGTAAAATTTAATAAACGCCTTGTTGAGGAACAGCGCAAACTAATTCCGAAATATAAGGGCGGTGTCTTCGATATGTTCGAGGTGTGGCTTCCCGGTAATCAGATCTGGAATTCCGTTGACGCGTACGGCAACTGTTCAGCGGAAGATTACCGTACCTTTGGGAAAAACTACTATGAAGAATTCGGTGGTATTTTCGGGGGAAATTGGATGCATATGCATTCTAACGCGCTCCACCTTGTAAAAGAAGTTGCGAATACGCGTTATATTAGCTGTATTAGTATCTTAGATGATATTAATGCTCCCCGTGGTTTCGACCAGATTGAAGAAATTGCCAAGAATGCCGGGAGTATACCCCTAAACATTTTTTGTACAAAGGATGAGTTGGTGGATGGAATCGAAAAAAAGACTTTGAAAAAAAATGTTTATTACTGGGTTACTAAAGGGGTAGCCACTATAAAAGAAGCTAACGAGTTGGTAGAATTCGCGAAGGCTTATTAGGACTCAGCGTAAAATAAAACGATAAG
>CAYXSD010000116.1:1480-9329 GCA_964466335.1 uncultured Spirochaetales bacterium
ATAAGTAAAAAGGCTTGCCGGTTTTGGCATCACCTTGTATCCTTCCCATAGGGAGGAGTTATGTTCACCGCAATCGTATACGCCTGGTTTCCAAGTGGAAGAATCGAAAGGATTTCACCGGAAGAAGGATTGTACTACCAGACCTGTGTGCATCCCTTCGGTCTTTCGGCGCTGTTTTTTGGGGGCACTTCGGGGTTTCCGAGAATATGGAAGAGAGATTTGAAGAACGGCGGGCTTCTCCCCCTTACTCCTGATGATTCGGGGTCCCGCCATCCTGTATTTTCCTGGGACGGAAAGAGAATTGCCTTTGCTTCCGACCGGAAGTTTTCCATACATGAAGCACTTGAAGGAACAAACCCCTCTACACGGAACGTGCCGCCGGAAATCTGTTTCAATATTTTCACCGCCGACGCGGAGGGGAACAATCCTAAGCAGGTTACCCGGGGCAGCTTTCAGGATCACCGGCCCTGTTTCAGTCCCGACGGCGGTACAATTGCCTTTGCGTCCAACCGTTCCGGTGAGATCCAGTTGTGGACTGTTCCCGCCGACGGGAGCGCCCCACCCAAGCGGGTATTACAAGAGGGGTGGGGGTACAGACCCTGGTTTTCCGCTGACGGAAAGGAAATCTTTTTTTACACAGAAATAGAGGGAAACCACAGAATCTGCCGGATACCGGCAGAAGGAGGAACTCCTGTTCCCCTGGTAAATGATGATAAGGGCACCTACAGCCACGGCCCTTTTGCCTGCCCTGACGGGAAAACCCTGCTTATGCATTCCACTCGGGGAGGAGACTGGGGTATCTGGGAAGTGCCGTTAAACGGCGGTGAACCCCGGCAGCTTATTCCGGAGGGTTTCGACAGGGCTTCCCATCCGACCCGTTCCGTGAACGGTATCTTAACCTTCGATGTGGTTACTAATTAATTTAGATGTCCCCATTCCATAAAAGGGCGAGGAAGTCCTTAACCGGATAGGCGTGGACGGCGCCTATCTTTAGTGGACGTTCACCTGTGTAAACAATAATACTTTTTTTCAAACATATTTCTTCCGACAAGGCGGATATGCCTTTACAATGTTTTTCTGTTATTTTATCGGCTGCTTTCACTTCAATAGCCGTTTCATCTCCGATAATAAAATCCACTTCATAGCTTTCGCGGGCTCTCCAAAAACGTATTTCCCGGTCATCATTGTTATAGGATGAATAGGCATCTAACTCAGTAAAAATAAAGTTCTCCAGGGCTTTTCCATATTCTTCAGTCTTAGGGAGTATTTCTGTATTCCCTTTGAGAATATTGCTCACACCAACGTCAAAAAAGTAGAATTTACCTGAGCTTACAGGTTTTCTCTTTTTTGTTTTTCGAAAGGGTTCAACAATTTTACCGATTAAAGTGTCCATTAAAATCTGAAAGTATTCCCGAACAGTTCTCGCGGGAACAGCACAATCAGAGGCAACATTTTCGAAGTTAATGATTCCTGTGTTTTGTAGAGCGGCGGTTTTTAAGAACCGGGAGAAGTTTTCAATATTTCGGACCACCGCTTCCGCTTGAATTTCCTGCTGGAGGTAGGTTCCGCAGTAAGCAAGAAGGTCCTCCTTTGGTTCGTCCGATAAATAGATAGAAGGTATTGCTCCGTATTTAAGTACACGTTCAACCTTAAAATCGGTAATTTCTGCCGATACCAAGGGGTGAAGGTAACACGTTCTTGCTCTTCCTCCCAATAAATTGTACCCTCCTCTTCTCAGTTTCCGCGGACTGCTTCCCGTAAGGATAAACCGAGAACCAAACTCTTCTATCATAGCATGCACTTCATCTAAAAGTATTGGAAGCTTTTGTATTTCATCGATTATGATTGGCTCGTTTCGATTTTTTAAAGCGGAAACTTCCAAGCGCAATAATTTAGGTTCCCCGCTTAAGCGGAAAAATTCGTCAGTGTGCAGAAGATTGTAAAAAGGCGCTGAAGGGAACACTTGTTTTAGTAGTGTCGTTTTTCCAGTCTGCCTTGGTCCGAATAAAAAGTGTGATCGTTTTTTTATTTTTTCCTCAATATTCAGCAATCGCTTATACTGTACCATTTTTCATCCTTCACCTTTTTTGTTCAATATTCTACAACATTATTTGTTTTTCGGTCTCAACCCTCGGCTTTAGAGAATTATACTAAAATTTTGTAAATACCGCAACTAAGCTGCGGATTTTATCGAAAATTCCGCAAGATAATTGCGGTATTTCGTATTTTTTCAAGCCGCTTTCATAGAGGGGCAGTTACCTGATATACTATTAAAACAGCAGGAGGATCTTATTATGACTCATATTGCGACTCAAATGAAAAAAGATCAAATGGAGAGGCTCATCCAATTTGCCCAAGCCCTTGTCAATCAGGAAAAGGCGGAGGTCATTGTTTCGCCCAAAAAAAACGAAGAGGGCTTCTGGTTTGGCGGGGGCAATCTGACTGAGGACTCCGCGGGAAGAATCTACCTTGTCGGCCGGTTTCGAAATAAAGGAGATTCCAGAACCGGGATAGATGCCGGTGAGCGGGGATCGGAGCTGCTGATTTTCGAATCCGGGAACCGGGGCAAGAACTTCAAACCCCTTTGCCGATTTACTAAAAAAGATCTTGCCCTTCCGGGGCAGCCTGTTCTCTCCATCGAAGGGACGAGCCTTCGCTTTTTCGAAGAGGGAGTGGAGCTTTTTCTATCGACGGAGAAAGATATTTCTTATCCTGAAGATCTAAAAGAATTCCAGAAACCCGGGACAGGGGTCTGGACCGTCGATTATATGCGGGCCCCAGGCGTAGCGGCCCTAAAGGATGCAGAACTTTCCTCCCTTTTCTCCTCCGATGACCCCGAGTTCCTCCACGTAAAGGATCCTGTATCCTTCGATTTACCCAGCGGTGATACGGGCCTGATCTTTTGTACCCATCCTTATAACTGGTCCTGTTCCAATTCCGCTCTGTCCCTGCGGAAATCGGGGAGCCGGAATTTCAGCGAACCGGACTACCGCTTCTTCCCCCGGGGGAATACCTGGGATGTGGCCATGAGCAGGATCACCGGCGTTCTTACTGTGCCGCGGGCAGGCCTCTTCTCCGAGGGACCCCCTTACTCTCTGGTATTCTATGACGGCGGAGAATGCGTGAGAAATCTGGATGAACACAAGGAGGCGGTAAAACGGCCCCGGGGGTACTCCTGCGAGGAGCTGGGGGGGCTTGCCGTTATTGAAAACGACGATTTCTCTACTATTTGCAGGCTTTCCACAGTGCTTCCCCTGTTCGTAAGCCCCTGGGGTACCGGCTGCAGTCGCTACGTGGAGACCCTTACTGTTGAGGAGGGGATCCATGCCGTATGGCAGCAGTCGCAACAGGACAGTTCCCAGCCTCTGGTGCACAATTTCCTTCCCATGGAAGAGGTTGAGAAAATTCTCGGCTAATGCTTATTAGATGCGAGTCCCATTATTGACGCTCTGAAAAATGCTTTAATGTTAAAGAGGGCTTATAGGTCTCCCTCGGCCTCACGGCCCTGTTTCAGGACACTGTTTTACCTTTACTTGTAGGGGGGCCTGGATTATACTGACAACATCTGTAAGGGACAACGTTCCAAGCCCAAAGCCCGGAGGATGCAAAAAATGAAAAATCACCATGGAATCTGGATACATAAATACAAGATTTGTCACTGTATTGGTATAATGGTAATAATCGCTTTGGTCCTCGCTTCTATCTCCTGCGCGGGGTTTGGAGGAACGGAGGGAAGTCCTGAGGAAGGCCGGCGGGGTTCTGTTGATGAGGACCCGGGGGCTAAAGGGGAGGATACGCGGAAGGACCCCTCTTCGTCCTTCCACAACTCCTACAGCGAGAAGGACCTTCTTAAAGCTCTTATCCAGTATAATCATTTGGCAATGTATGGAGATTATTTCCCCTCTTATGTAAACACGGAAAATCCTGCCTTCGAAGAGTTCCTTCTATTTTATTTCGGCATAGAGAGCGGAACTTACAAACCGGGAGAGGGCACTGTTTTTACGGCCTATGATAACAGCGGAGAAGTAAGGGAGCGGATTACCCGAATATTCCTAGGAACCGCTTCAAAGGATTCCAGGACCGCGGAAAGGTCTAAAGAAGGGTGGTGGCGCATAGAACAGGAAAGAGGAGATGAGCGTTTTGTCTATGAGGTCCTTGTGGACGCATTCTCCGCTCCACGGGAAGTCCGTTTTGTGCTCCCCAAGAATGGTCAGGCATACAGCAGGAAAACGATGTTCGGTATCAGCATTGAGGAAGCCCCGGAATCCATGAGTGATGATGAAATAGCGGCTGTCTTAGAGGAGAAGAGGGAGAATAAACTTAGGGAGAATACGGATAGACTTGGCCTGGATGTAGAAAATGTTACGGAAGGGTTTATCGAAATTGGGGGTGAACGGGTCTATTCAGTCCGTTTTTCCGGGACCGTCAACAATGGAGCAATCCCTGTAGAAATTTGGTTTTCCCCGGATCTTCCGGGAAGGCTCCTCCGTATGCGCGGAAAGGGACAGCTTATGTTTGAGGTCACTAAGGTTCTCGATGATCGGAAGATGAAGTTTCCCGATGAAGTGACAGAGCCGTTCCCGGAGGAGTAAACTGCCGGCTTCTCCCGACTCGGTAAACCGGACAATTACAATTAGCACTAGATGTACACAGTTATTTCGAATAATAAACCCCCGCAACCGAAAATGAGTTCCCAGCAGCGGGGGTCAAGGGTTATCGTCTTCTCGATATTTTTATAGAAAAGACGTATAAACTGTTAGTCCTGCCATAACAACGGATACCATAGTCATAAGTTTTATCAGGATATTAAGTGAGGGACCGGAAGTATCCTTAAAGGGATCGCCTACGGTGTCTCCCACCACGCTGGCTTTGTGCGCGTCACTGCCTTTTCCGCCGTAATTGCCTTTTTCAATAAATTTCTTCGCGTTGTCCCAGGCACCGCCGGCATTGTTGAGCATGCTGGCCAGCGTAAAGCCGGTGGTAAGAGCTCCCACGAGGAGACCGACCACTCCGGCAACTCCTAGAAAGACGCCCGTAAGAATGGGAACGACGATTGCTAAAAGAGAGGGCACTATCATTTCTCTTTGAGCGCCGACGGTGGAAATGTCTACGCATCTGGCGTAATCCGGTTTTCCTGTTCCCTCCATAATTCCCGGGATTTCCTTAAACTGCCGCCGGACCTCGTTCACCATAGCGCCGGCAGCCTTGCCTACCGCTTTCATCGTCATTCCGCAGAAGAGGAATGTCATCATGGCGCCGAGGAAGAGCCCGCCTAAGAGGATGGGATTAAAGAGGTTAAGGTTATAGGCCTCAATAAAATCCTTTATCGTTGCCTCGGCTAAGGACACCGCTCTCTGTCCCGCCTCCACAGCAGGGGCAGCTTCTTTATAGAAAATTATTTCTCCCACCTGCCGCAACCCGGAAGTATCGGCGAGGTTTCCGATCCAGAGGCGTATGGATTCGATGTATGCCGCTAAGAGGGCCATGGCGGTGAGGGCGGCGGAACCGATGGCAAATCCCTTTCCCGTAGCCGCGGTGGTGTTGCCGAGCATATCCAGGGCGTCGGTCCGTTCCCGTACCTCCGGGGGAAGTTCGGCCATTTCGGCGTTTCCCCCGGCGTTATCGGCAATGGGGCCGAAGGCGTCGGTGGCCAGGGTAATTCCCAGGGTGGAGAGCATTCCCACAGCGGCGAAGCCGATTCCATAGGCTCCCAGGGCGAAGTTGCTGAATCCGCCGGCGAAACCGTAGGCGGCTATAATTCCGCCTACAATGGTAATAACCGGAATCCAGGTAGAGTACATTCCCACTACAAGACCGCCTATAATGGTTGTTCCCGCTCCCTGTTGGGCCTGCTCGGCTATCCCTTTGGTCGGACTGTATTCATCGGAGGTGAAGTACTCGGTCCCCTGTCCGATAATTATTCCCGCTAACAGACCGGTAATAACCGATCCGAAAATACCCCAGGTTATCCAGCCGATAATCGCCATGGCCGCGACGGCGGCAAGTATGAAGACGGAGCTGCCCCCGGTCCCTAACAGAAGCGCGTTTAAAAGGTTTTTCTGATTCGCCCCTTCCTTGGTCCTTACCATAAATATTCCGATTATGGAAAGGATAATACCCAGGGCGGAAACGATCATGGGCGCAAGGACGGCGCTTTGCTGGGTCATGGTGTTGTTTTGCAGTACCAGGGAGGGAATTGCCGCTCCTAAGGCTACTGTGGCCAGGATCGATCCAATATACGATTCATACAGATCAGCGCCCATCCCCGCAACATCTCCAACGTTGTCTCCTACGTTATCAGCGATGGTGGCGGGATTTCTCGGATCGTCTTCGGGTATGTTGGATTCAACCTTACCAACCAGGTCTGCCCCCACATCGGCGGCTTTGGTGTAGATTCCTCCGCCCACTCTGGCAAAGAGGGCCTGGGTGGAAGCACCCATTCCGAAGGTGAGCATAGTAGCGGTTATTTGGCTAAGCTTAAACTCTACACTGGTCCCGGCTTCAACTAAAGTAAGACCGAGAATGGAGAGTCCCTTATCCATGTTTGCCGCGGTGTAGATTAGTTTATCCAGAATAAGATACCACAGGGATATGTAGAGAAGGCCGAACCCTACAACAAGCAGCCCCATAACGGCCCCGCTCCGGAATGCGATTTTCAGTCCCTTGTTAAGGGATTCGCTGGCGCCTTGGGTGGTCCTTGCTGATGCATAGGTTGCTGTTTTCATGCCCAGGAAACCGGAGAAGGCGGAAAAGAAGCCCCCAATTAAAAAAGCGAAAGGCACAAAGGGGTTCTGAATTTTAAAATAGGCAAGAATTATTAATAGAACGAAGATTATTACAAAAACAATTCCCACTACTTTGTACTGGCGGGTAAGGTACGCCATGGCGCCTTCACGGACATGCTGGGCGATCTCTTTCATCCTGTCCGTTCCCTCGGAGTTTTTCATCATCCCCTTGAAGAAGATATAGGCGAAAAGTAAGGCCACTATTGAAGATAGCGGTACAATAAAAAATAGAGTTGCTGTCATAGTTCCTCCTGTATAGAATTTATGGGAATTACCCCGTTTTTCGCGACTGAGTCTACCATAAAAAGAAATTTTTTTCTATCGGTCCAGATGATTTGGTCATGGCCTATGTCTGATGATTTCTGAAATTATCATTTTTCTGAGGCTCAAAGGAGAAAATCAAGCCCCAGCGGAAACAGTTCCCATAGCGGGTCCGGACTCGGAGAAGGCGCGGTAAGGGTAATCACCTCTTTTGTGTGGGGATGGGGGAAGGTAAGACTCCTGGCGTGAAGATGGATTCCTCCCCCGAGGTTGCTCCGCTTTGCTCCGTATTTAAGGTCGCCCTTTATGTGGCACCCTATCTGTTTCAGCTGGGCCCGTATTTGATGATGTCTGCCAGTAAGAAGCTCGATCCGTAAAAAGATGTAGCGGTCGGAACGGCCGGCTATTTGGTAAGAGAGGGTGCTTCGTTTCCCCCGGTTTTTCCCTTGATGTTCCTTTCTTTTTGCCGTCTCTTCGGCGGTATAGGCTTTGGACATGTTTTTCCCCTTGTCGGTGAAGAGGTAGTGTTCCAGGGTCCCCGAATCGTTTGGGGGAGGGTTGTCCGTTACCGCCCAGTAAATCCTTCGGACCAGTCCGTCCCTGAAGGCGTCACCCAGGAGCCCCGCGGTTTTGGGGTCCAGGGCGAAAAGCACAACACCACCGGCGGGCCGGTCGATCCTGTGGAGCGGATAGGCGGTTCCGCCGGAAATAGACTGCGCCTCTTCCAAGAGGGAATGGTCTTTGGACTTGTCCGGCTGGACCGGCATGCCCGGAGGTTTGTTCAATCCTACGATGTATTCATC
>CAYXSD010000117.1:0-9103 GCA_964466335.1 uncultured Spirochaetales bacterium
CCCGAAACCTGTACCCGTGGCCGCGGAGGGTGTGGATGTGACGGGGCTCTTTCTCTTCCCCGAGCTTTTTCCGTAAACGGGCGATGTGGACATCCACGGTGCGGGTGGAGGCCACCGAGTCGTAGCCCCAGACCTCATCCAGAAGTTCATTCCGGCTTACCACCCGATTGGGATGCCAGGCGAGATACTCTAAGAGCCGGTACTCCTGTGCGTTTAAGAATATTAATTCCTTTCCCCTCCGGCACTCCTTTAGTCCGGTATGAAGGTGAAAATCTCCGAACGTAATCTCTTCGGGGATCTTCGGGGCTTTCCGGGAACTGTTGTTCGGTTCCGATAATTCAGCCCGGCGAAGGAGGGCGTGGACCCGTGCCAGGAGAACGGAGGAATCGAAGGGCTTGCCCAGGTAATCGTCCGCCCCGGACCTAAGCCCGGTTACCGTATCCAGGTTGGTGTCCCTGGCGGTAAGCATGAGAATCGGGGTAGTAAGACCCTTTTCCCGCAGGTCCCGGCATACCTGAAAACCGTCCTTCCCGGGGAGCATCACATCCAGAATAATGAGGTCCCACTCCTCTCCGGACTCCGCGTAAGCGAGCACCTCCGCTTCTCCGGATTTACCGTCATATTTTCCCTGGGTGTAGTAGCCTTCACTCCGGAGGAGATCTTCGAGGGACATAACCAGCCCCTTCTCATCTTCAATAATAAGTATACGTTTCGGCTTATCCATGATTTTTCTCTCCGCCGGATTCTTCGGGCAATCGGAAGGGGAGGGAAACGGTAAACCGGCAGCCCGTTCTGGGCAGTCCGTGGCGGTCCTCGTAGGGACTTTCCAGTTCGATACTGCCGCCGATTTCCGTAAGTACTTTCTTTATAAGATGAAGCCCCAGCCCGCTTCCCTGCAGCTGGTTTTCCACCGCTCGCTTTCCCCGAAGAAAAGGTTCAAAGACCGCTTCCGCTTCCTCCGGAGGAATACCCTTTCCACGATCTTCCACGTGGACAAGGAGATACCGGTTTTTCCTCTCCGATAAAGAACTCCTAACGAAAACCGGGAAGGGGCTTTCTTTTTGCGGGGTTTCCTCTTCGGAAGAAGTGCCATGATATAAAGCATTTATAAGAAGGTTCTCAAGGATGAGACGCAGGGCACGGGGGTAGGACATTACCTTTTCGGGAAGATCTTCTATTTCGGTCTTAATTTCCACACCGTTTTTGGCCGCGGCGGAATCCAATTCGGCTGCTACCTGATGGATGAGTTCTTGGGGGTCGAAAAGAGATTCTTCCCGGGACCCCCTCTGTGAAAGTCCCGCTAAAGTGAGAATGCTCTCCACCATCCGGGAAAGCCTCTTTGATTGGTCTTCAATGGTGGCCCCGTATTTTCGGACCTTCTCCGGCCCTGTTACCAGCCCCCGGGCCAAATTCGAAGCGGAGGAGTGGATTACCGCTATTGGTGTTCTCAGTTCGTGGCTTACGCCGGCTACGAATTCCCGCTCCCTTAGCTGGAGGCGTTTTGTTCTGATGTAGAGGCGGTTCATAATGAAAAGGCTAAGGAGAAGAATAATCAGAATCCCCGTTCCGACAAAGAGGTTCGCCGCCTTTCTTGAAGAAACGACCTGGTCGATTGGTCCAAGAGGATAATAGATTTCAAGAAAGGCCAGTGGTTCCTCCATGTCCTCCAGAGTTTCGGACCCTATGTCTTCCAGGGTCCTGTTGAACCAGAATTCTACCAGGGGATGGGAGCGGGAAGGACCACGATCTCTTTTGAGGTCTTCTTCTGTCGGTCCATCTTCCCGGAGCCTGTGCCCCGGACTGTCCGGGGTAATCAATTTTCTCTGGTCCCCTAAGAGGAGAAGAGGATTGTGAATAACAAGGATAATCTCCGGCTCTCCCTTAAGGTCCTCGCCGCTGGTAAATTCCTCAATGGTTCTTTTGTTTGAGGAGACTATTCTGAAGGGATAACTCTCCAGGTATTCTTTCATATACGCGGGCAGGATGTCCCGGAATAGAACAGAAAGATCAATATGGTAGATAATGGTCCCGTTCAATTTTTTCGTTGGAATGAATATATACTCCCCTCTTTTTTTCCTTTCAATTTTTTCCCATAGTTCCGGCATTGACCAGCCCTCCCGGTAGGTTTTTACAAGAAGTGCAAGGGCCTCCGGCGGGGAAGTATTCTTGAAATTTCCTTCGTTTAAACGGTAGAGAAGGTTTTCTTCCCCATTTCTTCGCAGAATGTAGAATTCTTTCAAAAGGCCGGGGTAGGGGGTGTGTTCCCTCCAGTAGGTGATTTTTTCCGTGAGTTCCCCCGATTCCATGGCCTCTTGATCCGTATCAGGATGAAAGGGAGATTGAAAAAGGGAAATGAGAATTCGCACTTCATCCCCCGCTGCTGAAAGAGCACGGATGGTGCTTCTTCTCATCTCCCCTTGGATGCGTTCTTTTTCGATGTCGGCGATTTGATCTATCCATCGGTACTGAAGTCCTATAAGCAGGAGCCCGCTTATGCCGAGCATAATCGACCCGATGAGGAGAAAGAGCTTATTGGTCCGGTCGCCGACTTTCCTTTTCATACAACCTTATTGTACAAAAGAGTGTTAAAAAAGGAAGGACTGTTCCGTTAAAAATAAGAGTTTAAAGGAAGATTTTACCTAGAGTTTACATTCCTGTTACCTCCCTGTAACCAGCCTGACTCCTGAATGTGATATTTTCTCCATGTATTACAAAGAATGTTTTTTATAGAGGGAGAACACTATATGAGGGAGGGACCTATGGCGGATCCGCAGCCGAGAAAAATTGTGCATGATCACAGTATAAAAAAATTTGTTACCCCCGAGCAAAAACGTCAGCGTAAAACCGCACTCATTGTACTGCTGGTAATCGCCGGGACCGCGGCGGCGGCGTACTTGTTTTTACTCCCCAAGGAAAAGACCTATACCATTAAGGAATGGGATTCGGCGCAGGTTACTCGGGGAGACCTTCCAAAAATAATACAATCCAGCGGTTCCGTGGCAGTGCCGGAACAGATAAACATTCTCGGTCCCGAAGAAGGATATGCTTCCCGGCTCCTGGTTGAAGTAGGAGAGAAGGTGGCGGCTGGGCAGCTCCTTGCGGTCATAGATGTTCCCGATTTGGAGGATGAACTGACCGATATGGAGTTGAGTCTTGAGGATAAGGAGAAACTGTGGAAAAAGACAAAGGCCCAGAGCGAAATAACCAATGCTAGAAAGGAGCGGGAAATCGCCCTGTTAAAGGGAGACCTCGCGGAGGAAGAAGAGGAACGGGATAAGATTGCAAAACTGGTCACGATAAACGCATCCAGAGAGTCAGAGCTGGAGGACCAGGAGAAAAAGATAGAGGACTTAAAAGAAACCATAGAAGAAGCGGAATATCAGCTTGAAGAGGACATACAACTTCAAGGATTGGAAATGGAAATGCTGGAGTTGGACATACGGCAGCTTGAAACGAATATAAGCCGTCTTAAGGGAAGGATAGACAACGCGAATATTACAAGCCCCATGGCCGGCGAGGTCCTGGAGATAGATGAGACCCTGGGAGTATCGGGGACCCTTATCGGAAAGAACCAGGAGATCTTTACCATAGCGAAAACGGAAACAGCTATTGTGGAGCTGGAAGTGGATGAGGAGTACTCGGGACTGCTTGAAAAGGGCGATTCCGTTGCCCTGGACATTAGCGGTACCAGCCTTACCGGAAGAATTATCAGTATCGGCAGGGTGGCCCAAACCTCTTCCGATGGCTTGGGAGCAACGGTAGAGGTGAAGGTCAAGCCGGACCAAATAACATCCGCTGTTATTCCCGGTGCCACCGCCGTGGGGGAAATGGAAGTGGGAGTTTTGGAAAATATCCTCATGCTGCCACGGGGGCCTTATCTTTCCACGGGAAGCCAAAAGTATATCTATGTACTTGATGGGGGCGAAGCGGTAAGGACCGAGGTGATCTTCGGCGAAAGCGAAGGAGAGTATATCCAGGTCCTTAAAGGTGTAGAGGAGGGCAATGAGGTAATCATAAGCGGATATCAGAATTTTATTGAATACAAGGAAATAAAACTTACTAAAACCGGAGAGGAGAAATAGATGATACGTCTAGAACAGGCAGCGAAGCGTTACGATTTAGGAGCGGTTGTGGTTACCGCTTTGGAAGACATTACCTTGAATATTGATTCGGGGGAATACATAGCAATAATGGGGCCTTCCGGGTCGGGGAAGTCTACCTTGATGAACATTATCGGTATCCTGGATACCTTAAGCGAAGGGACCTACTACCTGGAGGATTACGATATTACCCGCCTTCCCGATAAGGAGCAGGCGAGAATTAGAAACAAAAACTTCGGATTCGTTTTCCAAAGTTTCAATCTTCTTTCCGAACTGAATGCTATGGAGAATGTCATGCTTCCCATGGGGTATGCCGGGATGCATCTGCGGGAGAGGGAAAAACGGGCGGAGGAGCTCCTGGACAGAGTTGGTATGTCTCACCGGCTTCATCACCTACCCACTATGCTCAGCGGCGGGGAACAGCAGCGTGTTGCCATTGCCCGGGCTTTGGCGAATAATCCTGATTTGATTTTAGCGGATGAACCCACAGGAAACCTTCCCAGCGACAAGGGAGAGGCTATTCTCGAGACATTGGAAGAGCTGAATAAGCAGGGAGTAACGGTAGTAATGGTTACCCACAACGAGGAACAGGGGAAGCGGGCCCGGCGGAGGATACACATCCAAGACGGCCGGCTGGCCCCGGAACATGAGGAGGAATGAGCCATGAATATGAGGGAAAATATCCGGCTTTCACTGCGCTGGATCGGGAAACGGCCTCTGGAATCATTTCTTCTAATTCTCGGTATTGCTCTGGGTGTCGGTGCCACAAGCGCCGGATTCAGTCTTTTTGTGCATACCCAAAGAGAAACAAAGGAACTGGTCGAATCATCCCGTTACCGGGAGATAGTAGTTACCACCCGGGAGGAGGCGGAGGAGATGGAAGTCTCCGCGGTCCCGGTGAACAGCAGTGAATACGCTATTCTTACCGATTCCGATCTGAATGTGCGAAACGAAATGGAGGGTGTGGAGTATGCCTATATTGCTAACGAGGGCCGTCTCAGACTTGGGGCTTGGGGCTACGGCGGCGGGCCTGGGATGGGGCCGGAAGACGGACCACCTGCGGAAGGCGGGCCTCCTGCGGAAGGCGGGCCGTCGTTACCGGAAGAAGTCCTCGAAACTGACAGTCCGGACCCTGCCTTGGAGGAGATCTACGGATATCAAGTTACTCCACAGTTCTTTACCGCGCAGGGACTGGTGCCCGCCGGTGGAAGTCTGATAACGGACGAAGACATTGAAAAAGACCGTCCGGTTTTGGTGCTAGGCTCGGGACTCGCAAAATCCCTTTTTAAAGACGGCATCTCCCTGGGGCGGGAGGTATACGCCAGACGGCAACTCTATACTATCATCGGGATTCTGGAACCCGCGGGAAAGGAGTTCGACAATCTCGGTTTCGCTCCCGCCCGTATTCCCAGTCAGGTGTTGTCCGACTCCGAGAGGGCAAGGATGTACTTTTCCAGGAATCCTGTAGCTCTTCACTTTGTCATTGATAACGCGGAGAAATTGGACGAAACAAAAGCCCGGCTTTCAAGCCATTTCGAGGATAAGTACGGTGAACACGCCACATTTATTACCCTGCCCCGGGAAGAGGCGGAGTCGGTTATAAACAGGAACGAACGGATTAGCATTATCATTTTATTCCTCGCCTTGTCCGGACTTATCATTGCCGATGTGAATGTTTCCAATATACTCCTGGGAAGGATGCTTCGGAGCAGAAAAAAGATCGGTATTTTAAAAGCTTTAGGCGCGGCAAAGGCAAACATTTTCAGCCTCTTCTCCGTGGAGGGATTTTTCTTGAGCGCAGGAGGGGCCTTGGCGGGGGCTGGGGTGTCATTTCTTATCTTTGGCGCCATTCAAGAAAGCCTGGGATTGATATCTCTCTTTCCTCTTCAGCTTATCCTGGGGGTACTATTGGCATGGCTAATTACCATGGGATTAACCATTCTCCCCGCCCTGCAGGCAGCGAAGGTGCCCGCGGCGGACGCAATGAGACACGAGTAGGAGCGCATAGAATGAACATACTTAAAACAGTGTTAACGGGAATAAAAAAATCTCCGGGGAAGACATCCATGACCCTGCTGGCCGTTGGTTTGGGAGTAGCGGTGCTTATTTCATCCCTCAATATAAGCAGTATCTTTACACGGTTTATGGAGGAAGAAATTACTTCCGGCGGGCTTATTATAAACGCGGCCAACGCGGAGTTCTCCGATGAAGGTGGTCTCGACCGGATCCGCCCTTCCCAATTTGACGATAAGGTGATGGATATAATTACAAATGAAGTGCCCGGTGTAAGCGCGGTCTCCCCGGCAACGATACCCTTTTGGGACTTGGAACTCAGGGCCGAGGGGACCACCTACAGAGTTCGCTCCATTCTTGGGGTGAATCAGAAGTATCCGGAACTGATGGACCTGAGTCTTCATACCGGGGAGTTTTTCAATGAAACAGATGTAAGCTCCGGGGCCAAGAAAGCGGTGGTCTCCCGGGACTTGGCGGAACGGATTTTCGGATCAGCGGAGGCGGCAATAGGTAAGACAATCCGGCCGCCCCAGAGTAATGAGGGGCAAGCCGAAGCAGGCGGCAGCGGAGGACCCGCCGGCGAAGGCTCTAAGGGAGGGGATTCCCAAGGCGGAGGCTTCAGCCGCCGTATGGCACCGCCTTCTTACGAGATAAGGGGAGTCTTCGAGACACCCACCGAGTTGAAGCGAAAGTCCTTTGGAATTGGAGACGCCCTTGTTCCCTATACCTCCCTTCTTCCCGCCGGATTCAATGTTCAGATGGCCGCTGGGTTTCTTCTTTCCACCTTGACCATTTCCGCCGAGGGCACCTCTTCAATGGCTTTGGAATCCCATCTGAGGGAGGTGCTTGGACGGGAATACGGCGATGAGCTTACCCTCCATGTATGGGAGGGGACACCCGGCGGCGGGGAAGCAGTTTTGGAGGAAGCCAGGGAAAGTCTTAAGACCGTAACGGTAGTAATAAATCTTCTTGGATTCATCCTGTTGGTTACAGGATCAATAGGCATCTTAAGCATAATGATTGTGGAAGTGGCAGGAAGAAGCAGAGAGATCGCGATGAAGCGCGCATTGGGGGCACATAAAGGTATTTTGATAAAGGAGTTTTGGCTTCGAGGTGTGGTGTTGAGTCTCTTAAGCTCCGCGCTTGGGGTCGTTTTAAGCTTAATCCTTCTTAACCCTCTAAAGGACCTGGTAGTCCCCATATTCGCGGATATACACCTAACTGATATTTCCACTGTTCTCTTTCAGCCCGGTTCGGCGCTGATCGGTGTCGCGGCGGCGGTCCTCTTCGGCGGCAGCTTTGGAATTTTCCCTGTTTTTTCCGCCTTAAAAACCAACATCGCCCAGGGAATAAGGGAGGTCTAGGATGCGGGTGGCTCGATTTGTTCTGCCTGTTTTTTATACCGTTATGTTGCTTGCCCCGGGTCTGATCTTCGGACAGAGTCTGAAGATTGACAATGCGGGGATGAGCGTTGAGGAACTTATACTCGCCGCCGAAAAGGGCAATGTTGAATTGAACGCCGCTTTCCGCGGTGTGAACCAGGCGGAGCGGAACCTGGAAGGCCCCCTTACTCTGGAGAAGAGTAAACTAAGCCTGGGTTCCCGGTACGACTACTTAGACGGGGACAGCGGTTCCGGAGGCGGTACGCAGCCCGGAGGCGCCGTTTCTTCGGAATCTCACGCGCTTTCCGCCTCCGCTGATCTGAGTCTGCCCATTATACCTCAGCTTCTTCTGGGAGGAAGCGTCAAGCTCCCCCTCTACGACAGCTCCGCCGGGGATGCCGGTCCCAAAGAGGTTTCCGGTTCCCTCAGTCTCACCGCATATCCCTTTGCAGGTTCCGTTTTCACTGCTCAAAGTTCAGCCGCCTACAACAGGGCCCTCTATTCATATCAGTACGCGGCCCATGAACTGTCCTTTTCTGTGGAAAAGGCCGTGCTGGGTCTCCTTACGGCATCTATGGAGCGGAGCGACGGGGAAGACAATCTCGACATAGCAAGGGAGGAGTACGAGATTACAAAGGAAAAGTATGAAATAGGGGAAGCGGATTTCGATGAGCTTTCCGATAAGAGCGACGCTTTAACCGAAGCCCGGCAACATCTGTATACTAGAGAAAAAGACCTCCTTTCGGCGGAGAGGATGTTCTACGGGACAATCGGAACATCCCTCAATTTGCCTAAGGAGAGCGATAAAAGAGATGGCGATAGACCCGACGACATTGCAATAAAGCCCGTTCCGTTAGAGGAACTGTCGGAAGGCGTAGAAAACCGGGAACGGATTATCGAGACTGTACGAAAAAAGGTCCCCGAATCCTTGAAGCTTACACTGCTTCGGGTGGAACTGGAGGAGATGAAATCGGAAGAAGAGGCGACCTGGGCATACAGACCGGACCTTTCGCTCACAGCGGCGATGGATATTCCCCTCGCGGGATTCTCAGCAGGTATTACCTACAGCTTTTCCCCGGCGAACGTAAAAGTAGATGAGAAAACAACGCTTAAGGAAAACATCCTTTCCAAGGAAGAGGAGATCATCCGGGAAATGTACTATCTTGAAAAGGAAAAGGAGATGCTCCTCTCCCAGATACAAACAGCGGCGGAGTTGGTAAACCTCAGCCGTTCCGCCCGTGAAGATGCCCTTTTAACATTAGAGGAAACCCAGTTTCTTGCCGAAGAGGGAGACCGGACCACGATCGAGCTTGCCCGGGCGGAACTTTCCCTAGAGACCAAAAAAACGGACCTCTACGCGGCCATGGTTGATCTCTATACGCTGCAGGGGGAACTCCTTCTGCTTTTTCGTGTTCCCTAAAAAGGGGATTCCGTAGGTGGTCGTCCCGCCGGGGTATCCTTCCCTTTCAATAAGCAAGGTATTTGCTCCGTTTCTGGCTGCGGCAGAGGCGGTGATCATTCCGGCAGTGCCTCCTCCGCATACAATTACATCATATTTTTTCATTATTGCTTCCTCCTGGTTGAGCTGTTTATTTTGTTTTATTACCT
>CAYXSD010000118.1:0-9068 GCA_964466335.1 uncultured Spirochaetales bacterium
TTGACAAAAGAACTCTGGTTCAACACAAAAAACAGGGTTGAGCTTATAAACATCACATCCACTATAGAAGACCTTGTAAGAGAAAGCGGTGTAAAAGAAGGATTCTGCCTGGTAAACGCCATGCATATTACCGCTTCAGTATTTATAAACGACGATGAATCAGGCCTCCACGCGGACTACAAGAAGTGGCTTGAAAAACTCGCCCCCCATGAGCCGGTTTCTCAGTACGCTCATAACGGCTTCGAAGACAACGCGGACGCCCACATGAAGAGGCAGGTCATGGGCAGAGAAGTGGTGGTGGCTATAACAGAGGGAAAACTCCACTTCGGTCCCTGGGAACAGATCTTCTATGGGGAATTCGACGGAAAGCGAAAAAAACGGGTTCTTGCAAAAATCATCGGAGAGTAGTGGCAGCTTACCAGTTATAGATCCTAATGCTGCTGCCGATGATCGTGGTGAATAGATCCGAAAACAACCCGAAAACAAGAAATTCCTCCTGGACAATTCAAGAATATAGTATTATCTTTATATAAAAATATTTGCATTTACAGGAGCGCGCAATGATTACCGTTCAAACCGACCCCGGAATATGCGGTCTTCCATCAACCATCACATCCTCCAGCGAGGACATGCAAAACGTGAGGATAGAAATTGATTCTAAATGTCCGGACATTATGAAGATCGCGGAGAAAATCAAAGAAGTAAACGCCATGGAAGAGGTCTTCGGAAAGATCGGAGAAAATGCCATCTACACCGCAGCGAAGGAACACTGCAAACATGCAGCTTGTCCGGTACCGGCAGCAATAATGAAGGCGGTAGAAGCGGCTGCCGGGCTTGCACTTCCAAAAGATGTCACCATTAGAATAGCAAAATCAGACTGAAAGAAGCCCTTCCTTCTGAGCAAATTCCTTAAGGCCGGCAAATTCTTTACAACAGAGGGAGAAGTGCTCCTTCGCTGACTCCAGGTTTTCGTCTTTTGCATCCTGCTCAAGTTCCGCCGCCCTGTCCCCTAATCGTTGTACTTCTAGATTCCATCCGCCCCCTTTAATGGAATGGGCTTCCTCACGGAGGTTTTTAAAATCCTTTGCATCGATGGCTTTCTCCATTGCGGGTATCTGGCCCTCCACCTTTTCGATAAAAGAGTTCAGTACCTTCGCAACTACGTCCTTTTTTCCCATGAAGGTCTCAACCGCCGAGTCAAAATCGAAAATTTTACGATCATTCCCCATTGCTTCTTCTCCTTCAGATGCCTCTTCGGATAATTCCTCATCAAGCTCCTCTACCTCGTCCAATTCTTCCACCTCTTCCGAAGAAGTCGGACTAGGTGTGCGAAGGGCCCATTTTTCCAAAAGGGGAACAACGTCACTCTTTTTAAAGGGTTTGATAAGGAAATCGTTCATGCCGGCTTCAAGACAGTGGTCTTTTTCACTCTTTATAGCATTGGCAGTGGCAGCGATAATGGGAACATCTATACCTAAGGTCCTGATCTCTTCCGTGGCCTCGTAGCCATTCATTTCCGGCATCTGTACATCCATAAAAATAATGGAAAGCCCGCCTTTTTTGGCCAAATCCACTGCTTTTCTTCCATTCTCCGCCAGATGTACATTCCATCCCAAACTCTCCATAATAGTCTGAAATAGCTGCTGATTTACTTCGTGGTCTTCAGCAATAAGAGCAGTACCGCGCATCTCTTCGGCGGAAACACGACCGTTTTGTATAGCCTCTAAGTCCTCCACCGGCTCGAGGTCTACGTTATCATTTAATGTTTTAAAGATACACTCAAAAAGTTCCTGCTTACGGATTGGCTTGTTAAGGTAAGCATCGTACCAGCGGAGGAGCTTCATCTTTGCCTCGTCGCCGCTTTTTCCTGTAGGGCTTATGAGCACAAGCTTCGTTGAGTTAATGTTCTTATCGGCGTTTATTTCACTTGCAAGCTGCCATCCATCCATTCCCGGCATGAGGAGGTCCACCAAACAGAGATGAAAACTGTTATTTTCTCCGGCAGCAGCACGCAGTTTTTCTAAGGCCTCCGCTCCGGAAATCGCAAACTCAACAGTACATCCCCACTCACCTAAGTAGTCTCCAATAATTGTACGAGAGGTCGCATTATCATCCACTATGAGTACGGGAATTTCTTCAAAAAAGTTTTCGGGGACAGCGGAATAAATGCTTGGGTCTTCCTGCTTGAGCAGCCTAGCGGTGAACCAGAAACTCGAACCTTTGTCCTCTTCACTCTCCACCCCGATTTTGCCTCCCATTAATCCTGCCAGATTCTTGCAAATGGAAAGCCCCAGTCCAGTACCACCGTATTTTCTGGAGGTGGATGTATCTACTTGACTGAAAGCTTTAAAGAGGCGGTCCACCTTGTCCCGGGGTATTCCTATTCCTGTGTCCCGAACAATACATCGAATAATACCGTGGTCATCTGTTTCATCCACCTTCTCAATGGTAACAATGATTTCCCCTTCGGCGGTAAACTTTATAGCATTGTTGAAGAGGTTCATAATAATCTGCCTGAGCCTTACAGGATCACCAATGAGCAGGTGCGGGACATCCGGATAGATGTAAAGGGCGACCTCTAAGCCCTTCTTGTGTGCCTCCAGGGAGACAAGGTCCAGAGCGTCCTCGGTCATAGTAAAAAGATCAATCTCGATCTCTTCCAAATTGAGCTTTCCCGCCTCAATTTTAGAGAAATCTAAAATATCGTTTATTAGGCTTAATAAAACATCCGCGGAAAAACGGACCTGCTGAGCATATTCCTGCTGCTCAGGGTCCAACGATGTTTCCAAAAGGAGATCATTCATCCCCATAATAGTGTGGATGGGCGTCCTAATTTCGTGACTCATATTCGCGAGAAAATCCGCCTTAATACGGGTGGATTTCTCGGCCATTTCTTTGGCAACTTTTAAACTATCCCGATTTTCCCGCTGTGTTGTAGAGTCCTCCACAACGGCAAAAATGAACTTCCGTTTTCCCTCCTTAAAATACTGTACTGAAAAGTTTACGGTCCACCACGTTCTACTATCCCGCGGGCCAATGTAGAGGGTCTCGATTTTTTCGCCTTTAGACTTCCCATCCACCAATTCGGAAAAGACCTTTTGAAAACGATCGGTATATTCAGGTGGTAAAAAATCGAAAATTTTCTTTTCTTTTAAGGAAGGAATATCCATTCCTACCATTTTGGAGAAAGCGGGATTCACATAGAGGAACTTCCCTTCCCGACCGAGAATAACCATTCCCACATGGGAGGATTCAAAAATCCCTGTAAAGAGTTTTTCTTCTTCCCCTGCTAAACCACTAGTCACAGTATTCTCTTTCAACCTCCACTTTTTTTGCTACTGCCACCGATCCTATAGGACACTTGCAAAAGATAATCTTACAAGAACTTCACAGCCTTAAAAATTACTGTTTATCGCCTCAGCTGCTTTTTTCAAAAGTTGTTCCGGTTTTAATGGTTTTATCATATAGCTATGAATACCGAAATTTACCGCCTTCACTACCGTTTCTTTTCTGGAAAGCGCGGAAAAAACGATAACAGGAGTTTCAATGTTGTTCTCTTTTAAATATTGGAGCACCTGGAATCCGTTCATCTCAGGCATCATTAAATCGAGATATACAAGATCGAAATCATTATCTCCTAAGGCTTGTGTAAATTCCTTACCGTTATTAAAAATCGTAATCTCCCAACCGGTTTCAGAGAACACTGTCTTCAGCAGCTCCTGAATAACGATGTCATCATCCACAACGGCCATACTGATTTTTCTGCCCTCTCCTCCGGCTGCAGTTTCAGAGCGTTCCACTTCAAATCTAAGCTCAATGGACTCCTGTCCTTGCTTTTTAGGAGCAGACTGAGAGAGGATTTTATCCCGGACCACATCATCGTGAGCATAGCTGTCCGGTTTTATCCCAATGAGCTCGTCCATAGCTTCTGTAAGGTTGGTTTTTACCTCAATGTCGCTGTAATCCGTAGAAGCGGCAAGGAACTCCTTAACAAAGATCGAAGTGGTAAGAACTTTGACGTATTTTGGTTTCGTATTCCCGTGTTCGACAACCATTTCAAAGAGAAAGGATACTTTACTGCTGTCATCGGTAGTGAGTTCCAGATTAGACATCATAATGAGGACCTTAGGTGTTTGGACTTCATACAGGTCTAATAGTTCAGTCAGTTTATACTTTAGCAGTTCGATTTTTTCCTTATTCAATCCCCGGGCTATCTCAATAAAGAGAATTTCATCATTGAAATGGGCTTCGATAATACAGGGCGTATCATCCATTTCCACCTCGACATGAAGTATTGAAGAAATTGTTTTTAATAGAGAATCTATCTTAATCGGCTTTGTGAAAAACTTCTTCACCCCAAATTTAGCAATTTGAAGGATATTCTCTTTATCGATCTTGTTGGACACCATAACAACCGGGACCTTCTCTACATTCGGATTTCCCATTTTTTCCTTTAGAATCTCCAAACTGCCTTTACGAGAGAGAAAATAGTCCATTAGAACCAGGTCCGGAAGTTCATTCCGCATTTTTATCATGCCGTCCAGCCCGTTCTTTGCTTCAACAACCTCGAAATCCTTCTCCCCGAATTTTTTGGCGAGATATTCCCGAAATAAGGCGGATTCATCAATTATGAGTATTTTTTTTGCCATCGATTACTCCTCGGGAAAAATGCTTTTTTAGATTTTGAATCACTTTCCCTTCTACTATTAAGGCCGAAGAGTAAAATGTCAAGCCGGAATTTTATACGGTGAATTTTATACAGAAAAGAAAAAGGAGACACCTTTACTACTACAGGATAGTTCCACTATCGGTGGTACTATCTAAAATTTATACCCGATTGTTCTAAGGAGATCTCTCCGTTGAGCTTTCTCCTCGTCTCCTTCCACTCCTTTCGGAGAGAAGCCGTCGATTACCCCCATGATCCCTCTCCCCTGTTCAGTTTCCCCAATTAGGACCTGTAAAGGATTCGCTGTGGCGGCAAAAATCCGGGCCACTTCGGGACAGGCTTTGATCTGATTGAGGACATTGATAGGATAGCCGTTTTTCATTACCAAAAAGAAGGTATGTCCAGCGGCGACCTTTCCAGCACATTGTACCGCGTCGTGGATAAGGCCCTCGTTGTTCCCATTGGTCCTGATTAAACATGGACCTGAAGCCTCACAGAAAGCAAGACCATACTCTACACCGGGGATCGTAGTGGTCATAATTTCGGAGACATCCTCCACCGTTTTAATAAAGTGCGATTGGCCGACAATGATGTTGCAATCAGCGGACCATTCTAAGCTAACCGCCAGAGCTGTAAGAGAGATGTTTTTTTCTTCCATTCTATCCTCCCTATCGGATTATCCTATCTACCTCAGCCGCTTTCAAGGGTGTACCTTAGAGAAGCAGATCCAAATCGATTTCACAGGCGGTACAGGGGACCTGAATTCCCCAGTTTTCCAACACCTTTGGGTGGACCTCCCCAAAAACGCCCACTCTATTCCGCCCAGCCGAAGGATCGGGGCTAATACATATATCGGCCGATCGACCCGGGATAAATCTCGGGTCCTCCGTCTCATCCAATGTATAATCTTGAATAAGGTAAAACATAAGAGCTGAGACGTGGGAGTTTACCAAGTTGAAACCGGCTTCACTATCGGCGGAGAGAAATCCTAGAAAATTTTTCGTAGAACTTCCGTAATTCTCCTTATTATTTTTAAAGGCCGCCTTTCCAATTTCAAAAATATGATGAGGATACACAGCGTGAGCGGATACCGATTCTGAGTTGAGGAGCGCGGGAAGAATAGAATTCCTCACATACTCATAGTTTTCGGTCATAGGATTCGCGATCCTTACCAGCGAGGTGCCATCAATTTCCATTTTATCGATAAAATCTTTTCCCGACCCCAGATAGTTATACATCATCTCCTGAAATCCGAGACCTACCATAATATCCTTAACCTTCCGGGCAAAATGCTCCTCCGAGGATAACCTGCCAATAGTAAAATCTCCGGGCATCACCGGCTCGAAGGTGTTAACTCCACGACCAATCATAATATCTTCGATAATGTCCACAGGATGAAGGAAGTCATTCCTGTACTCCGGAACCTGCACCTGGACTGTACTGTTCTTAACAGATCCGTGGCATCCCATCTTTCTTAACACCTCTATGGCCTCTTCCGAGGAAATCTTCTCCCCTAAAAAGCGCTCCGCCTCGGACATTTCTACTCTAAGAGCTGTCTGAAAGTAGTATGGGGTGACCATCTCTCTGCCATACTTGGTCTCATAAGGATATTCAATCTTTACCGGCAGAATTTCGTAACCTTGATCGTGAAGATCGCAAGCTACAATAGAGGTAGCTAAGAGCAGGGAATCAATATCCGTACCGGTGAGTTCGACGAAGAGCCGTTCATCCCCAAGCTGGACAGCTCCGACAGTCGCGCTGTTGATTATGGGAGGAAAGCTTAAGACTTTTGCTTTATCCTTTCCCGTAAGAAAAGGATACTTGGAAAAATCTTTTACAATCCAACCGAAATCCCTTCCCTTGGGGTGCTCGCTAAGGATCTCTCTAAGGGAGAGTTCTTTTTCCATCTGGAGGGGAACAAATTTCGTCTTGTCCGGGTCCGCCGCGGTATACTGAACGGGGTATTCAAATAGGTCGCTCCTGTAAACCCCCATGGCAATGGAGCTTCGCTTTTGCCCGAAATTCCAGCAGAGCTTCTCCTGGGATTGGATGATGTCCTTTAGGGCCGACTCTTCCATGGGCTTCCCGGTAACGGCAAAGGCAGTGATATACGGGCGTATATTCTTAAGTTCCGGATCGACGTTGACCACCCTGTTGCCATGATCTTTTGTCTCTTTCTCACTGGAAAAAAAAGGATAGACTGGTATCTCACCTCCGGTGTATATACCCAACTGTCTCCCTAATCCGGCAGCAGACCAGAGGTCAGGTCTGTTGGTATCGTTTAATTCTATTTTAAACACCCCGGTTTTCCCTGTCTCTTCATCTACCGTTACTTCATCTAACTCAGCCTTTGCAGCCACGAGAAGGTCTCCCAGGGCTTCATTGTCCATGTTTGTTCCAATAAAGGAAAAGAGGGCGTCTTGTAGTACTTCTATCTTGGGCATTTCTATTTCCTCCTTCTAAGCCTGACGTTCTCGATATCCCCGGTGAAAAGTTCCCTCAGGTCGTTTAATCCCAAATGCATTAAGGCCATCCTGTCTATACCCAATCCCCAGGCCAATACAGGGACCTCTACTCCGAGACTTTCCGTTACCTCCGGTCTGAAGATACCGCTTCCTCCGAGTTCGAACCACCCTAAGGAAGGGTGTTTGATGTGTACCTCTATGGAGGGTTCGGTAAAGGGGAAATACGCGGGAACATACTTTACCTCCGTAGCACCGGCCACTTCCTCGGCGAACATCTTTAATAGCCCAAGGAGGGTCTTTAGATTGACCTCTTCTCCCAGAACAATGCCTTCGGTCTGATAAAAATCCGCGCCATGGGTAGCGTCTACCTGGTCGTAGCGAAAACACCGGACAATGCCGAAATACTTTCCCGGGACCTTTGCCTTGGGAAGTTCCTTCGCCGAAAGAACAGTTCCCTGACTCCGGAGAACGAGCCTCCGTGTAAAATCCCTGTCAAACTCATAACCCCAGCCTTTAGACCCGGTGGTCCAACCGTTTTCATGGGCTGCTGCCACCTGGTCGAGCCACGGCTGTTCAATCTCCTTTGCATGGGATGGTTCTTTTACATAGTAGACATCGTGAATATCTCTAGCGGAGTGGAACTGGGGCATGAAGAGGGCGTCACCGTTCCAAAATTCTGTTTCCACCAGTGGTCCATCGAACTCTTCAAATCCTTGTGCTACCAGGGTGTCCTTTACAAAGGTGAGATACTCCCCGTAGGGGTTTTTTCTCCCCATAAGGACTCTACTGGGAGGTGTGTTTCTATTGTATTCCCTAAAACGTTTCCCTTTCCATGTGCCTTTGGAGAGCAGTTCCGGGGTGAGAGCCCCGATCTCCTCCCCTGTAACGCCCTGCTCAGCGAGAAGTTCCTTTGCCTTTACTCCCGCGTTTGTTAAGGCATAGGAAACCTCCTCCTTCTCAGAGAGTTTGAAGGGGGCACCTGATCCGCGCTTTTTACTGATACCGGATATAACCTTCTTTTCCTCCCCTGAAAGATCATCTTCTATAATCTCTCCTTGCCCGGCCCGGTCTAAAAGGGTTCGCTCTAATTTTAACAGAGAAGAAGCATTCTCGTCTTTACCATCCACTCGCTTCTCATTGTCCATGGTAAAGACACCCTCTTTGGAGAGCTGGCCAAAGGCTGATCCCACATCCTTATTCTCAAGTTTCAATTGAGAGGCTATTTCAGGCATTCGCAGCGGCCCCTTTTCTTTAATAAGGGCAATCATTCTTTCCGCAGGGGTCCCTTTCTCGCGATACTCCTCTCCTAGAGGAGTAAGTTCATAGACATTTTTTGTTTCCCGGTCGACCTCTTCGATGAGGCCCTTCCCGGCAAGCCAACTAAATGCCTGATTACACTGTCCGAGCTTAAATCCCAAATTCTCCATAAGCAGGTCCGCCCGTATTTCCTTTTCCTCTTCCGCGAACAGGAGGGTTTTTGTCTCCAGGGGATGTAAGCTCTTTACGTCAATGTCCATTATTCTCTCCACAATGTAACAATATTGAGGTTCTGAAAAAATGTAATTTTGAAAGAACCTCAGTTAATAAATCGACTTCATATATATAAAACAACATAACCTATAGGTCACTCATGCGTTTGCTTGTTATTCACAGAGTTTATCTGATAGGGCCCTAAGGAAAAGGCCTACATCACTCACAATGCCGACAGCCTGCCCGGAACCACGGTCCGAAAGTTTCGTTACCACAGCGGGATTGATATCCACACACACCGTTTTCACCCAAGAGGGGAGCATATTACCAGTTCCGATGGAGTGAAGCATGGAGGAAAGCATTACCACCATGGAGGAACCTCTAATTAATTGCGCGTACTGTTCTTGCGCCGCGGCGAGGTCCATCTCTGTCTCAGGCAGGGGCCCGTCATCTCGAATGGAGCCGGC
>CAYXSD010000119.1:0-9002 GCA_964466335.1 uncultured Spirochaetales bacterium
AAACCTGGTCTAATTGGGGCGGGGTTACACGGTTTACTGCAATTTCTTTGGTAATCAACTTTTCATTTACCATATCCACAGCTACCTTAATTGCGGCAACCCCTGTTCTTTTTCCGTTTCTGGTCTGAAGAATGTAGAGATTCCCCTTCTCAATGGTAAACTCAATGTCCTGCATATCCTTATAATGTTTTTCCAGGCGGTCCTTAATTTTTACCAACTGGTCGTATATTTTCTTATTTCCCTTCTGCAAGGTCTTTAGGGCTTTCGGAGTTCTAATTCCGGCAACCACATCTTCTCCCTGAGCATTCATAAGATACTCTCCGTAGAATATCTTCTGCCCGGTTGAAGGATCACGGGTAAAGGCCACTCCAGTTCCCGAATCATTTCCGAAGTTACCAAACACCATAGCCTGGACATTCACCGCGGTGCCCTTTAATCCTCGGATATCGTTTATCTTTCTGTACTTTACCGCTTTAGCGTTATTCCAAGAACCGAATACAGCCGTAATTGCCGCCCAAAGCTGTTTTTTTGGATCTTGGGGGAAGTTTTCTCCTGTATTCTTTTTATAAACTTCTTTATATAGATTAACAACTTTTTTCAGGTCTTCCGTGTCGAGGTCAGTATCCAGTTCAACTTTCTTCTTCTTTTTTACGCTGTCCAGGGCTTTCTCATATTTCTCATGGGCTACACCCTTCACCACATCGCCAAACATATTAATAAACCTTCTGTAGGCGTCCCAGGCGAATCGCTCGTTTCCTGATTTATTCGCCAATCCCTCTACAGCCTTATCGTTGAGACCGAGATTCAGCACCGTATCCATCATCCCGGGCATGGAGATCGCGGCACCGGATCGAACGCTTACCAGAAGAGGGTCGTCATTATCACCGAGCTTCTTGCCCATCATTTTTTCCAGTTTGGAAAGGTTCGTTTCCAATTCGCTTTCCAATCCTTCCGGATACTTCCTGTTATTCTCATAGTAGGCCTCACACACATCCGTAGAAAGGGTAAATCCCGGGGGAACAGGAATACCAAGGTTTGTCATTTCAGCAAGGTTAGCTCCCTTACCACCCAGGTTTTCTTTCATTTCCGCTTTTCCCTCAGCGGAACCATTACCAAAAAAATAAATAAATTTTGCTTTTGCCATAGTGTATTAATCTACCTCCGATTTGTTTTATCTTATGAACGATTATTATGTATTAAACTCTTATACGATAAAGAAGAAGAGGACCTCTGTCAACACACAGCAATTCTACCTTTGGAAGTTGGAAAATCCCGATTTTTGTAATTGGCTTTTTAATATATAAAAACCCGTCCTCTCCATACAGCTGGTCCTTAGAGGGGACGGGAATAATTTATTGCATTGCTCTTCTTACGTTATGTTCATGCTGTGTAAGCTTCGAGGTATTGGCTTCTTGATGGGTGCTGCAGCCGCTTAATTGCCTTTTTCTCTATCTGTCGGATCCGCTCTTTGGTCAAATCGTATCTGTCGCCGATTTCCTTAAGCGAGAGAGGGCTTTTCCCATTAAGCCCGAACCTTCTTTCTATAATATCGGATTCCTTTTCAGTGAGAGTCTTTAAAATATCATTTATATCATCTACTAGAGACTTTGACATAATCATGTCTTCCGGATGCGTATACCCATCATCTTCAATAAAATCTCCAAGACTGGAGCTGTCCTTCTCGCTGTAAACAGGGGTTTCCAGGGAAACAAGGTCCCGGGATATATTCATCAGATCGGCTACGTGGTCCGGGTCCATACTGACCGCCTTTGCTATATCCGTTACTTCCGGTTCCTCTCCGTGTTCGCTCTGTAATTGCTTCTTGGCCTTTTCTATCTGTACAAGCTCATTCGCTCTGTTTAAAGGAAGCCTGATCATTCTTGATTTCTCGCAAATAGCTTTTAGAATAGCTTGACGAATCCACCACACGGCATAAGAAATAAAGTGATATCCCTTATCAACGTCAAACCGTCCTATTGCGTTCATTAGACCGATGTTACCTTCGTTTATCAGGTCCGCCAGCGGTAATCCTTGGTTCTGATACTTTTTAGCAACATTCACCACAAAACGAAGGTTCGCGTTTACCAGCTTTTCTTTAGCTTCCTGGTCCCCTTTAGCTGCTTTTCTGGCGTATTTATTCTCCTCTTCTCTAGTGAGTAGCGGAATCTTATTTATTTCTTTAAGATAAATTGATAGAACATTTTCATCATTCGTCGTTGTCATTGTTTTCGTTGTTTGCTTAGCTGACATAATTTCCCCCTGTATTACATATAAAAGCAATAAGTATGCCAACGTCGTGCCCTTCTGGAAAAACGCTGTAATTGATTACTGTACAAGGATTTATCTATTTTCGGCAGAATAAAGCTATAGTATGAAATACCATAATATGTGTCAAAACAACTCACACCACCGATTATTCCCCTATACTGGGTCAAATAATACCATATCATAGTTCTTTCCCACCTGCTTTGGAAGCCTATGCCGGGAGTTGGTAAACAAATAGGGCCTCCTGACACACCGATTTTTTAATAATCGGTAAACAATTTTCTTGACCCAAAGAGCAATCAGTCGTATATTTTCTCTGAGATTTCTTAACCTAATCATATAACATGGTTGTAACCTAAAAGTATCAGGAGGAGAACATGAAGATCAAACCACTTGGTGATAGAGTGTTGGTTAAATTAGAAGAAAGTGAGACAAAGACTGCGGGGGGAATTTACATCCCCCAAACTGCACAGGAAAAGACCCAAACCGGAGAGGTTACGGCTATTGGCGATGACAAAGATGCCATTACAGTGAAAGTCGGGCAAAAGGTCATGTATGATAAATACGCTGGCACCAACGTCGAAATCGAAGGAAAAGACCATCTTATTATCAAAATGCCCGATATCATGGCCGTAATCGAATAAGGGTATTAAATCGATTTTAACGGCAGAAGCCTAACAACCGCCTGTGAGCATTAGTTATCAGGCGGTTTTTTTTATCTTAATCAGTTCATGCCACGCGGTCATGGATAGAGAAATTCTTCCAAGTGTGTAAGGACTGATTTCCAAGAGCCTATAAGTCTGATGGTTGGCGGCAAAGAAGAGAGAAAAATGCGTCCGTAGGCTTTTGTGGTTATCCGCTTGTCCAGGACAAGCACCGCGCCGCGATCGGACTGTTTCCTCATTAATCTTCCAAATCCCTGTTTGAACCTCATAACCGCTTCCGGAAGGGAATAATCCATAAAGGCATTTCCTCCTTCCTTCTCTATCGCCTCCATTCTTGCTCTAATAACGGGGTTTGAAGGGACCCGGAAAGGAAGACGGCACATAATTACTACACCGCATGTCTCGCCGGGAGCATCAACGCCCTGCCAAAAACTTTCTGTAGCGAATAGAACACTGGATATCTCACGGTTGAACCTGGCAAGAAGTTTCGCCCTATCATCGCTGCCCTGTTTTAATACGGGGATCTTTTTTGCGTCCATTCTGTTTTTTACGCCTTCGTATGTTTTCTCAAGCATGGCGTAAGATGTAAAGAGAACTAATCCTTTTCCTTCTGAAAGCTCCAGAGTTTCCGCCACGGTATCGATAACAAAATTCTGATACTCTTCACTTTTCGGCTCAGGGCCGTCTTTTGGGATCCCAAAAAACACATTGGTCTGATAAGGGAAAGGAGATTCCAAGAGTCTTCCCCTTACCTTTTCCTCCAGCATCCCGGGACTTGAAAGACCGACCCTGCTGAACCAGTAATGGAAAGACGCATTCACCGTCAAGGTAGCTGAGGTGAAAAAAATGGTTTTATAGGGTTCATAGACCACCTCCTTCATTACCCCGGTAATGTCGATAGGGGTGGCAATATAATTATAGGCAGAAGAAGTCTTCCCCCTCTGATAGCGTTTCTCGATCCAAAGGACCTTATCATCAATTTCTTTATAATCGCGAAAGGTTTCAAGGACAGATGAAAAACCTTCCAGCCGGCGAAGGACCAATTTTAATTCCGCGGCGGGACCCTCTTCCTCCGGTTTCTGGTCTTCCTTCTCCCTTACAAGCTTTGAGATGTGGTTAATAAGATCCACCAACTTTGTCTGCAGCATCTTCATCATTTCGAGTGCTTCGATTGCTCCCTCGCTTAGGTCCTCTCCACTGATTCGAAGGGTATACTGATGTCCTAAAACACCTGCTGTAATCTGGTCCAAATTCTCCGCTCTACTTCTAATGTCTTCAATTACCCCAAAAAAAGAACTTCTCCGCTTACTGTTATTTTTGCCGGGAAGAAGTTTTATTAAGAGTCCCATTGTTCTATTTCCCTTTCTTGCAAATACCCTGTTCAGCTGTTTGAAAAGAGAAAACCTATTAAACTGTTCAGAGAAGAAGGAGGTAGCAGCACTTTCAATGTTATGGGCTTCGTCAAAAATTATTCTTCGAAAGGGTGGAAGTACTGCCGTTGAATCGTAACCGACGCCGCCGGCACGCATGGATAGATCGGAAAAGAGAAGATGGTGATTCACCACTAAAACTTTAGCCGAGGCGGCGTCTTTTCTCGCCCGCAGTACAAAACAACTGTCCCGAAAACCGCATTTTATCCCAAGACAGGCATCGGTTTCGGAACAGATCCTGGACCAGAGTTCGCTATCCGGATAGAAGGAAAGATCGCTTTTACTGCCGTCCTTAGAGGTCTCTGCCCATTTCCTTATCGCTTTGAATGTCTCATTTTCATCATTGAATAGGCTGTCCTCCTCGGGAAGCTCCTTCAGTCTTTTTAAACAGACATAATTTCCCCTTCCCTTTACAAGAACGACCTTTACTCTACTCCCAATAATGGATTTTATAAGGGGAATGTCCTTTTCTATTAATTGTTGCTGCAGATTGATTGTTGCTGTGGATATGACTACCCGCTCTTCGTTCTTATCCCCCCATTGTACTGCAGGAATACCGTAGGCCAATGACTTTCCAACCCCTGTTCCTGCCTCAACAGCGGTTATACTGTCTTCGTTGAAGGCACGGCAAACCTCCTGAAGCAGATCAACCTGTACCTCTCTGGCCTCATAGGCAGGGAGAAATTTGGCAATGCTCCCCTTCGGATCGAGATAGGATTTCATTTTATCCGTATCCAGAGGTTCAATATTCTTCTTTCCGACGGGCTCAGCCACAACATATATATCATCCACGGGATTATCGACAATAATAAATCCGATACCGGCATTTCCAAGCATGGAGGCAACTTTAAGGTCGGCGTCGCTGGGCCGAAGATCTCCTGAGGGGTGGTTGTGAATTACCGCGTCTCCCCGCTCCATAAACTCCATTAGAGCGGGTACTTGCCTCTCCGTACCTCTGGCGCCGGTAGATATGTCCACCACAGTGCCGGAGGAATCGCAGCTTCCGGCGAAGAGGACCTCCTGCCCTCGGGCATCTTTAATTACATGTTGGATTTGTTCTATTACCCGGGAATCGAAACGTTCAATAGCTCTCATAGTATGTAGGTATTATCCTTTTCCCTTCATAAATATTCAAGGCACAGCAGAATTTTCCGTATTGACAGGGGCATGTCTAGCGTGGTATGTATTCCAAACTACAAAATGGATCGTAGCAGTCGCGGAAGTCATAAGTACCAAGGGGAGGACCTAGTATGATTGTAATGAAATTCGGGGGAACGTCGGTACAGAGCGCGGAGTGGATGAACAATGCCCTGGACATCGCGGAAAGCCAATTAAACAGGGCACCGGTAATGGTTAGTTCCGCCATGGGAAAGACCACAGACAAGTTGGTGAACATTTCTCTCTTTGCCGCCGAAGGCAAGCAGAAAGAGGCGGAAGCCCTCCTCTCGGATATAAAACACTCCCATCTGGATACGGCAAAGGAGTTCCTCTCTGAAGAATTCTACGAAAAGGCCCTTTGGAAATTAGAGGACCACTTCAAAGAACTCACCTCTTTGGTCAGGGGACTTCTTCTTCTGAAAGAATGCACCGAAAGGAGCAGCGATGCCCTCCTCAGTTTTGGAGAGCTCCTCTCCACAACACTTCTAGCCTATAGGGCAAAGGAACGGGGAATTGAAACCGAGCTCCTCGACTCCAGAGACTTAGTGGTAACAGACAACGTCTTTACAAACGCCTCACCGAAGATGGAGGTGACCCTAAAAAATATACAAGAAGCGGTAAAACCACGTGCGGGAAAACTCTACATTGCTCAAGGCTTCATAGGCAGGAATGAGAAGGGAGCAGTAACAACGCTGGGCAGGGGTGGTTCCGATTTCACCGCCACCATATTTGGATCAGCGCTGAATGCGGAGGAAGTCCAGATATGGACCGATGTTGATGGAATAATGAGTACTGATCCGCGGATAGTACCGGAAGCAAAGACGATTCCTCAAATCAGCTATGAAGAAGCTGCTGAGCTCGCCTACTTCGGCGCCAAGGTTGTTCACCCCTCTACCATCCAACCCGCGGTGGAAAAGAGCACCCCTGTACTGGTAAAAAACACGCGAAATACTAATGGTCCGCACACGGCCATTATTCCCTCTACCGACGAAACCGGGCTAAAGGCCATTTCCGGCAAGAAAAACATTACTCTGGTAAGTATTACCTCTTCTAGGATGCTGAATGCCTATGGCTTTTTAAGCAGGATTTTTGTTATTTTTGCCAAATACTGCACCCCGGTTGACCTTATAGCCACTTCGGAAGTAAGCGTTTCCATGACCATTGAGAACACCACCAATCTCCAGGATATTGTGAATGAATTGGAAGAGTTGGGGAAGGTTACAACCCAGCATGAAAACGGGATTATCTGTCTGGTGGGACAGGATTTTTGGAAAGATTCCGGATTTGTAGCCGGTGTTTTTAATGCTCTGCAACCAATTCATATAAGAATGATTTCTCTAGGTTCCTCGGATACCAACCTATCCTTGGTGGTCCCCGAGAAACATCTTGAGGTTGCAATACAGAAACTCCACAGTGCTTTTATAAGTAATCCTGCATAAATAGGGCAGATTTTTTGTAAAAAATACTCCTCTCTAGATGAACTCGGTCAATCTTTATGGTATGCTCTACGAAGAATGCAGCTTTCCTTTTATAAACTACAGGCCTATGGATCAGATTTTGTCCTTCTCAGTGCTATGGGTCAGGACCCTCCACCCGAGGAAGACAAATCCAGCCTCGCTAAAACTATCCTGGATCGAAGGACCGGGGTAGGAGGAAAGGGCCTTGTGCTTGTCTACCCCGGGGAGGGCCGCTCTCTTCGTCTGCACTATTACAACAAGCAGGGTAACAGCGAAGCTCCACCACCGGACGCTCTCCTCTGTGTCAGTAGATACTGTTTCGATTCCGGTTTTTTAGCGAATGATCATCTCCATTTACATTCCCATGTACATGAGAATGATAAGGAAATTCAGATAAGGATAATAGACAGCAATAACTTTCGCGTTTCCCTCGGTCTTCTTTCCTCTTTTAAAGATGAAGACCCTATTGTGGAAAACCCCGAAGGCGAATATAACCGCACCCTTTCTGTAGACGGCAGGAGTCTGGTTATAACTCCGATTTTTGCAGGGGAACAATTCTATATACACTTCTCCACCCAGCCCCAAAAAAACAAAAAAAAATTCTTCCCCCTACTGTACCGGAGCTCAACAGATTTAAAAGGGGACACTCCCTTTCCCCTCTTCGCTTCCGTCTATGCCAGGGACGAAATATTTTTGCCCCAACACTTTGTAAAGGACAGACCGGATGTTCTTTCCGCCTGTGCCGCCGCAGTCTCCGCTGCGGTGGTGAACGGGTTTTCAGATAGAGAAGTGGTCTGTTACTGGGGCCCGGAGAACATGTATGTTGAATGGGCACATCACAACAACGCGCTTTACATAACCGGAAGCGCTGGATATACCTTTACCGGCGAATACTACTTTGGAAATGAGGAAATCGAACATGGACCAGCTATTTGACAGATTAGGGAATCTCCTGCGAAGTGTATTTCAGGATGAAGGCGAAAATTTTGATCCTTGGAAGGGGAAATTCAGCGATCCGGATGAAGAGGCCGCCTGGCAAGAGTTGAACGAATACCTTAACGAGGCTTCTCCCGGCGGAAGTAAGTCCACGGGTACTCGTCCAGGCGGCGGGGGTACGGGGTTTTCCTGGGACAGCGGGACCGGGTCCGCCTACGGTCGCGCTGACGGAAGAGCAGCTGTTCCGGAAGAACTGCGGAGTGACTATTCCACTCTCGAGGTCCCTTTCGGTGCCTCCATGGAGGAAGTGAAACGAAGTTACCGGCGTTTATTACAAATCCACCATCCTGATCGGCACGCGAACAACCCGGATTCCCAGAACAGGGCAACGGAGCGGACCCAGCAAATAACCTATTCCTTTTTAAGGATAAAGAAGTTCAACCAGAAGGGTCACCTCTGAGCAATTCCCACTTACGATTCAATACCGTAGTCGTTTATTTTACGATGGAGGGTCTTTCTTCCAATACCAAGGGCCTCCGCTGTTTTGCTCTTGTTCCCATTCAAAACGTTTAAGGTGGCCTGAATAATCATTTTTTCCGCCTCTTCCAGAGGCGTGCCTGGTTTTATGCGGATAAGATTGTCATCGCTTTCCGATCGTACTGTCGGAGGCAGATCATCCGGAGTTATCACCTTGTTTTTTGACATTACCACCGCGCTTTCGATGCAGTTCCGCAGTTCCCTCACATTTCCAGGCCAGGGGTAGTTGTAAAGTTCGTTTAGCACTTTCGAATCGAATCCTTCGATATCTCTCCCGTTCTCTTCGGCGAATTCCTTTAAAAAGGCCACTGCGAGAAGAGGGATGTCCTCCTTCCTGTCACGCAGAGGCGGCACCTCTACATTCACCACATTCAGTCGATAGTAGAGGTCCTCCCGAAAATCTCCTTTTTCAATTTCTTTCTTCAAGTTCTTATTTGTTGCGGCTACAATCCTTACATCTACTTCCAGGGTCTCTTCCCCTCCTACCCTCTCAAAGCGTTTCTCCTGGAGAACTCGAAGGATCTTTATTTGAACATTTTGGTTAATTTCTCCGA
>CAYXSD010000120.1:0-2895 GCA_964466335.1 uncultured Spirochaetales bacterium
CCGAAAAAGAAGAAAACAAGAACCGCTATGCCGAATATGTACCTTTTTGTCACAGGAAACTCCTTAACAACTATCTATAAATGCAACAACTTCAAACTCTGCCAAAAAGAGCTTATACACCACAAAAGACTAATCCAAAGCCAAGACAAATACCAGAAAGATACAAGAATAAAACCCCCTAGGGAGTTATTTTCGATGCACCAATGATTTAATCAACGCCGGATGGTACGAGAGATATAACCCCAAGGGAGGACTTCTCGCTCAAACAGTTATGACACTGTCTGAGCAGTCATTCCAAACGAGACAAAACTCATTCGTTTCCAAATAAAAAGTTTTCAATAAGGAGCAGCTTTCCATCAACACTCCGAGCCAGGTTTCCGCCGGGAGATTTTTTTCGAGAGCTCTTTTATATACTCCGGATCGGGTTCGAATATGCAGGACATATTCTCGTCGAACTCCCAGTACTCCGCGGTTCTTATTTTCACACCATCTTCATCCACTATCCATTTCTGCGGAAAATCGAGAGAAAAAATCTCATCTTCTATTGAGTAACCATTCACCAAAAGGTAATTGATTATATCTTCACGGGTTAGATAGATATTCATGTAATGAAGGTGCATTGCATTCAGGAAGCCGCTAAGGCTCATCTCACAGTTTTTAATGAGACGGGCGATCCTCCGGAACTCCTCATCTCCCAAACCGGTACGCTCCAATATTTCCCGCGCAAAGGAGAGAAGCTCCTCTCGATTCAACTGGTCCTTAGACATAATAGATCAATTCCTCCAAAGCTTTTATCCCGGTATATCTAGGCTCCTATGTTTCAGTTGCTTGCTAAAAATTCTCTAAAACCCGAATTCAACATAAATATTGTCCCGGTCCACCGTAGGATTTTGTGGCATCGGATAGAGGTGGGGATTGCCTGCCGTTTCTTTCGAGACCCCTTCGATTACATACTTTTGAAGTTCCTGCGTAGATACAACCCCGTCTCCGTTTAAATCCCCCGCCTGAATCTCACCCGCGTCTTTAGCCGGCGTAAAAGCCCGAAGTATATACTCCGTGAAGATCCCGTTAGTGTATTTATTTGTTTCATAGGACACCTCATCTCCCCGGCAGGAAGAAAAAACAATTGACCCGGAACGCCTTAGAAGGTCGTTATAAATATAGCGGTCCTTATCGGCGAGGTAGGTCCGGTCATTTTTATGGGAGAGGAAAAGCTCTTCTTGTAATTCGGAGGATATTTCTGTATCACTCCCAACCCCGGCTATTCTTGCCCTTACTCCCTTGCTATCCAACCGGGCGGACACTACTTTTCGAACTATCTCCGGGTCCCACTCTCCCGAACCACAGGTATCCATAAGAAAAAGTTTTTGTCTAGCCGGGGTTTCTAATAAGTATTCTTCAAGCTCTTCGTATTTTACGGCTGTTTCCGATAAATTATCCAGATTAGCTTCATGAGTTAGAAAATAGTAGGTGGCATATTTATCACGATCATGGAGTCCGTGGCCGGATATCATAAAAACTACCGTATCATCCACCGTTGCATTTTGAAGGAATTTTTTTATTTCGGCTATGTTTTCACGGGCAGCTTCTTCATCGGTGAGAATACGGGTAAACACATTTTGATACTCCACGTTTTCCGAACCGAACAATTGCCCAAGATCTTCCGCGTCTTTATGTGCATATTGCAAATCCAAATCATCGTCCCGGTAATCCGATACTCCGATACCGACGTAATAAAGGTTCCGTGTAACGGGACTATTATGATTTACATAAATAACTTCACGAAAAGATTCCGCACCGGTTTCATTTATGCAGGAGACTTCAATTTTGTTATGGCCCCTGCTAATTTCTACTTCCGATTCAACAGTTAACGAAGATCCAGAAACCTTCCCTTCATTTTCAGTGAAAACCGGCACATCGTTTACATATATTTGATATTTCTTGAGGTTATACTTTGAGTCGCTGAAAAACAACGTGAGTTTTGCCGTTTTCTCATCAACTGTATATGAAACAATCTTTGCATCCGGCACATGATACCCGTCCCGTAAATAGCGCTCATCTATTCCCAAACGGGAAAGCCTTTTTTCATATTGTAGGTAATAGTGATGTATCATGTCCTTGTCATCCACACCTAGTCGTTTTAGGATGATGTCCGGACGATTATTACGGACAGCGAACTGGTCAATATTCCAGCTTTCCAGTCCTCGAACCATGGTTGCCAGCTTTCCGCCCCTTTTCGATGCGCTCCAGAATCCGTCATCCGAACGGATGAGCCAATTGGACGTATCTCCGGTATCATTAATAAACCGAATTTCATAGCCCGTTTTAAGATCAATAAAACCGGGTGCACTGCCTGTTGGAGTTGAACGAGTCCAAACGCGGAGAGCTTTGTGATTAATTCCGTCGTATGTTAAAAAACCGCTCGAAAGAAGATTAACCGTTTTTAGATTCGGTTTCACAGAGAATACAATTTCTTTTTCTCCCGTTTCTCTGACATGCAGGTCCCCTTTTTCTAAAGAAATAATATATTTACCGTTATTTTCAAAATAAATCTTATCCGCTTTAGCTCCAATCAGTGCGTCAATGGGTATTTCTTTACCTGTATCCGTTTTCCAAATAGAAAGGGCGGAAGAGTCTCCCGGCACAGCGCCGCCGGATTGACAGAAGAGATATGCCCCGTCTGGTGAGAATAAGAGGCGTGCGGGACTACCTGAATAATCTATGAAAGTGGATACTATTTCGCCGGTCTTAAGTTCCCACACATTAATTGAACCGTCCTGTGAAGATGATGCGGCAAATTTGCTGTCCTCGGAAACAGCAATTGTTCCTATACGTTCATAATGTCCGTCTAAAACGTGAACCAGATTTTCCGTTGTAGTGTCATATACATATATG
>CAYXSD010000120.1:2995-8976 GCA_964466335.1 uncultured Spirochaetales bacterium
TTTACATCCCATAAATAAATAGCGTTGTCCCTTTCAGATTGGTAAAGCTGCTTCCCTTCCTTATCTACAGGAGTATATCTGGAAAGTGCAGCCAGAGTATCCCCACTCGACGAAAATTGGACAGACGATACTCGTCCGGAATTCTTTACATCTAATGCCGTTGACTTTCCTTTTTGCAGGTCCCAGACAAAAAGATTACCGTTTTCCGTTCCCACCGCCAATTTTTTGTTATCCCGGGAGATTGCAATCCCGGTCCCGGTAATAGAAGAATCATGAAAGCCGTAATGGCTTTTATCAGTTATGCCTCCTTCAATATCACACTTATAAAAGTTATTTTTAGTATCAATAAAATAAACATATTTTACACCATCATGAAAAACTGCTGATACTATAGCATTATTATGGTGGATATTATGAAGAAGCTCACCGCTTTCAATATCCCACATAAGAACTGCTCCATCATAATTCGAATTCCCAAAACCTGTTGATAAAAGCGAGGCATTATCCGGTGAAAATGATAGTTGAATTACTATTCTTGTATGCCCCGTCATTTTTTGTTTAATTTCTCCTGATTTTACCTTCACGACAGTTATTTCAGCTTCTCTATTCGCATTGGCAGCTTGCCCTAAAGCAATCATCGAACTATCCGCGGAAAAAACAGCGGGATAGACTGGCAGTGAATCATCCCTTGGCTTCTCCGTTTGGAACAAGGAGTTTTCCCTAAGCAGCAGGGGCGCTGCATTTTTTTCTAATGCGGGAAGCTTTAACAAAGATACTGCCTTATCAAATTTCCACGAGATACAGATGTACTCCAGGTCCGGAGATATTACTATACCGGCAGTCTCTTCATTTAATAAGTATGATCCATAGAATTCCCCGGAAAAAATATTAGTCGCATTAATTATCTGTGTTCCTTCTTCCGTCTGCGAAAGGGTAAAAAGAATTTCCCCGCCCACCAGGGTAGAATCAACAATAGGCATTTGTTTCGCCCTGTAGGAATTCACGATTTTTCCTGTTCTAGCGTCCCATATTGATACGGTCCCGCTGTTTTTAGTAACAGTAGCAATTTTAGTTCCGTCTCCGATAAATACCGCGCCGGAATAAATAAAGCCGCCGCGGGAGAGAATAGGGGGATCTTCTCCTTCTATCGGTATGCGGCGTATTATTTGCTCCGTGAAGGTATCGTATATTTGAATATCCCTTTGGGAGTGTAAAAGCAGGTGCCTCCCGTCAGGAGATATATCACTTATTAAGCTGGCGGTCATGTTTGAAGCGTATACTATTTCAAGGGGATACTCCTCCATTTCACCAGACTCACCCACATTCGATTCCGGCACATCCCGCTTATTCTCTTGTTTGTTTTCAAAGCTCCCGCAGGATATTATAGCTGATACAGCTACAATTAGAGTGAAAAACAAAACATTTTTTATAAATATCTTTAAACAATGCATATCTATCTCCTACGTCTCTTACGATATGGATTTGACCTGAAAGCCATCAAGAATCTTTAGTTCACGTACAGCCGTTTCAAGTTTTCCCCGTTTGCGTGTTCCTCTATAATCACTCCATAAGATAAGGCGGAAACTAAAAGATCATTTCCGCCGCACAATACGAAATCCTATGACCCGGTTCCTTGCGGCGGGATTGAAACTAAAACGGTTAGAGATTATGTCGCGATTATCTTGATGAGAAGACCATCCGGCCCCTCTTACTACCCGTTTCTCGCCGTCTTCGGGTCCTGCGGGATCACTTGCATCCCCGTTCGGGTAACTCCCATACCAATCCCAACACCACTCCCGAACATTATTATATACATCGTATAGTCCAAAATAGGTCGGCAGGAATTCGCCGACGGGCAAGGTTTTCCTCATTGTTGCTGATGATATCTCTTTAAAACTGCCTGGAAAGCTCCATCTTTGGTATTTGTCAATATCAAAGAAATACTTACGATTATCCACCCCGTTACCGGCGGCATATTCCCATTCCGCTTCGGTGGGCAATCGGTACCCATTAGCATTAAAATTACAGACCACTTCTCCCTCTAAGAAAGTGTAGCAAGGCTCCAACCCCTCTTGCTCGCTTTTTCTATTACAAAAGGTGACCGCGTCATACCAGCTTACGCATTCCACCGGGCGAAAATCTCCCTTAAAATACGAAGGATTATACCCCATTATCGTACTAAACTCTTTTTGGGTCACTTCGTACCTTCCGATTAAAAAAGAGTTATTTATATGTACCCGATGAAGCACTTCATCCTCGTCCTGCCGAAAATATTTGTGAGTATCTCCCATTTTATATGATCCCGCCGGGACCTCCGTAAACATATCCATTGCCGGTATTAATTCTTTATACGCATCTCTTTCTTTGGGAGAGGCGTCTTTCTGGCGTTCCATTAATTCGTAATATTGTTTAGAAACAGTATCCTCCCGGGCCATGTTAATCCTAAGTACTCGAAGGGCTTCTCGAATCCGAAAAGCAAGACCGCTTATGTTTCCCGAAGGACGCATCCCAACAATATTGAACGCTATTTTATAGAGGTTTTTTGCTTCAATGTAATTCTTTTTTTCAACTAAAATTTCGGCAATGTTGAAAAAGAGGGCCGAATATTCATAGGATTGACCTTCCGGCGGCATTGTTTCAAATAGTAAGCGGGCTTCCCCAAAATGGTAATTACAATTATTCGTATTACCAATGTAGCTGTTAAGCAATGCTAATTCGTAGTGGGTTAAACCAATCCAGTAATCAGCAGCCGGACCGATATTACCAAATAATTTTAAACACTCATTATAAAGTTCTATGCTTTCTTTAATGGAATCGATTCTATCATTCGGATTCCCTATCATTGACTGTCTTGGTTTCAAATACCTTACCCTTCCGGAATTTTTGAAAACCTCATGGGCCTTATCAAATAATTCAACCGCTTTGTACAGCATAAACGGAAACTCTTTACTCGAAATAGAGGAGAGGATATCGTCTGATGCCGCGTTCTCAATATTTTGCATATGGAGAATTTTAGATACCCACTCTTCAATTTTGTTTACTCCTAACCAGTGGTTAAAAGAGTACAGCCGCTGGAAGTACAGCGAGATAAATCTATTTGTTAACTCAGAACTTCCGGCATAAACAGCACATTGAAGCACCGCCAATATTGCTTCAAGAGGTTCTGCAACATAGGAAGAAACAAAGATTCGCGAGAGGAGAGAGGCGGTTTCTTTTGCATCGGATAAGTATTCTTTTCCTTTTTCAACCCTATTCTGTGAACTATGTAAAACCGCAAGCGCTGTTTTTATACCGCTATTATCCGGGTCTTCGATAAGTAGGCTCTCCAGCATTGCAATGATCCAATCTCTCTCTACTACGCCGTTGTTATAACCTTTCCCAAAGGAAGCAATCAAACCCAGACCAATCCAGCTTATCCCTTCATCATTTTTTCCCGCAGCAAAATTCACAAGCCCGGCGTAGAAAAAAGGAACCGCTTCGGAAAGGCTTTGACGATAACATGCCTCCGCGCATTCCATTACTAGTTTATATTCTTTCTCTTGATAATGATATCCCGCTAAATATTTATAAATAGAATTTCGTGAGTTCTCCGGCAGCCATTCCAGCCCTTCCCAAAGAATTGAAAAAGCTTTTTCCTTATTCCCAAGCTTCCAAAGTGTATCGGCGAATAAATTATAAACAGCAGGAGATAGATTCTTAACATTTTCATACAAAAAACGATATTTTTCCGCCGCTATTTTCATATAACCAATATCTTGGTGCAGTCTCGCTTGATAATAAATAATATTACTGACCTGACGTTCCAACTCTAAAGTGTCATCATCTGTTTTCCCGGAGGTAAAAACGGCGGGTAAATTGATATGTAGCTTATCAAAATCGAAAGACAATTCCGCCGCCTTCCCATAATCTTTCGAACCAAAAGCTTTTTCCATTTTATCGTGAATATCGACGATTTCCTTTTTATACTCTTCAGGGTGCTTCCCCGGAGAAGGCAGCATTTTTTTTATTGAGTCGATTCTTTTAGAAAGCTGGTCCGCCTCTGTCTGTTTTCCCGTTGTTTCATACACCTTGGCCAGCTTGTTAAGGCTTTGCACGTAGTCAGGATGTTTTTCCTTCGGGGGAAGTTCTTTAAGTATCGTAATTGCTTTTTCATAGACCGGAACAGCTTCTTCGTACCTGCCCATTGCCGCATACAAGTCGGCTAAATTATCTAGGCTTTTTGCATAAGCTCGGGTTTCCCCCTTGGGAGTAAAATCTTTATGTATCGCAAGCAGCTTATCATAGAGCGGTTCCGCTTTATCATATTCTCCTCTGTTAACGTAAAATTTTATCTCTTGCTTGAGGTTCAAAGAATACCATCCGGCATAATAATATCCCGTCTCTTTGAATGCTCTCATTCTGCTGCTGGAAGAAGAGCCGGCTGAAACGTGAGTATCTTTTCTGTATCCCTCCCAGAACTCCTCAATGACCGTCTCCATCATAATAATCCATTCAACAGTAAAAGGACTTTTATCCTCTATTCTTATCAATTCAACTACCACACTGTTTGCCTCTATCCGATCTATCCAAACCGCTAAATCATATTTACTTTTTACCCCGGAAAACAACAAAGAGAGGAGCTCATCCGTAAGTGTTTTCTCTCCAACCATTGCGGCATATTGAACAAGCGGCCAATAAAACTGAGGAGATTGCTCATAGGTTATATATCTTAAAAGATGGGGAAGCAGCGGGTCCTCTTTTAATAGCACGGGAAGCCGGCTTTTCACCTCTTCTTCCTTTCTTTCTATTAAATAGAGAACAGAGAGGGCGGTTTTTATTCCGTTGTTCTTTGGGTATCGTGCTTCCGCCTCCTCTAAATCGGTTATTATATTAGGAACCATTCCACTGTTTTTCCACCCCGTCTCAACCGTTCCGAATAGTCCCAAACCGAACCATCCAAGAGCTTCCTCATTTTTCCCCATGGCAAAAAGCGCGGTTGCCGCATTGAAAATGGGACCTGCAAGATTAGGATCTATCAGATAACTTTTTTCCCCGCATCTGACGGTCTCCCCGTACTCACCATCGAGATAGTAATACCAACCGAGGTTCCAGTAGATATTTGGATAGTCGGATTCGGGTAAACGGGTAAGACCGTTTTTAAGAACTTGCTTTGCCTTGTTTTTCTCTCCAATTTTACGAAGCACCTCCTCGTAAGTGGTAAAAACAGAATATGATGGGTTATGATGATATCGATAAACAATCTCATAACCTTTTACCGCATTTGCCAGGTCATTGTATACGGCGTTATAGATCCACCCCTGCCGCCAATAAACCCAAAGATAGTCATCCCTCCCCCTCTTCACCTCCCCCGAAGCATCCTTATACTCCCCGACAAACAACTCGGCAGGATCTAACCCAAGCTCTTCTACCTCCAAGGATATCTTCAACGCCTCGTCGTAGTCCTCATGGTCCATGGCATTAGCCATTCTTGTTTTAATATCCGCCAGCTGCTTTAAGGCCTCCGTATCAACAGCCGCTGCGGAAACCACCCCGAAAAAGAAGAAAACAAGAACCGCTATGCCGAATATATATCTATTCCTCATCGTGACTCCCCAATACTTTGTCTAAAAAGGACCTTTACATCATAAAAGTCTAATCTATATCGAGTACGGATGCCAGTGAAATACGGAAAAATAAATCTCTAGGGAGTTATTCTCATTGATTCGCCAAACCCGATACCCTATACTCTGTTAGGTAATGATCAACAACGGGAAAAAAGAAGCCCAATTTTATTGATTACGCTGGCGGTATTTATTTGTGTTTCTGTCGTCTCTTCCTGCTCGACATCATTCGGTACCACTATTGTCCAAGGCGGTAAAAATACCTCTTTTACCCTTGAAAAAACCGATACTATAGGCCTCTTCCATTTTAAGGGCGGAGATGAAGGAGAAATCGAAAATGAGCTTTACAGTTATGCCAAAGAGGAGCTGGAAAGGCGGGGA
>CAYXSD010000121.1:0-4855 GCA_964466335.1 uncultured Spirochaetales bacterium
TCATGGTTTAAGGGGATGATAGTGGTGGAGGCCGGCTTTTTTTCGTTCAAATTTGTCCAAATGTACTCGAGCTCGAGGAGGAGCTTTTGCCCCGGTTCCGCTTCGTCGCAGGGCTGAAGGGTCACGTGTACGTGCGGTTCTATTGCGGTCCCCTCGGCGTAGGTATGGGGGAGCTGGGCGGTGAAGTAGGCGTTCTGAAAGAGACCGGCGCCGTTTTTTCCGAATTCAAAGACATAGTCATAGAGCCCTGAGTAGGAGGGTCCCCGCTCGCTGTGGTGGTAGGACTGCCTAAACTGAGGCGCCGCGGTCCGCTGAGACCCGCCCACCTGCACCATGGTAGCGGCCACTCTGAGATCTTCCCAGTACTGCGTTAATACTTCCTTCGATTCGTTCTTCGACTCGTCCATGCCTGTCTGCTTCTCCTTTGGTAAATTCCTTCCTTTTTCCCAAAAATACCTTGAAAATTGCGATGCGCCACACTACATTGATAATCGTAATCGTTAGTAAGTTTCGTTACAAGACTTTTTAGTACCGGGACAGCTAAAAACCGCATTTTTTAGAGCTCCTTTAAAGGGCGGCGAAAAAATCCTTGAAAGCGGCCTTCCAGGAGACTTACTTCGTGGTTAGGTAACGGAGGTACAATCCAATGCAACATGTTCGAAGGTCCAGGCTTCTTTTAGTTTTTTTCACCGTTTTACCGATGGTTTTTCTCTCTCTTTCTGTCCTCTCCTGCGGCGGGGGCAATGAAGATGAAGGAGAAACCCTTGAGGCCGGCGCTGCTGAAAAGAAAGCTCTGGCGGTGGAGGCGGTGACCGTTACCAAGGGTGTCCTTTTGGAAGAAATCCGGACCTCGGGTATTGTGAAGGGTAAGAACGAGGCCTATGTTACCTCCGAAACGCGGGGGATAATCCGGTCCGTCAATTTCGAATTAGGGGACAGGGTAACGCCGGAGGACGTCCTCCTAAAGGTGGAGGACACCATCCCCCGGTTGAACCTCCAGCAGGCGGAACAGCAGTACGAGACGGCAAAAATCGATTTGAACGCCAAGGAAGACTCGTATCAGCGGGGCAACACCTCCCGGGCCGCCCTCATCCAGGCGAGAAGTACCTACAACGGGGCCAAGGCCCAGTACGAGCGTTCCTTAAAAGCCCTTAAGGACACCTCCCTTACCTCTCCCATAACCGGATATGTGGCTTCCAAGGACGGCCAGGCGGCAGTGGGGAACCTTCTCTCCGCGGGTACTCCGGTGGCGCGGATCGTGGACTTAAGCGGTTTCACCATGGAGGTTTCCGTAGGGGAGGGCGAGGTGGGTTCCATTGAAGCAGGAGCGGAAGCGGATATCACCGTTCCCGCTGCCTGCGAGGAGAAGGTCCTTACGGGGAGGGTAACCGCCGTGGCCGCCGGGAGCGATCCCGCCACCGGGAGTTTTGCCGTGGTCCTCTCCTGGGAAGACTCCTGCGCCGGCAGAATCAAGTCCGGAATGAGCGCAAGGGCGGTCATCGGTGCGCGGGAGGAGAAACCGAGGACCATTATTCCCGCTTCAGCTATCATAAGCCGTGACGAGAAAAAGTGGGTCCTCCTCGGCGAGGACGGAACCGCGGCGTTTAGGGAAGTGGTAGTCGGAAGGGGCCTGGGGAACCGGGTGGAGGTCCTCGAAGGTCTCTTTGGGGGAGAAACCCTTCTCCTCTCCGGGCTTACCGTCTTGGATGAGGGAGACCAGGTTACGGTAACCCTTATCGGAGAAAGCGGGTCCTGGAAATGAGCATAGGAAAATTTTCGGTCAGCAATCCGGTCCTTATCAATATTCTCATGATTACCCTCCTTATCCTGGGGACTTTCAGTGTTCTCAGGCTTCCCCGGGAGCAGTTTGCCGAGGTGCCCTTTTACTGGGTGAACATTACCGTACCCTATCCCGGGGTCTCCGCGGAGGACATAGAACAGTCGGTAACGGTGAAGGTGGAGAACGAGCTCCAGGGATTGGACAAGCTTAAGGCGATCCAGTCCGTCACCCGGGAGGGCTCCGCTGCCATTCGGGTGGAGTTCGACGACGGCATTTCCGATGATGAGTTCAAGCGTCTCTACCAGGAGACCCAGACCCAGTTCGGCAATGTCTCCCTTCCCGATGGGACTTTAGACCCCATTATCAGCGATTTTTCCGCGGCCGATTTTCTTCCCGTTATCGAGGTGGTCCTCTCTGGTGATGTGGAATACTCCGTATTAAACGAGACCGCCCGTCTTTTAAAGGACCGGCTCGCGGGAATTAGAGAAATCTCCAACATCGATACTGTGGGTGCCCGGGACAGGCAGGTCCTGGTAGAGGTGGACCGGGAGAAGCTCGAGGCTTTGGGAATTTCCATTAACGAGGTGGTGAACGGGGTAAGGGCGCGGAACGTTACCATTCCCGGGGGTACGCTGGATACGGAGTCCAGGGAGTACCTCCTGCGCACCGTGGGAGAGGTGGACAAGTACGCCCAACTTAAAGAGGTCATTGTTCGCCGAAGCAGCGGCGGGCAGGGTACGGTGTACGTGGGAGACATTGCCGGTGTTGAAGAGGGTTTCGAGGAAAAGGGGATTATAAACCGGTACAACGGGCGGCAGGCTATTTCCCTTAAGGTGGCCAAGGTCTCCGGGGGAAGCTCCACCCGAGTCATAGACGCGGTAAAGGAGGAGGTGGCTCAATTCCGGGAGACCGCCCCCCGGGGAATGGAGATAAGCCTCTTCAACGACTCTTCCGTGCAGATAAGAGAGAGCATTAACGTCCTTCTTACCAACTCGGCCTTCGGTTTGGTTTTACTGGTACTGATCCTCCTCCTCTTTATAGGGGTAAGGAACGCCCTTATTACCGCCTTGGGAATTCCTGTGACCTTCGCCCTTACCTTTCTAGTCCTGGATTACTTAGGAGAGACCTTCAATACCAACACCCTCTTCGGATTGGTCCTGGTGTTAGGGCTCATTGTGGACCACGCCATCGTAATTGTGGAGAACAGTTACCGGCTTCAGCAGGCGGGATACTCCAAAATAGATGCTGCTATTCGGGGGACCAACGAAGTGGTGAAACCGGTCATAGCAGCGACGGCCACTACAGTCGCCGCTTTCTTGCCCCTGATGCTCCTCCCGGGTATTATTGGGAAATTCTTACGGGTAATCCCCTTAACCGTATCCATCGCCCTTATCGCCTCCACCTTCGAGGCCTTAGTCTTTCTCCCCGCCCACTTTGCAGATTGGACGGGAGGGATCAAGAAGAGCGCTAAAGAGGGTTTCGGAAAGCTTAAGGAGTGGTATGAGAAACTGGTCCGCCTCCTCTACCGCAGGCGGTACATTACCATCGCCGCGGCCTTCGTCATAATGGTGGGGACTTTTTCCCTCTTAGGGACGGTCCGGCAGGACCTCTTCGATGCAGAGGACTTCAGCCTCTTCTATATTGATATAGAAATGCCGAGAGGGACCACCCGGGAGAAGACCAACGCCTTTGTCGCCGAATACGAGAGGAAGCTCCTTCCCTTGATTGGCAACGGCGAGGTGGTGGCGGTGAACTCCTACGTCGGACTGAATCCCGGCGGCAGCGGCGGCGGGTCCGCTACGAGCAACACCGCCCAGATGATCGTGGACCTTACCGAAAAGGACCAGGGCCGGACCCGCTCTATCCTTGCAATCATGCTGGGAACGGAAGCGCTCACCGCCACTGTCCCCGGAGCGGAGCGGGTCCTCTTCCGCAAGGCCCAAAGCGGTCCTCCCACGGACCCGCCCGTCTCATACCGTATCTTCGGCGACGACTACGATACCATGGCCGAGATTGCAGAGGCAATTAAGAGAAAACTCAGTTCCTACGAAGAGCTTTACAACATAGAGGACAACCTGGAAGGGGGTACTCCGGAACTCTTGGTACGGGTGGACGACGATGCCGCCGCCCGTTACGGGCTGAGCACTCAGCAGGTGGGGGCCTATATTCGGGCCACCTTCGACGGGATCAATGCCACCACCATCTTTGAAGACAACCGGGAGGTGGAGGTCATTGTCCGGTTTGGGAAGAGGGGGAGTACGTCGGTGAACTCCCTTTTACGGCTCCAGTTCCCAACCCCCGACGGGAGGCAGATTCCCTTCTCCTCTCTCTGCACGGTGGAGGAATCCGAGAGCTTCGCCGGTATTAAACGGGTGGACCGTAAGCGGGAGGTGACCATCCAGGCGGAGGCCTACGATGAGGAGAATGTTACCGCCATTAACGATGAAATTAAGGCCCTCTTCGATGCCGATTTTAAGACCCGTTACCCCGGGGTGGAACTTCAAGTGGGGGGAGAGTTCGCCGAGCTGAACAATCTCTTAATCCAGATTTCCCGGATCTTCCTTATAGGGATCTTCCTTATTTATGTAATTCTCGGGACCCAGTTCAACTCCTACCTCCAGCCCTTGCTTATTCTTTTCTCCATTCCCTTTGCCTTTGTGGGGATCGTCCTCTTTCTGGTGGTATCGGGGACACCCTTCTCCACTACCGTGCTCTACGCGGGGGTGGCCTTGGCGGGGATTGCGGTAAACGACTCCATTGTCCTTATCAGTTTTATAAACGATCTTAGGAAGGAGGGACGAGAGACCATGGAGGCCGTGGTAGAGGCGGCAAAGACGAGGTTAAGGCCCATTATACTCACCTCGGTAACCACCATAGCCGGGCTCCTTCCCACGGCATTAGGACTGGGGGGCAAGTCCGTTGTGTGGGGACCCATGGCGAGCACCATCATTTTTGGGCTTTTCTTCTCCACCCTTACCGCCCTTGTTGTTATACCTTGTTTCTACGGGATCCTAAACGACGCGGCGGGAAGGAGAATGAAGGGCAGGCTCAAACGGAAAATGCTGGCAGAGTAAC
>CAYXSD010000121.1:4955-8961 GCA_964466335.1 uncultured Spirochaetales bacterium
ACCGGGATGACCGCTATTCATTTTCTGCCTTACTCTTTAGCCTTGTTCGTCTTCCTGCTGCAGCGTGTCCAGCGCGGAAAGTCCCAGGGAGAGGGCGGCGGTCCTCCGCCTGATTTCTTCGAAGGAGTTCTGGAGGTTTTTTAGGTGGTTCCCCCCGGTGTCGAGGACTTTCTCCAGGGCAAAGAGGTCCCGCTTTACTCTGGCGATACCGGTGGCCTGTTTTTCTATGTTCTTGGAGAGGGCGAAGCCCTTTAATCCGTAGGCAACGGTCTGCAGGTAGAGGAAAAGACCCGAAGGACTCACCGGTACTACTCCGCGGCGGACCGCTTCCTCCATCATCCCCGAATCTTCCCCTACGAAAACATGGTAGAAGATTTTTTCGGAGGGAATATAGAGAAGGGCAAACTGCAGGGTCCCCTCGGCGGGGAGGATATACTTCTCCGCTATGGACTTTACATGGCCTATGAAGGTCTTTTTTACCTCCGGGGTAACAACCCCGGGGGTTTCCGGGTCCTCCATGGCCCGCCTGACCGATTCCAGGGGGAATTTAGCGTCCACGGGGACAAGTTTCTCCCCTAAACGGATCACCGCGTCTACCCGGACCCCGGTTGTAAACCGATACTGCAGGGAGTACTGCTCCTTGGGAAGCCAGGTGGCAAGAAGGGCTGATAGAAGGGACTCTCCGAAACCCCCTCGGGCGTGGGGAATAAGGAAGGTCTTGGAGAGTTCGTTTATGTCGGCACCTAAGCGGTCGAGCTGGGCGAGGCGCTGTTCCAAAGCTGTTAGAGGACCTCCGGCGCCTCTCGTTCGCTTTAGGACGACCACCAAAAGAAGGAGGACAAAAAGGAGGAGGATGGCGATCAATCCGATAACAGCGTATACCAGGGTTGGGGACAGGGACATAGATACCTCCAAAGAGGAAGATACCAGAAAATGCATCATTCCTCCAGCTCCCGGGATACTACGCAAAATCCATAGGTAGTACATGAGTACTTTCTAAGTGTTAATAGTGTCCCCTATATCTACTATACTTGTGTTAACTATTGTCTACTATCCGTTTACAACCAGTAGCAAGTATTAGTATCTAGTAGTGTATGAAGAGAGTGAAGGTATAACATAGAGGGGGGAGGGGAGGTCCTGGAAGATAAAAACTAGAGGTGTATTCAGAAAGTGACAGCATCCAATGACCTCCACATACTCTTAGTTGACGACGAAGAGGAAATCCTCGCCTTCTTAAAGTCTGTTCTGTCTAAAAAGGGGTCCACCGTCACCACTGCCCTAAACGGGGAGGAGGCCTTCAAGCTTCTGGAAGCCCGGCGATTCGATGTGGTCTTAGTGGACGTGGTAATGCCGGGAATAGACGGGTTCGATGTTTTACGATTGGTGACCCAGCACTTCCCGCAGACCGCGGTTATTATGATAACCGGTTACGATGAACCCGCCTCAGCTATTACCGCCCTAAGGGAGGGGGCGGACGATTTTCTCATAAAACCCTTCGAGATCCGGGAACTGCTCTTTCGAGTCCACTCTGTTACGGAAAAACGGAAGGTGATACGGGAGCAGGAGGAAATGGTAAAGCGGGAAAAGCTGCTCTTAGAGCAGCTTTCGGAAATGAATAAAACCCTGTTAAAGGAGATTGACCAGCGAAAGAAGGCGGAGAAGGAACTTAAGAGATTGAACAACCAACTGGAGGAGCGGATACGGGAGCGGACAAATGAGCTAAAGGAGGCCAACAGCGCCCTTAAAGTGCTCCTAAGGGAGCGGGACCGCGCTTCCCAGGAGTTGACAGACCGGCTTATGATAAACCTCCGAGAGACGGTTCTTCCCCTGATTGAGAAGCTCAAGGCTTATGTAGAGGGGGATGATGTCCTCGATCTTATCGATCGGCTGGAGGGAAATATTACCGATATTACCCGTCCCTTCCTTCAGGTCCTCTCCAGTATGCACACCGGGTTGACCAGGACGGAGCTGCAAGTTGCCAACCGCATTGCCCGGGGTAAGAGTTCCAAGGAAATAGCCTTTGCCATGAGTATTTCTGTACGGACTGTAGAAGCCCACCGCCGGAACATACGGAAGAAACTCGGACTTAAGCATAAGGAAGAAAACCTCACCACCTATCTTATGGGCCTTACCGACAGGCATGAAAAGGACCTGCTTTATGATAATGAACAGGGTGATGAAAAACAGGGTGATGAAGAAAATATCTAAGGTCGGGGGCCTTATTCGAGTCCCAAGCTCCTCCACTCTCCTCCGGTGAGGACACGGAGCTCACGAAATCCCGTTTCTTTTACATACTCTAAGGTTTCTTGAAAGAGGAAATCCACGTGCCTCGGACGATGGGCGTCCGCGTTGATGGTAATGGGGACCCCAAGAGCTTTTGCTTCTCGGATAATCCAGGGAGCGGGATAGGGAAAGGCGGTGTTCCCCCGGGCCACGGCACCGGTATTTATTTCGAGCACTGCTCCCGAAGCCCGTACTGTCTCCAGGGTCTCCATGACCTGCTTTTTATACCAGTCTGCCTCATAATCGAAAAACCGGTTTCCCCTGTTTTTCTTCATAATAAGATCGATGTGCCCAATAATGTCCGGAGTGTGTTCCTCCAACATTTCCCGGACCAGCCTGTAGTAGTGCTGGGTCAGTTTTTGGATATCCCCTTCGTAGCTGTCCTCAAGGAGGGCTGTGAACTCGTGCATGGGCCCGTCAATGGTAAGCTGCCTGCCGCTGGGAAAGTGGGGAAGATGATGCACCGAACCGATAACGTAGTCCAGCGAATACTGGTCGTAGTTCGGGTCCTTTGGTCCCATCACATTTGGAATGTAATCGATTTCCATGCCCAGGTAGACCTCCGGGGAACCGGCGTACTCGTTCTTCAGTTCCCTAACGGCGGCGCAGTAATCCCGAACTGACTCCTCCTTCATGGTCCAGTTGTTCGGATAGGGGAGGGGGGCGTGGGAGGAAAACCCCAGAGCGGTAAAGCCCTTCGCCTTCGCCGCCTTGGCGTACTCCCCGGGAGAGCCTTTGCCGTCGCAAAAATTACAGTGGGTATGGTAGTTGGTGAGTATCATGGAAGTTTCCTTAGTTTTCCTTAGTAGGGAAGAATGAGGTCTTTTAGTTTTCGTTTTGGAACGTGGTGGACTTGGCTGTCGTCCCGCCAGTAGTTAATGCTATCCCCCGGATCGATTTCTTCCAGGACCACCTCTTCTACCGGTTTCCCCAGGGCTACCACCAGCTCAATGTGGAATTTTTCGGGAATACCCAGTTCTTTTTTCAACGTTTCCCGCTGTATCGACCCGAACATGCAGCCACCGAACCCCTTTTCCACAGCCCCCAGAAGAATTGTCTGGGCGATGATTCCCGCGTCATACTGGGCGGATTTCAGTATCGCTGTGTCAGTAAGGAGGATGACATATCCTGCCGGCCGCTCCCCTTCCTCTGGACCTGGCCAGTTCTTCAAGGCGCCCGCCCAGGAGAGGTGTTCGAATATCCGGGCGTTTTTTTCAGGCCCCCGGGAGAGAATGAATCTTATGGCCTGTCTGTTTCCGCTGCTCGGGGTAATCCGGGCCAGCTCGACCAGTTCCGTTAGGGTTGTTTCCGGGATTTCGAAGGCTTCGTTAAACCTTCTGTAACTCCGGTTCTTTTTCACCAAAGAAAATAATTGTGTTGTTTCCATGGGAACAGAATACAGGTTTTGCCGCGGTTTTTCAATGCGAAGTCTCTGTGGGTGGGACGTACTCTTGATTTTTCCGTCTCTTTTCGAGCCATTTTGTTAAGATTTAACAAAAACCACCCTTTTTGTCAAAAATATTTTCTAAATTGAGGCTCTTTCAAAATGCTATTTTTTCAGAGCCTCAATATTGGGTCGATTTTTCTAATTCATTATGCAATAATGAATTAGAAAAATCTAAAGGTAGGGCCACTTTCAAAATTGGTTAATTTTGAAAGTGGCTGAACTCACAAAGAATGTACAAATTCTTTCCCATACTCGCGGGCGGTTTCGAGGATTTCC
>CAYXSD010000122.1:0-1732 GCA_964466335.1 uncultured Spirochaetales bacterium
CCTTAGGAGATAAAGCGATAGGACCCATGGCAAAAGAGATCACCATAAAAGATATTGCCCGTTTAGCGGGGGTTTCCATCGGTACTGTGGATAGGACGATCCACGGCCGCGGGCGCGTGGCCCGGAAAACCGCGGAGAGGGTACGAAACATCATTGAGGATACCGGCTTTACTCCTAATCTACACGCCAGCAACTTAGCGAAAGCAAAAACCTATCGAATAGGGGTCCTCTTCCCCCGGGAAGAGCAGGATTCGGGGTTTTGGGAACTCCCCGGAAAGGGCATTAGACAGGCAGTGGAGGACCTTGCTCCATTTCAGGTTGACCCGTTAATCCATACCTTCGATCGATTCAGCGATACCGCTTTCGAGAAAGCAGCACTAGAACTTTTACAAGAACAGCCCGAAGGGATACTCCTTGCACCGGTGCTGCCCGGACCGGCGAGAGAATTTTGTCGGAACCTTTCATATGACATTCCCCTCTGCTGTTTCGATACGGACCTGCCGGATATCGACAAAATTACCTTTATCGGCCAGGACCCTTACATGAGCGGGAAACTGGCGGGGAAGCTTATGCGCCTTCTTACCGCGGACAGGGGGACTACCGTTATTATTCAGCCGATAAAGCCCGATATCCACATCCAAGAGCGTATCAGCGGATTTCGGTCCGTTTATTCCCGCGTCGAACAACCTCGTCTTTATCAAGAAGAAAACCTGGAAATAGGAAATACCTCCTCCCGCTTTATGAGGGACCTGGTGCAAAAAGTACCGGATTTGAAGGGCGTTTTTGTAATCAATGCGTCGGTTTTTCTCATAGCCGAGTACCTTAAGGAAATCAACAGGGATACTATAGGACTAATCGGCTACGATCTCATTCCCATGAACATCGAGTATCTTAAGGAAGGGATAATTGATTTTTTAATTAGCCAGAGACCGGAACTCCAGGCCTATCGAGGGGTCGTCCGCCTCTTCGAAGCAATAAAGGGCATACGGATTGGGGAAGAAAGAGAAAATATGCCCATCGATATCCTCACCGAGGAAAACATAGGATATTACTCGCCTTTTCCCCGGTTACCTGGAGAATACAACACGAAACCAATGGAGGATATGTATGTCTGTTCTCACTGAACTTAAACGAGAGGCCTACGAGTCCAACATGGAGGTCCCGAAACAGGACCTTGCAATCTACACCTTCGGAAACGTCAGCGCCTTTGATCCGGATAGCGGGGTTTTCGCGATTAAGCCCTCAGGGGTCCCCTACGCGGACCTCTCGCCGCGCCTGATGGTGGTGATGGACCTCGAAGGAACAATAGTGGAGGGTGACATGCGTCCCTCTTCCGACGCGTCCACTCACCGGGTCCTCTACCGGGAATTCCCTGCCATTCGCGGTATTACCCACACCCACAGTCCCTATGCCGTAGCCTGGGCCCAAGCCGGGATGCCCATACCCATTTACGGGACCACCCACGCGGATTACTGCGCCGCCGACATACCCTGCACCGAAGTTATGAAGGACGATGCTATTAAAGGAGATTATGAAATCGAAACGGGCAAACAGATACTAGAGACATTTGCGGCCCTTAATCCGCAAAAAATCGAGATGGTCCTCGTGGCTTGTCATGGTCCCTTCACTTGGGGAAAGGATGCCGCTAAAAGCGTTTTTAACGCAAAGGTATTGGAGGAGATCGCTAAGATGGCCTATTTTACGGCAACTATTCGGCCGGATACACCACGGC
>CAYXSD010000122.1:1832-8936 GCA_964466335.1 uncultured Spirochaetales bacterium
ATCTTTTGGATGCACACCTTCTCCCCGGCAAAGATGTGGATTCAAGGCCTCAGCGGACTGAAGAAACCCTACCTCCATCTTCACACCCAGTTCGCCCGGGACATCCCCTGGGGGGACATCGACATGGACTACATGAACCTCCACCAATCCGCCCACGGCGGGAGGGAGTTCGGCTTTATTGGGAGCCGCCTTCGTATCGACCGGAGGGTGATCGCGGGGCATTGGAGAGAACCGGAAGTACTAAAAGGACTCAACACATGGTCCAGGGCGGCCCTGGCATGGCACGATTCCCGCTCCATGAAACTCGTTCGTTTTGGGGACAATATGCGGGAAGTCGCCGTGACCGAGGGAGACAAGGTGGAGGCCCAGATCATCTTCGGGTACTCCGTAAACGGCTACGGTGTGGGAGACCTGGCACGCCATATAGAGGAGGTGCCGGCTTCCCGGGTAAAAAACCTGACCGAGGAATACGCGGAACGTTATACCCTTGGAGCGGGGGCTGATCAATCGGACAAAGTATATGAGTCGGCGAAGATAGAATTGGGAATGCGATCTTTTCTAGAGGAAGGAGGCTTCTCCGCTTTTACCACCACCTTCGAGGACCTACACGGTTTAAAGCAGTTACCCGGTCTGGCAGTCCAGCGTCTTATGGAGTCCGGGTACGGCTTTGGAGCCGAAGGAGACTGGAAGACCGCCGCGTTGGTACGGGCCCTAAAGGTTATGGCCCTGGGGCTCGGGGGTGGGGTCAGTTTTATGGAGGACTACACCTACCACTTCGAACCCGGCCGGGAGCGGGTGCTGGGGGCGCACATGCTCGAGGTTTGTCCATCCATTGCGGCGGATAAACCCTCGCTGGAGGTGCATCCCCTTGGGATCGGCGGTAAAGACGATCCGGCGAGGCTTGTTTTTAATACCCCTGAAGGACCTGCTTTGAATGCAAGTATAATTGATATGGGCAACCGCTTCCGCCTCTTGGTCAACACTGTGGAGGTGGTCGCTCCTGATACGGAATTACCGAAACTGCCGGTGGCGCGGGTCGTTTGGAAACCGAAACCTGATCTAAAAACCTCAGCAGCAGCGTGGATCCACGCCGGGGGGGCGCACCACACCGCCTTTAGTCCGGTTATCACCCCGGAATACCTGGAAGATTTTGCCTCCATGGCGGGAATAGAAATGGTATTGATAGATGAGAACACCGACTTGCGCCGGTTTAGAAACGAACTGCGGTGGAACGAAGCTTATTACGGTCTAAAGAGCCTCTAACCTCGAAACATTAATAGGGTACCATTACCGCCGCGGGCGGGAGAGGGTCCGCGGCTGTATTCTTTAATCGCCGCCGAGACAGGTGCCCACCAGCCGGGCAGCGTCAATCCAGGGGTGGTCCGGTTCCACCAGTTTCTTCTTCCCCGCTACATCCTTCAAGGGGACTGCTTCAGCTACCCTTCCTTTTACCGCTACCATTACATTGTACTTCCCCTTTGCCAAAAGCTGGGCCGCTTTGGTCCCCAGCATTGTGCAGAGGAGCCGGTCAGTGGTGGAAGGTATGCCGCCCCGCTGAACGTGCCCTAAGGAGGTTACCCGGGCCTCTACGCCGGTTCGCTGCTGGAGTTCACGGGCCAAGGAACTCGCCTTAGATTCCTGTACCAGATGGTAGGGAAGTCCGTCCTCTCCCTTTTTTACCTCCATGGGTCCTTCTTTTTTGTCCTTGGCCTTTTCCAAGGCCTCCTTTTCTTCTTTGGAAATAGCACCCTCCGCGACTGCCACAATGGAGAAGCGTTTTCCGCTTCGCCTTCGCTGTTTCAGGTGCTCCGCCACAAAATCCAGATTGTAGGGAATTTCCGGAATGAGGATTACATCCGCTCCCCCGGCCACCCCCGCTCCCAGGGTAAGCCAGCCCGCGTTGTGCCCCATAATCTCGCAAACGATTATTCTATGATGACTCGTGGCGGTGGTATGGAGGCGGTCTATGGCTTCCGCGGCGATGGACATGGCGGTGTCGAAGCCGAAGGTAATATCCGTTTCCGCTACATCGTTGTCGATGGTCTTGGGAATGGTAAGAACGTTAATTCCCCCCTTTTTATGGAGATGGTAAGCGTTCTTCTGGGTCCCGCCTCCGCCGAGACAGACGAGACAGTCGATCTGGTGACGCTTTACATTCTCCACCGCCGCCTCGGTCATGTCCATCTTCTCTCCGCCCATGGGCATCTTGTGGGGCTTGTCCCGGCTGGTCCCGAGGATCGTCCCCCCCTGGGTGAGTATTCCGCTTAGGGTCCTGTCGTCCAGAATCATGGTCCGGTTCTCCACAAGGCCCCTAAACCCGTCAAGAAATCCCACCACCTTCATTCCGTACTTATTCACCGCCGCCTTCGCCACGCCCCGGATAGCAGCGTTCAGCCCCGGGCAGTCCCCGCCGCTGGTAAGAATTCCAATACACTTGGCCATCTCTTTTTTGGATCCCATCCCACACCTCCTTTTTATACGTAACTTTTTTTGAAATTGTTACGTGAGGCTCTTTCAAAATTAGTTAATTTTGAAAGTGGCTGACGTATAAAAAACTTCAATTATTCTTCCAATTGTTTCAGTATCAGCACTCCGTTGTGCCCTCCGAAACCGAGGGAGTTGGACATGGTGGCCCGGATCTTTCCTTCCTGTCCATTGTTGGGAACATAGTCGAGGTCGCATTCCGGGTCCGGTTCATCTAAGTGGAGGGTGGCGGGAAAGTAGCTGTCCCGCATGGCGAGGATACAGGCAATAGCCTCCACAGCACCGGCGGCACCCACACAGTGACCGGTCATGCTTTTGGTGGAGCTCACCTTCAATGTATAGGCATGTTCTCCAAACACTTCCTTAATTGCCTTCGACTCCGCCGGATCGTTTAGGGGGGTGGAGGTACCATGGGCATTTATGTAGTCGATGTCCTCAGGCTTTAGCCCAGCCAAATTAAGGGCCATCCTCATGGAAGCGATGGCGCCTTTGCCTTCGGGATGGGGCGCGGTAATGTGGTTCGCGTCGCAGGTCATGCCGGAGGCGCCGTACTCACAGTAGATCTTAGCTCCCCGTTTTTTGGCGTGTTCGTACTCTTCCAGTATGAGGGTGCCCGCCCCTTCGGCTATGACAAAACCGTCCCGGTCCTTGTCGAAGGGCCTGGAGGCAATCTCCGGAGTATCGTTATACTTGGTGCTTACAGCCTGGAGAAGGCAAAACCCTCCTACTCCGAGCCTCGTTATCGGGGCCTCTGTTCCTCCGGTTATGGCCACATCGGTCACTCCGTTTTGGATCCACTTTGCGGCCTCTCCTATGGCGTCGGTACCGGAGGCGCAGGCGGTAACCACCGCGTATGCCGGTCCCTGCGCGTTGAATCGAATAGCCACATGCCCCGGAGCAAGGTTTCCGATCATTTTGGGAATGGTCAGCATGGGGATCCTTCTCGGACCCTTCTCGTAGAGATTAAAGTAGGCCTCCTCGGACGTTTCGATACCGCCGATGCCGTTTCCCAGGATGACCCCCATTCTCTCAGGGTCTACTCCGCTGCCGTCGGCAAGACCCGCGTCTTCCATGGCCTCGATGGATGCGACCATGGCATACTGGGTGAACCGGTCCATCTTTCTCGCTTCCCGCTTTTCCACCCAGGTAGTAATATCGAAATCCTTCACTTCCCCGGCAATCTTTGACGGATAATCGGTAATGTCGAACCGGGTAACAGGCCCGATCCCGCATTCGCCGGCTCGTACGGCCTTCCAAAAGTCCGCGACATTATTTCCAATAGGATTTACCGTCCCGATTCCGGTAACTACAACTCGTTTCTTCATCCAATCCTCCAGCACTTCTTTCAGACCCTGCTATTTTCGCAAGGGCCTTCTATTATTACTTGTCATTACATGGTATTCAGCAGAAACAGCTACATGCCCAATCCGCCGGTAATATGCACCACCTGACCGGTAACATAGGAGGCGAGATCGGAGGCCAAAAACAATACCACCTTGGCGACCTCCGCTGCTTCCCCTAAACGACCCAGGGGAATTTGAGACATAAGGGCTTCTTTCTGCTTATCGTTCAGTTTATCAGTCATTGCGGTCTTAATAAAGCCCGGAGCAACGGCGTTCACACGGACTCCCCTGCCCCCGACTTCCCGGGCAAGGCTCTTGGTAAGCCCGATCATACCCGCCTTAGAAGCGCTGTAATTCACCTGCCCCGCGTTACCCATTACTCCCACAATGGAAGAAATATTAATAATGGACCCGGTCCTTGCTTTGATCATGTGTTTAGAAAGCGCTTTGGAAATGTAGAAGGCGCTGCTAAGATTGATGGATAGAACATCGTTCCAATCTTTACCGGACATCCTGAACACCAGACCGTCCCTCGTAATGCCCGCGTTATTAACCAGCACATCGATCCCGCCGCTCTCTTTAACAATTTCCTCCACTACAGCGGTTATTCCCTCTTCGTCCGCAACGTTTCCCTCTTTGAACACCACAGTGGCACCGGTTTTCTCCGCCATCGCTTTATATCCACCGTAGGTATCACCCTGCTGAAGGTCAATATACCACACAGAAGCCCCTTCCCTAAGGAATGCTTCCACTATTTCTTGGCCTATTCCCCGGGCTCCGCCGGTTATAAGGGTCTTTTTTCCCTCTAAAAGCATGCTTTTCCTCCATTGCTTTTTGAATACCCTAGAATCCCATACCTTAAGGGTATTGTCAAGTTTGCCGGTAGGTCTGGGTAAAACAGCAGAATATGAATAGTTTGGAAAAAAGAGTATACTTTTATTGGAGGGAGGCTCTTTCAGAATTTGTTACTTTTAAAAACGGCTGTATTGCTAAAGGACACAGTACAGGATAAGGTGTGAAAAAGATATGAATCATCCATACAGGGAAAAAAAACTACGCTCCTCTTTACCTATGGACTGTACTCGCTGGCCTCTTCTGGCAGCATGGTTCCTCACTCTTTTGTCTTGTTATAATTTTAACAACCCCGTCGACCCCAAGGCCGAAAACTATCAGGGATTTCCCAATGTCCGTTTAGATGTGGATATCTCCTACTTCGTCCATCCCCAGGGAAGCGATACCGAAGGGGACGGTTCGACCAGCCATCCCTACCGTACTATCTCCAAGGCGGTCTCGGAAGCCGACACCGGAGAGGGAATAGCCGTAGCCGCCGGGACCTACTCAGATGCAGTGGTCGTCACTGCGGCGGTGTCCCTCTACGGCGGATTCAGCGCCGAAAGCTGGAACTATAGGAACCCACATCCTAACCCGGGCCCCGAATATCACACCATCCTATCAAATCCGGCAGGTCATGCTCTCGTTATCGACGGAACGGCGGATGTTATCGGCCAGGATATGATCGTAGAGGGATTCTCCATAGACGGAGGGGACAGAGGGGTCATCATTACCGCCGCATCGCCGGCAATACGTTACATGGATATCCGGGGAGACGAACGCGGAGTGGAGATACTAAACGATTCCAGTCCGCTCATCTTCCGCTGTGATATAGAAGGCGGGACAGCCGCCTTATCCGATAAAAGTTACGGCATCTACTCGTTCAACTCTGTTCCTATACTAGGCCTATGCGAAATCCTCGGAGGCAGCGGGAATACCTCCTCCACCGGAATGTACATAGAGGGAGGATACGCCCGGGTCGTAAACTGCGGTATCTTCGGCGGCACATCCATTGCTTCGTCCGAGGGTGTGCGCGTACAGGACAACGATCCCTTTTTCGCCAACAATGTAATTATCGGAGGAGCGGGGAGCAGCATTTCAACAGGAATACGGATTTTTCAGAACTCCTCCCCGGTTATTGTGAATAACACGGTAGATTCGGGTTACGGTACCAATACCGCTTTCGGTATTAACATGGGGGATCCATGCTCCGGAGATATCGTCAATAATATCATCGTCTATGATCCTAACCATGGCAGCCTAACGCATATACTGTTAAATGAGGTATCGGCCGATTCCAACCCGGACACGATCATGAACAACAACTTCTACGGCCCCCCCTACTATTGGGATGCCGATGGTTCTTTTTCTTTTAGCGATATTTCCGTAATGGAGGCCGACCTTGCAGCCGAATCCGTACAGACCGGAGCGAACGTGGATGTTCTCCCCACCTTTGCCGACTGGGGAAACTATAACTATGCCTTAACCAATGCCGCACCGCCGGCGATTACCTTAGGGGGCTACGATCTGGACTTTGTAGGGAGCTTTCCAAGAGGTAACTCGAACACACCGGTAGATGTGGAAGGCCGTCCACGAACGGTCCCGTGGTCCATAGGCCCCTTCGAACGAAACCAGGGGACCGTAGTATATGAGGCTCCTCCCGAGGAAGACGGCAAAGCCACCGCTTTAACCAGCGATTCCTTAGACCTCTGGGTAGGAGACATGAATACCGACACGGGAATCAGGGGATTCTTAGGCTTCGATATTACCGGATTGGACTTGGCCGAGATCGAGTACGCCGAATGCAGGATCTACAGGTTCGCTGTAATGGGGAATCCCCAGGACTTGGGAAGCGAAATCCTGGTGGACCACGTGGATTTTCGTATATCCGGAATTGATCCAGCCGCCTACAGCCTTACCCCTCTTACCGGCGGAAGCGGATTCACCAGTTTCCCCATGGGAGGCTCCAACGGCTACCGGAGTTTCGAGGTAACCGACCGGGTACGTTGGAACGCGGAAAACCACTCCGCCCCCTTACGGGCGGAATTCCGGCTTCGTACCAGCCCGGAAACCAACAACGACGGAATCCAGGACCAGGAGCGGTTCTACTCAGTGGAAGCCGGGACAAATCCTCCCCTCCTCATTGTTACATACAGGGAGAAGTAATACCCCTGCCCAACCGGTTTGTTCCCCGATCCGCAATCCGCCAGCCGGCACGATCCGCCAGCCGGCTTGACGACAAGCCGAAAATTTGGGTATACTCATTCGGCGCGGGAATTCCTCCGCGGTTTACGGGATGTAGCCTAGTGGCTAAGGCGCCTGCTTTGGGAGCAGGAAATCGGAGGTTCAAGTCCTCTCATCCCGATCTACACGCGCTCATAGCTCAGCTGGATAGAGCAACGGCCTTCTAAGCCGTAGGTCAGAGGTTCGAATCCTCTTGGGCGTA
>CAYXSD010000123.1:0-8828 GCA_964466335.1 uncultured Spirochaetales bacterium
GAGCCTCGCAGGCATTTTTATTATTGCTAGCGTGTAGTGTTGGCACAGTTGCGTTCTTCAATTATAGTGTCCCTGTAGCGTTGCTAAGGGAGGCTATTGTTCATGAAGTTATACTCTCGAGGTCAGGTCGCCGGGTTTACCCTGGCAGCGATGCTGCTCCTGACTCTCTTTGCCTTTGGGTTTGGTATTATTCAGTTACCAAGCCGTCCGGAAGATAATGGTCAAAAACAAACAGGCGGAGAAAAGGACCAAGAACAAACGCTCACTGAAAAGGTAGATGGAAAAGACCCGCGGGAGAAATCCTTTGCCTTAAAAACGAACCCTCCTCTTTCTTCGCGGGATATGTATCCCGCTCAAACCACGGAAACCTACACGGAAGATGAAATTGAAAACATCCGGGTATATGAAACCCTCAACGAGGGCGTGGTAAATATCAGCACCGAAGTAGTCGCCTACAACTGGTTTTTGGAACCTGTCCCCAGAGAGGGAGGAAGCGGTTCCGGTTCGATAATAGACGAACGAGGATACGTTCTAACCAATAAACACGTGGTAGAGAAAGCCTACAAGGTCTTTATTACCCTGGCCGACGGGACGCAGTATGAGGGAGAGGTAATTGGAGTGGACCCGGAAAATGATCTCGCTGTGGTCTTCTTTGATCCCCAGGGAAAGGAACTGACCACCATCCCTTTTGGAAGCAGTTCAGATCTGAAGGTGGGACAGAAAGTCCTCGCCATTGGAAATCCCTTCGGCTACGAGCGTACCCTCACCACCGGGATTGTCTCAGGACTGGGACGACCGGTTAAAACCTCCGACGATTTTATTATCCGCGATATGGTACAAACCGATGCATCTATAAATCCCGGGAATTCCGGCGGGCCCCTTTTGGACTCCCGGGGTAGGATGATTGGAATAAACACCATGATTTACTCCCCCTCCGGTGGCTCCGTAGGTATTGGTTTTGCCGTTTCAGTAGATACCGCTCGAAGAATAGTCCCGGACCTTATTACCCATGGCGTGGTAAGAAGAGGGTGGATAGAAATCGTCCCGGTACAGCTCTTTCCGGAACTGGTAAAATACGCGGAATTACCGATTTCCCGGGGACTTCTGGTCTCCCGCGTAATTGAGGGAGGGAACGCGGATAAGGCGGGTCTTAAAGGCGGTACCAAACCCGTACGGTATGGACGTTCCACCATTTATTTAGGCGGTGATATAATTATTGAAATCGATGGGGAACGTGTGGCCTCCTTGGCGGATATGTTCGGGGCACTGGAAGACAATCGACCGGGAGATGAGGTAACAGTGGTAGCATATCGGGGAAAGAAAAAGAAACAGTTTACCCTGGTACTGTCGGAGCGTGAGAATTCAGCGGGATTGGAGTAGCCTCAGAGGGTTAAGAGGGATTAGAGGGATATGATACAGTTTCAGGCAGTTTCCCAGTATAAACCCGCGGGGGACCAAGGGAAGGCCATCGATCTTTTGACAGAAGGTTTTACCCGGGGATACGGATATCAGACTCTGTTGGGAGTGACCGGTTCCGGAAAGACCTACACCATGGCCAAGGTAATTGAAAATCTCCAGCGTCCTGCCCTAATAATCAGTCATAATAAAACCCTCTCGGCTCAGTTATACAGGGAATTTACAGACTACTTTCCCGACAATGCTGTAGAGTACTTTGTCTCCTACTACGATTACTATCAACCTGAGGCCTATGTGGCCTCCAGAGACCTCTACATTGAAAAGGACGCCTCCATTAACGATGAAATAGACAGGCTCAGGCTCTCTGCTACTTCCGCTCTAATGGAAAGACGGGATGTTATTGTTGTTGCCACGGTGTCCTGTATTTATGGCTTGGGAAGTCCAAAGAGCTTCCGGGAGATGCGAGTGCATTTTACACTGGGGGATACACCGAATATTCAGGAGATTCGGAGGAAACTCATCTCTCTGCAGTATGAGCGAAATGACGCGATTCTTACCCGAGGCCATTTTAGGATAAAGGGAGAGGTCATGGAGATTTTTCCCGCCTACATGGAGGACGCTTTCCGGATAGAAACCGCCTGGGATGAAATAGAGCGTATAACCAGGATCAATTCCCTTACCGGGGAGGTAAAGGAGGAGCTTAAGGAGATTACTATTTATCCCGCTAAGCATTTTGTTCTGCCGGAGGACCAGATTCGCCGTGCCTTGGAACAGATACGGGAGGAGCTTGCTGAACGGTATGAGGAGCTTTTACGTCAGAACAAACTGGTAGAAGCCCAGCGGCTGAAGACCAGGACGGAGTATGACCTTGAAATGCTGGAGGAAATGGGGTACTGCCCCGGTATAGAAAACTACTCTCGTCATTTCGGGGGCAGGGAGAAGGGCGAACGGGCGGCTGTCCTTCTCGACTACTTTCCCGAAGACTTCGTTACCTTTATCGATGAGTCTCACGTTACCATCCCCCAGATCGGCGGTATGTACGAGGGCGACCGGGCACGCAAGCAGTCCTTGGTAGACTACGGGTTCAGACTGCCCTCCGCCTTGGACAACCGGCCTCTTTATTACGGTGAATTCGAGGAGCTCATAGGACAGACGGTGTTTGTGAGTGCCACGCCGAAGGAAGAGGAGCGGCGAAAATCAAGTCGGATAGTGGAGCAGATTATTCGGCCTACAGGACTTATCGATCCGGAGGTGGTAGTCCGGCCTACAGAAGGCCAAATTGAAGACCTCTACGCCGAAATCGGGAAACGAATTTCTTCCGGGGAGAGGACGCTGGTAACCACTCTTACGAAGAAGATGGCGGAGGACCTTACCGATTATTTCTCGGAAATGGGTTTGAAGGTGCGATATCTTCACTCGGACATTGAAACTATCGAAAGGGTGGAAATACTGAAAGATCTAAGGACCGGTGAATTCGATGTGTTGGTAGGGATAAACCTCCTTAGGGAGGGACTCGATTTGCCGGAGGTGTCGCTTGTTGCTATTCTTGACGCGGACAAGATCGGGTTTCTCAGGTCTACCACCAGCCTTATCCAAACCATAGGACGGGCAGCGAGGAACGTAAACGGAAGAGTAATAATGTACGCCGATCGGATCTCCGATGCCATGAAAGCCGCAATAGAGGAAACAGAGCGACGCCGGGAGATTCAAAAAGAGTACAATCAGGAGCATAATATTACTCCTACCACCATCTCGAAGGCCATTCATGATATTCTTATAAGAAAGAAGGACGAAAAGAAGAGGGCGGAGGAGGTCTCCCTGGATGTGTTAAAGAAGAGTTATAACATCCTGGTGCCCAAGGAGAAGAAGAAACTGCTCCAAGTAATGGAGAGAGAGATGCTGGAATACGCTAAGAACCTCGAATTCGAGCGCGCCGCTGTGGTTCGTGACGAAATCGAGAAAGTAAAGGACATGACTTCCTAAAACGCCGGGTCACCCGGCAAATTCGCGCCTTCTTAAACCCCTCTGTTTAACCCCTCTGCTCCAACTCCTCTGTCTAGCCTGCTGTTTATCCGAAGCCTTAAGCCTTCTCTGTCTCCAGTACTGCGTCAACTGGAGAGCGCTTGCGTGCCCAGAAGAGAATACCTAACAGTACGGCCAAATACGCAATGAGGGCAAGAAATGTGTAGAGGTACATAATCGGTTTGTCCGAAACGTACCCGACCGCGGGAATGCTTAAAACCAGCATAAGGGGTACTCCTAAAAAGAGGGCTACCCCGCTTCCAAGAACAATGTGTTCAGCTACATGGGTATTGAAGTTGGGATCTACCTCACGCAGTAGCGCCATTCCAGTGGAGAGGGTCCCGGTATAAGTGCCGAAAAATCCTAGAGTGTACTCGAGGATGTCCCTTTTCATTACTTTCTTCGCTACAAAATACGCCCAAAAAGCGGTAGCAAGTCCCCCAAGCGTTGTCATGAGGAGGGTAGGTGCCAGGTATCTTCTAAGTACAGTTATGGAAATAGCGGAAATGGACGCGGTAATCATAAAATCAAACGCGCCGCTGGAAATTCTCGATAGAAGATAGTTGTTGGGGTAGCGTCGGTTCACTATCTTTTTCTTTTTTAAGAACTTCAGTATGGCATTAAATACGAGGGCAAGAAGAGAACCAACAAGAAAATGGAATCCCCAAAACATTTGGGCCAATGTTTGTCCGAATGTCCCGAAATTATTCAACACCAGCTCCAGTCCGTTAAGAAGGAGAAAGGTTCCCAGATACACCACCCCGATCATGGATAGCTGAATACTTATTCTGTCTATGGATTCACTAAGAGGAATATCTCCTGAATCGTCCTCCTCATGGATCTTTGTAATAGATTTATTCTCGGCTATTTTTCTCTTATATTTCCCCTTTCTTAGCATGATGTTCATAAAGAGTACCCCGCCGATACAGGCCCACACAAAACCGAAGGTAGCAACAGAAAGACCTATATTCCCACCGTCTTGAAACCCCATTGCTTCCCATTGGGTCCCAATAGAGAATGCCTGGCCCGGTCCTTGGCCGAATCCTAGGGGGAGGAGAAGGCCGAAGGCTGGAAAAATTCCCGGCATAAGGGTATAGAGAAAGACGATAGAGATACCAAATCCAATTATGCCCTGAATTACATAGGTGGAAACAATAAAGGCGCCGGTCCTTGTTACCACCCTATCCCGATTTATCGGTCTGTCTTTCAGCGTAAGAGCAATAAACCCAACTGCCATAAGGTGGTACACATACCGGCCCAATCTTTGAGGATCCAAAGAGATAATACCGAGCACTTCCGAACCGGCAATGAGTCCGAGAAAACCGGAGATCATGGAAATTGGTATAATGAGTTTCCGGAAGACAGCGACCTTGCGTTTTATTACCGTACCTAAAATAAGTAAGACCGCCAGAATCATAAATTCAAGAACTACTACCCATTCATCACTCATGCTGTTACCCTCTTTTCGCCTGTATTTTTCTGTAACAGTTCAACCCCCACCTGCCATTTGTAGGAGGAGACAGCAGGGTCCATAAACTGGAAACTGTACAGATCGTTTTTATAAAAAAATTCCAATCTCCCACTGTTTTGTACATTTATTCCCACTATTTCATCCATAGGAAAGGAGATAGGTGGAAGGTCCTCGTTTTGCGGTATGCTTAGAATCGATGTTCTGGAAAGGACCATTTCTCTTAGGTGGACCATTTTCTTGGGAGCTGTCCCTCCCTTTCCTCTGTATAGAAGGACATTGTTATCTTTGAAGAGTGGTCGCGCGGTATCACCTGCAAGCAAGATCATTTTCTTTAGTTCTTCCTGCTGCCACCGGTTCCAGTAAGAGGGGGAAGAAAAATCCTTTGAAACTTTCGTTCCTGTAAGGAAACCATACTCTGTGTATGTACAGAAAAAATCACAGGATCTGCAGTAAAGAACATCACCTTTAGAGCTAAGACTGGCAATACTCTTACAGTGCGGGCATATGAAAAGAAATCGTTCAAGATACTCTGCCTTGTCCTTGCCTTTAAAAGGGACCATCCTTTCTTTTTGCATTACTGTTTCATTGTACGATAAGATCTTCGTTAGTTTATGGTTAATTTCCTTAGGACTTGCTTCTTTAATCTCTTCAGGCGACATCCCGTAGGAGAATCGTACTGTAACCGCTCCGTACCGTCTCTTCTTTCTCCATCTCGGTTTTACCAGGTAAGAGCCTAAAAGATGAACAGTAATAACGGGTATTTTTAGCAGTTTTATCAGTTTTCCCGTGGAAGGGAGAATGGGTAAGGTACTGCCGTCCCAGGAAGCTTGGCCCTCGGGGAAAAGGCCAATACGCCCTCCGAAACCACGAATATTCAAAATTTTACGGATAGCATCATTATCGGAGAGGAATTTTCTCTTTGGTATTGCCCTTATTCTGTGGAGGAGGAATCGAAGAAGAGGATTTCGAAAATTTGAATCCGAGGCAATCCAAGAGAGAGGATCCCGAACAAAGTACCCAATAAAAAACGGATCTAAAGAGTTCACATGATGAGAAACGACCAAATAGGGCGGGGTCACGGACCTAAGGAGTTCTATGTTTTCCCCCCGGATATTGTAAGCATATCGTATGAACTTTCCGACCGTGTAATAGAAAAAGGAGTAGATGAGCGGATTTGCAGGGGAAAAAGATCTAGGTTTTTTTATTGTGGGTCCAGCTCTACACATGTAGTTCTTCATAATATAAGGGAAAGGGGTTGTCAACCTTGTTAAAAATGTATTGAAAGAGATAGAATAGGCCGCAAATGGATGATAAGAACGATAACAGGCTCTTTTAAAATGAAGTAATGTTGAAAGCGGCTGAATAGTATCTTAAGAGAAAGGAGAAATAAAGGAGGAATGATGAATATGATAGAGGGAATTCTTTTTGATTTGGACGGTACACTGTTAAACACCATCGGTGATATTGCGGAGTCCATGAACGCTGTTTTAAGAAAACATGGTTTCCCGGAGTTCCAGGACGATGAATATAAGCTCAAGGTCGGTTGGGGGATGCGGGGGTTAGTCGAACGATCTTTACCGGCAGGGAGTGATACCGAATGTATCGATACCTGTGAAGAAGAACTCATGGAGCTCTATCATAAAGTACCTATAGCACGAACCAAGCCCTATCCTGGAATTGAGGAATTACTAAATAATATAGAGAAAGTAAAGATACCAATGTCGATTCTTTCGAATAAAGCAGATTCTTTAACCCAAAAAGTAGTGAAAGCACTCCTCAGACAGTGGAATTTTATATACATTTCAGGGGCGAAAGATGGGGTGCCCCGAAAACCGGACCCGACCCTCGCTGTAGAGGCCGCCAAAGCTATGAACATCTCTCCTTCGGCAGTGGCCCTATTGGGCGATTCAGCTATCGATATCAATACAGCTCAAAATGCCGGTATGGTCCCCATCGGTGCCTCATGGGGATTTCGTCCTGAAAAAGAACTACAGGATGCGGGAGCGGAGAGAGTGGTACACGACCCAGCTGCATTTTTTCACTTCATTAAAGAAAACAGCAGCGTACACGTGTGATAGTTTCTTTTAGAAGAAAATCTTTCCTTTTCTTTGAACAAGAATCTTTTTATATTGAATCTGTAGATTACTAGTGATTTATTGAGAGAGTAAAGAGGTGTGTATATGGAAAATAAGAATCGGAATGGACGAGTAACGATATCAATTTCAAAAAAAGGATTGGCCTGGGTTATAGGTTCAGTGGTCCTTGTCGTTTTTGTGTTAGCGGCCTTCAATGTCTTTGCCCTTCCGCAGGGGGAAAAGCAAGATGAGCAGCCGGGACTCACAGAGGCCCCAAAGGAAAGAGAATCGGTACCGGAGGTATCCGGAGACCTTCCCTCTTTTCGGAAGGTCGCCGAGAATGTGCTCCCGGTAGTGGTAGAGATTAACGTGGTGGAGGTAATAGAACAGCAGGGAAGGAACTTCAGCCCGTGGGATTTTTTCTTTGGCGAGCGGCCGGACCAGGGTGAAGAAGGAAAGGAATACCGCCGACCCGGCCTTGGATCCGGTGTCATTGTCAGCCGGACTGGGGATAAGGCGTATGCCATAACTAATAACCATGTAGTGGGGAAAGCGGATGAAATTTCCGTTCGCCTCTACGATGAAAGGGAATATCCCGCTAAGGTGGTAGGAAAGGATGCCAGGACCGACCTTGCTCTGGTGGTATTTGAACCTGAGGGAGACGTCCCTGTTGCCCGTTTAGGTAATTCGGATGATATCTATGTGGGAGATTGGGTGCTGGCTGTGGGAAATCCCTTTGGGTTCGAGAGCACTGTTACCGCGGGAATTATTAGCGCTGTGGGAAGACAGGCAAATCCTGCCAGCGGTATCTCCGGTTTTACCGATTACATCCAAACCGACGCGGCAATCAATCCGGGTAATTCCGGCGGGGCTTTGGTAAACCTTAGGGGTGAAATCGTGGGAATAAACAGTTGGATCGCCAGTCAAAGTGGTGGAAGTGTGGGACTTGGATTTTCCATTCCTGTAAATCTTGTAAAAAAGGCCGCTTCCGATTTCTTAAGCAAAGGAAAAATTGTCTACGGATGGCTTGGGGTGAGTATACAGGACCCGGAACCGAAGATAATGCCGGGTGTTGCAAAGGACCTCGATATCGAAGGTAAAGAAGGTGCATTAATTGTAAATGTGTATGAAGATTCTCCAGCAGAACGGGGCGGACTTCTTCCCGGTGATTTTGTCATGAGAGTGGGTGATGTTGATATTCGAGACGCGCAGCACTTTTCAAGGATTATCGGCAATGTATCTCCAGGCCAGGAAACAGAACTTTCCCTTATTCGATACGGAAAGAAAGAAACAATTACGGTCAACCTGGATGAACGGAAAACCGAAGAGGCACTACAGCAGGACAACGATATTTGGCCTGGTATGGCGGTAATCGGTTTAACGGAAGAGGTAAAGAACCAGCTGGGTCTAAAGGATCTTAAAAACGGGGCAGTTGTAGCTTCCGTTATTCAAAAAACACCGGCCGCAACGGCAGGCCTTCGTTCTGGAGATGTTATTACGGCGATAAACAAACAAGAGGTGGATAATGTTCTGGAATTCTATCAGGTATTGAACGCCAGCAGCGGCGAAATAATGTTTAAAGTCCACCGCGAGGGACGGGAAGTCCTTCTGGGAGTGGTAAAATAAAGCTGTAAAATAAAAAAAAAGAGGTGTAGATGGACCGGGAAAAGCTGATTGATAAGGCGCAAGCGTATATAAAAGAAGAGCAGGACGAAGAGTTTCGCTCTCAGGTAGAAGAGGCCCTTAAGGAGGAGCGCTGGGAGGAGTTGGAGGACCGGTTTTATCAGGACCTATCCTTTGGCACCGGCGGTATAAGGGGGGTCATAGGCGGAGGGACGAATCGG
>CAYXSD010000124.1:0-8680 GCA_964466335.1 uncultured Spirochaetales bacterium
TCGGCTTTCAACCATAGAAGAATACGCCCATGCAATGGGGTATGAAGTAAAGATAAACTTTATTCATAGAGTTCAGGAGTAAATTTTACTTCTTATAATTGCCCGGAAACCTGTTATTGTTCCTAAAACCTAAGCGGGGACCTACTCCAGTGTTCACTATACGGTTTCCGGTTGAGGATTAACCGGGGCACTTCAGCCGGTCAGATTATGTAGTAGAGGTTTCATCCAATAGTGCTGAAGCCTCGTCTATAAGCTTACTTCTCTCTTCGAATCCGGTGGTATCTTTCAACTTGCGTTGGATTTCGATATATCGGTCTCTTATACGAGTAAACTCAGAAGAATGATATAAAGGTTCGAGAGCATGAGTTCTGCCAGTCTATATCTCGCTTCTTTGTCTTTCTCCATCCTATGAAGACTTAATGCCCAGCAGAGTTGTTGAATTGGATCTCCAATATCATCGGGAAACTCTTTCTTATACCACTCGAAGTACTCATCAGTATTATCAAAGTCGCCAAGAACGAAGTAGAAACAGAAAAGGAGATATCGCTTGCCGAATCCATCACTAATGAATCCCTTCCAATCCTTCTCTTTCTTTAGCTCAAGTTTATACTTAGCTATCCGATTCAGTCTTTTATAGAGTCCGAGAAAGGCGAATGTGATTGTATAACACCACCAATTACATGGTAGTATTGAGGCTCTGAAAAATGGCAATGTTGATAGAGCCTCTAAACAATGTTGAAAGAGCCTCAAGCAAGTAACAGGAGGTAATAAAATGCGGTCCAGAAAATTTTTGATTATTGCCGGTATAGGTGAACTTATACTGTTGGTTCCCGCGTTCCTCATTATCGTTTTCATTGGGTATCAGGGGTTTGCGGCCGGTGAAATGGGCAACATGATCGGTATGTTTTCCGCCGCGGTTCTTCTGTTTTTACTACCTTACCTTGTTATACGGGTGGCGGCAGTGTATGGATTAAGAAAGACGCGGCCCTGGGCTGCTGTGCTCTGCATCGTTTTATCAGCATTATTGCTGGCTGGATCCATTTTCTCAGCTGTTGACTTTCCGCTTTTATTTGCCCTTATAGTACTCTACTCTTCTTTTTCCATATGGGCTGCTATTCGGTATCTACGGAAACGTTGAGTATTCAGAAGAAGCGTAACCTGGCGATTGTCGACGGATTTCAAAACTCCTCCAGCCACTTTCAAATCAACCAATTTAAAAATTGGTTGATTTGAAAGTGGCCCTACCTTTAGATTTTATAACTTATTATATTATAATAAGTTATAAAATCGACCCCATATTGAGGCTCTGAAAAATGGCAATTTTGAAAGAGCCTATCTCTTTTTGTCAATAGCATGTTTTACGATATGTGTGTTTATACATTGACGAACTGTGAAACAATTGTTACTGTATTAGCGGAGGATTTTATGATTACTATCAACGTGCGTGAACTAAAAGCCCATTGGTCTGATATTGAAAAAAAGCTGGAGCTTGGAGAAACATTTCAAGTCCTGAACAGAGGAAGACCCACCGCGAAAATTGTGCCGGCTGAACCAAAGAAAATCTTGAATTGGCCGGACCATTTAGCGACGGCCGTTCCCAATAGGGGAAAAAGCGCGGCCGAAACGGTATTGGAAGACAGGAGTAATCGTTGAACATATATCTTGACACCAGCGCTCTAATAAAACTGTACATTATCGAGAATGGTTCCGCGTCGGTTGATACAATTATATCCGAAAATGCCGCTCCCCTTCCAATGTGGGATTTGCACATAATTGAATTTCATAACGCACTGAACCTCAAGGTATTTCGGGAAGAATTAAAAGAAGAAGAAGCTACACGTCTGTCGCTGCTTTTTAACGAGCGGAAAAAAGCGGGTATATATTATACCCCGGAATTGGATAGAAAAGATCATACTGAATTGTGCCTTAATTACACGAAATTCTCAGCTGAGCTTGGCTGTCGGTCTCTTGATATAATGCATGTCGCCGCGGCAACACTATTCAAGGCAGACCAGTTTGTGACATTCGACACAAGGCAGGCTGAATTGGCGGTGAAAGCCGGACTTCCCCTCGATAAACCCAGAACCTGATTGGGGGGATGGCTAAAAGAACGAATACAGCATAACCCCTAGGCCCTTTCGGTTCAATCGGGTTTAAAAAACCAAACAATCCCTTGCCCTCGGGTACGCCTATTGATTATGATTTATACTGCTGAGAAAATCAAAAGCAGAGGTGGTTACCATAGTATTTCAGGAACTCCCGGGTAATTTCTTTTTCCCTTTAGCTTCTCCCCACCGAAACCATTACGCCGAACTGCTGCTGGTGTATTACAGTCTCTTTATGGAGTACCACACGGGCATAGAACGGGAGCAGGTAGTGTCCGCCTTTGAGGACTACTTTGATAAACTCCCCGACCTTGGCGTTTTTCAGGAAGACACGGAGCCGGAGAACTCCATTTCAGAGGAGAAACCGGAAGACAAGGAAGGGAAGGAAGAAAAGGAGGAGATTGCTGCTCCGAGGACTTTGGCTTCGAGGTTTCTTAGGAGGCTTCTCTACTATGGCTGGGTAAACGAAGAGGAATTGGCCGATTTTACCCGTATAATCAACCTCTCCTCCTATGCCAAACCCTTCTTTGACGCACTCTACACCGTGTCCCGGGGCATTCAAGTTGAGTATGAGAGCCATGTCATAGCGGTCTACTCCTCCCTCTGCGGCGACGCGGTGAAAGAGAACGGGCATCTTTCAGTAATGAACGCCCATGAGCACACCCGCCTCCTCGTCGAATCCTTAAAAATCCTGGAACAGAACATTAAAACCCATATCCAGCAAATGTACGAAGAGGACGCCGAGGTAAAAGAGATCCTTCACATCCACTACGACATTTACATGAATGAGGTCGTGGACAAGGCATATACTCGTTTAAAAACCTCTGAAAACCTCTCCAAATACCGGCCCGCCATCAATAAAACCATACGGGAACTGCTCTTTGATGCTCCCTGGATGACAAGGACCGCTGAAAAATTTTCCGTTATAAAACGGGTCCCCGTGGAAGAGGCTAAGAGACTTCTCCTCCTTATGCTTAAGGAGATAAGGGACGATCTTAGGGGTATCGACCCCATTCTTGAAGAGATAGACGATAAAAACAGAAGGTACTCGAGGATATCCACGGAGAAAATAAAGGCAAACCTCTATACCGGTGCTTCGCTTAAGGGTAAAATAAGCGATATCCTTAAGTCCTTATGCTCCGAAGACGGGGGCCCTGCCCCTGTTAAGCCGAAAGACCTGGCATGGGGCATCTACTCCGCGGGGTTCTTCGATGCCGGGTCCCTTTACAACCGGCGACCCGGAGCATCGCAATTAGAGGGCTTAAAAAAGCCGGAACCTTCGGATTTTGACCTGGAATACGCGGAAAAAGAGCTTACCATGCGCATAGAAAAGCAGTTGGGGCCGAAGAAAATAGCCGATTTTCTCTCTCGATATGTACCCCCGGACGGTACAGCCGTTCCGGCGGAGAATATTATTACCGATATGGAAAGCTTTATCCGCCTCGTCTATGCCGCCGCCTATAGCGAGAAGAGAATGGAGAGTTTCCCCTATCAAGTCCGATGGGAGGAAGGAACAGCGAAATCGGGCCGTTTTTCATTTCAGCGGCACTCCCTCTTTAAAGGGGCGACCTATGAATAACATGATAACCGAAGGGGAAAAAGAAAAATTCCAACGCTGCGCGACTATTCTTTTAACGGAGACCTTTCTTATCCGCTCCTTGGAGCAGCACGCCAAATCGTACCGTTACGGGATACAGAATTTCAACCGCTTGGAGGAGTACTTTACCATGGCGGGATGGCGCTTAAAAAAAGACGAAACCTTAGGAATTATTGCTTTGGAGGGCCCGGCGGCGGCCAGGGTTTCTTTGAACCTGGAAGAGACCCTCTCCCTTCTTATTATACGTCTTTTCTACGAAGAAAAATCCAGGGAGGTGACCCTCCACGGAGAACGCACCATCCTGCAGCAGGACTTCGTGGAACGCTACCGGGCAATGACGGAACGCCCCTTAAACAAAACCTCCCTTACCTTCATATTCCGCAAACTTCAGAGCATGCGGCTGATTCGTGTTTTAGGAGATGAAAGCGACCCGGAAACAGCAATTATCCTCTACCCTTCCATTCCCTTTGCCCTGGAGGCGGTTTCTATAGATGAGGTCCACCAACGGATAGAGCTCTTCAACAAAAACACCGGAGGAGAAACAGAAGAAGAGACCGAAGAAGAGGACGAAGAAAGATAATGCTGCTATTGAATCGGGCCAGGTTAATAAACTGGCACTTCTTTACCGACGATACCATAGAATTCGGTCCCATGAGCCTTCTCGCGGGGGACAACGGTTCGGGAAAATCCACCATCATAGACGCCCTGCAGTATGCCCTGGTCCTTAATATAAGCAAGGTAAGGTTCAACGCCGCCGCCGCGGACAGCAGGACAAGCCGGAACCTGGCCGGGTACTGCCGCTGTAAAATAGGGTCGGACACCTTGGCGTATCTTAGAGACTCCTGTGTGACCCACATTATCCTCGAATTCGGCGACGGTGAAAAACACTTCTGCTCCGGGGTAATGGTGGAAGCATACGCCGATTCGGAGACGAAGGAGCACCAATGGATTATGGAAGACGGCGTACTGGAAGACATAAAAGTCTTTTATAACAATGAATTTCTTCCCGCGGGCCCCTTCAAAGACACGATAAAAGCGGCGGGAGGCACGGTCTGTTCCACAAAGCGGGAGTATAATTCGAGGCTTACTCATCTCCTTAAGGTCCATCGAAGAAATGTCCACTTTAACCCCTATTTGGAAGCCTTGGTACGCTCGGTCAATTTTACCCCATTTACTTCGGTCCACGATTTTGTCTGCACCTATATCCTGGAAGAACGGCAGGTCGATATTTCCGCCATGAAAGAGAACCTCATAAACTATAAGGAGGCGGAGCGGGAAGCAATCGAGATGGAGAAAAAGATCTTCGACCTAGAAGAGATAGATACTCTGCGTACCGAGTGCGACGACCTTACCCGGCAAATTATCTTTCAGGAGTATCTTATTCGGAGAATCGATGTTGAGAAAAGCACGGACCGGATAAAGGCCATAGAAAAAGAAATTTCCCAGTGCGCCCGGGATAAAGCCCTTTTGGAAGAAGAAATACGGGGGCTTCAGGACAGGAAGGACCATCTGGAAGAAATGCGCAGTGAACTGTCCTTCTCCCTGGCAACCAACGAACAGTACCGCCTCTATGAACGTATCAACAATGAAATCGAACAGAAAAAGACGGCCCTTGGCCGCGAAACAGAACGGGAGAAGCAGCTTTCGGACAATATTGCACGGTGCCGGGCCATCCTGGGGAGGCCGATCGCCGAGGACATAAAAGAGGAGACCCAGACAGTCCAGGGGAAGCTGGAGGAGGTAATATCCAAAAACACCGAATACGGTTTGGAACTGGACAAGGCAAAATCGCTGTTACGGGAGCTCCAGGAAGAACAGCGGGACCTTAAAAAGGGAATACTTCGATACCCATCTTCCACCCTGGCGCTGAAGAAGGTCCTTGAAGCAGAGGGAATATCCGCCGCCGTATTCGCGGACCAGCTGGAAGTGATAGACGGGGAATGGCAGAACGCCGTAGAGGGCTGGCTTAATACGCAGCGTTTTAACATCCTCGTGCCCGAACAGGAGTTCCAGCGGGCCTTGTCTATCTACGATAAGCAGCCGAAGGACGTAGCCGGGGTGGGACTGCCGGACATTGCCAGAATGAGAAAATCCGAGGTATCCCACGGTTCCTTAGCGGAGGTGGTTGAAGCTTCTTCCGTTTTGGCCCGCCGCTATGCCGCCTATCTTTTAGGCGACGTTGTCCGTACGGAGCTGCCGACCCTTAATACATACGAGAAAGCTATAACCAAAGAGTGTATGCGCTACGCGTCAAGGACCGCCTCCAGGATAAAAGAGGAAATCTACTCCAAGTGGTATATTGGAAAGGCGGCGGTGGAACGAAGGCTTGAAGAACTCGAAGAGGAGATAAACAGCACCGTCCGGAACATCGAAAAATATATCCAAGAAATAAAAAAAGGCAATGAAGAAGCCGCGGCCCTACGCGGGGTAAACGAAATTCTTTTCGAGTGTATCCACCTCGCGGACGCTCCGAGGAAAGGTAAGGAGCTTAAAGAGGCTATTACAGAGCTCGAGGAGAGACTCGCGGGAATTGACAGAGGCTCCTTTAAAGAGATCCAGCTCCAGATCGGCGGGATCCTTGAAAGTCTTAAAAAAATCGAGGAGGACCTGTCGGAAAACAACCGCCGCCTCGGAGCTATGCAGAACCGGGAAGAGGAACTCCTTGTCCGCAGGGAGCATACCCTGGCGGAAAAAACCAGATTCATGACCGTCTTAGAGGGGTTTCTTTCCGACCACCAGGAGTACAGCGAGGAATTCGAAGAGTATTACAAGGAGCGCATGAAAGGGCAGAAGCAGCCTCCGGATTACGAGGGCATACAGCAGCGCTACGGTCCGGCAATAAAGGGCATACGCACAAGGCTGGAAAGGCAGAAGGACCGCCTTGTGGAATTTAAAAACCGCTTTAATAATTCTTATCATGTCTATTTAGCTGTGGATTATTTTTCCGATGAATTCTCCAGGGTCTTAAAGGAGTATCGGGAAACGGCCCTTCCAGAGTACAAAGAAAAAATTCGGCGTGCCAGGGAGGAGGCGGAAAAACAGTTTCGCGAGCACTTTGTAAGCCGGCTTAATGAGTACATTACCGACGCGCGGGAGAGTTTCAAGGAGATAAACTACACCCTTTCCACCATCCGCTTCGGACAGGACCAGTACCGCTTCGGTTTGGAGGAACGTCCCGAAAAGAGAGAAGTCCTTAGGGTCATAAGCGCTGCTGCAGAAATCCGCGAGTGGGAGGGGACCCTCTTCGATCAATTCACCTCGGAAGACCAGAGGGAAAGTATCGAAAAACTATTCGAGAGTATCCTGGACAATCCCCTGGATTCGGAGGAACTGAAAGAAATATGCGATTACCGTGAATACTTTCAATACGATATCCGAATAAAACATACCGATACCCTGGACAAAATGGGTCGTCCCCTGGAGTCCTCCCTTACCAAAGTACTGCGCGAAAAATCCGGCGGGGAAACCCAGACCCCCTACTACGTGGCAATCGCGGCGAGCTTCTTCCGCTTCTACAAGGACGAACAGGGGGCAATAAGGCTTGTCCTATTCGACGAGGCATTCAACAAAATGGACGATGAGAGGATCGGCAAGATGATCGACTTCTTCAAGAAACTCAACATGCAAATCATTACCGCCGTACCCACGGAGAAAATCGAATCCATTGCCCCGCATATGGACGTGACCAATCTGGTTTTAAGAAAGGACTACTCCGCCTTCGTTCGAAGGTACAGCGTCCGCCAAGAAGCAGAGCTGCAATGATTCTCAACTCCTACGCCCGTGCTATCCTGAAGATCTTTGCCGAGGCCTACCCCTTCTCCGCGCAGTTGAGGGGAGGCAGGAAACTGAGAAAGGGGAATTGGCACAGGGTTTTCCCGGAAATGGAGACGGACATAGCCGCGAAGGAGGACTTTTTAAGGACGGTGGAGGAACTTGTTAGGACCGGGGTCATATCGGTAAAATGGAAACGATTCAGGGAGGGGGACCAGGCGGAGGCCCTCTACCTGGAAAATCCGAAACTCCTCTTCGAGCTGACCGGCGGCAAAGACCCTAAAGCCGTCAGGGAAACCATGCTCGCCATTACCCGGGAATGGCGGCCCGCCGCTCCTTTGGGAAAAGCGGTGAAGGAACAGCTTACAACGAAGCTGGACTACTTCCACGATATTCAAATATTCTGTGAGGAGGATCTAAGGGACATCCTTACCATTGTTGATTTGACCGAAGAACAGGTCCTGGGTCATACCTTGAGGGGGTTAAGTGTCCGTCTTTTCCGGAACAGCAAACGCCTGGAGGCCCTTCTCCCCATGGCGGACAAGCTCTCCCGCTCCGTGGAGGGAAGAGACATCTCCGAAACACTTGGTCTTACACGGAGCTTTCCCGAGGCCCTCTTCAGCTTCCGCGGGACCATCAGTCTGGACAGTTCCCAAGGCGAGAAGGAGTGGCAAACCTGCTTCCACCCTATCTCCTTCCCGGAGAGAACGGTGGACCGTATAACAGATGTCCGCGTCACAGAAAAGCGCGGGAGTCCCCGGGTCCTTACGGTGGAAAACAAGGAGACCTACTTTATCGCCGTGGAAAACCTGCGGGAACAGTTTGACGGGTTTCTCTACACCGGAGGGTACCCGAACAAAGCGGTCACAAAACTCCTTGAACAGGTAGCGGAGAGGGACACTGCCCTCTACCACTTCGGGGACCTGGATCCGGAGGGGATCTCCATCTTCCTCAATCTGGAGAACACGATAAAAAGAGAGATACAGCCTTTTTTAATGAACGCGGAGATTTACCGAAAATACGCTGCCTACGGCTATCCCCTTAAGAAGTCGGCCCTCGAAAAGTGCAAAAGCATAACGGACCCGCGCTTCCGGGACCTGACAGCGGAGATAGAGAAGCATGGCCGGGGTGTGGAGCAGGAGGTAATTGATGCGGGGAAAGAAGGTGGAGGAAACCTCCCGGAAGAAAAGTAAGCAGAATTGCTGGC
>CAYXSD010000125.1:0-4836 GCA_964466335.1 uncultured Spirochaetales bacterium
CTCACCTCCCCAGGCTGCAGGTTTTTTCCGCCTCCTATAATCCCCTCCGCGGAGGCAGTATGGTGGGGAGTCCGAAATGGGGGGTAACGAATAATGCCGCTTCCCGGAGGCAACAACCCGGCAAGAGAGAAGATCCTTGTAACTTCCAGAGACTCTTCTTCAGACAGAGGGGGAAGAACCGATGGGAACCGAAGACCTGCCATGGTTTTTCCGGATCCGGGAGGACCAAAAAGAAGTATATGGTGCCTGCCGGCTGCTCCAACCATTATCGCCCGCTTCACCTTTTCGTGTCCAAAAATGTCCGAGTAATCGCCGTACTGTTTTCGTTTATCCTCTTTTGAGAAAGAAGCTGGGCGGCTCTCACTTCCTGTCAGGCTGCCATTTCTGTCTTTATCAGAACGTGCCTCCGCAGCTGATTGCCCGGCGGAAAGACGGGTGAGGACCTCCATCGCCTCTCTCATTGTTTCCGCCCCAAAAACAGTCCCCTTTCTGAATCCCTGGGCCTCATAGAAATTACCGCGGACAACCAAGAAGTGCTGGATATCCGCGTTAACTCCCGCGGCGACTGCCGAAAGGACACCTTTTACCGGTCTCAATAAACCGGAAAGGTTAAGCTCCCCCAGGACCATAACAGGAACATTTCCCCCGTTTTTTCGATCTACAAAAGGAGGCAGAACCCCAGCCGCGTGGAGAATTCCCAGCGCTATAGCCAGATCGAAGGAAGCTCCCTCTTTCCTCACTCCGGCAGGGGACAGGTTAACCAGGATCCGGTCCCTGGGAAATGGGTAACCGCTGTTTTTAATTGCCGCCCTCACCCTCTCCCGGGATTCCCGCACCGCTCCATCGGGTAGTCCGACAATTTCTATGCCTGGAATACCCCTCTTTATATCCACCTCTACCCTTACAACGTTCCCTTCGAAACCTGCCGACGCGTAACATAATATTTCCATAGTAACCCCATGGATATATACCGGTTTTATTCTTTATGTGCTTGAAGAAATGAAAAAAAAGTACTGCCTTTTTATCATTAGGCAGGGCAAGCCCTCAGGTGCCCCCTATTTCGCCAATGGACTGCTGCACCAGGGCGTCGCATTCTTCATTTTCCGGTATCCCCGCGTGCCCCTTAATCCAATGCCACCGAGTCAGTACTTCCTGGGTAAGACGGTCCAGAAGACGCCAGAGATCTTGGTTTTTCACCGGTTTTTTCCCGCTTGTTTTCCACCCGTTCTTTTTCCACGTCCTGATCCACTGAGTTATTCCCCGCTGAACGTACTGGGAATCGGTGTAGACCTCCACAGAAGTAGTGTGCCATTCATCGTTGTCCCGGATATACTGAAGGGCCTTAATGACCGCTGTAAGCTCCATTCGGTTATTGGTTGTATGGGCTTCCCCTCCCCGAAGGATCGTCCTCCTCTCTTCATCTGTTACAATGCAGGCCCAGCCCCCGGGACCGGGATTCCCCCAGCAACCGCCATCGGTGTGTACATGTATACTCATGGCATAGAGAGTACCAGAGCACATTATTGTTGCGCAAGTATGCACCGTTACATAGTATGCCGCGTTACATTGACCATTGGAGCTCATCCCCCTATACTTGTTTTATATGTCTGAACAGCTCATCCTTAAAAACCTTGATTTTATACGTATCCTGCCCTCTTGGGCGCAGGAGCTGAGCTACAAATACTGCTCGAAAACATCAAACCTCTATCTTGTGCACGGGAATATTCGGGATTTTTTACCCCATAAGATGTACGAAGGGGAGTTTGTTTTTGTAAGGATCCAGGACTATATTTCCGAGGTCCTCTTTGGTAATCGGGATATTATTGCCTTTTACGATCGGTCCTCGGGAGTAAATTTCTGTACCCCTGAAATGCAGCGTGAGTATATCAATCACATGCAGAAGATGTACGAACACATTGCACCGGAGGATTTTATCTCCTCCGATCCTCTTAAGGCCTTTTTCTATTTGGAAAAGTACTTTTTAATGAATATCCCTAAAAAACAGCGTATCGTACTCATTATCGATTATTCGGAAACCATAGTACCCAATGAAGAGATTGGAAAGATGAACGAGGAGGACAGATATTGCCTTGTAACCCTTAACAGATGGTCCCACGATCCGATCTACACCCAGGGTGATGTTTCTGTCCTCCTGCTCACCGAAAATCTGGCAGATATAAGTCAGCGCTTGGTACGCTCACCCAGTACGGTAAAGGTAAATATTCCCATCCCTGACGAAGAAGTCCGCAAGAGTTTCCTTGACTTTCAGGAGAGGGAAGGATCTCTTTTAATGGAAAAACGATTAGACACCGGAAGGATCGCCAAGATCACCAGCGGCCTGAACTTGCTAAACCTCAACCAGCTTGCGGCTGAGTCCTTCCAGGAGGACAAACCGATTACCCTGGACTACCTAAGGATGCGGAAAAAGGAAATCATTGAAAACGAAGCGGGTGGGCTCCTGGAGTTTATTGAATCCGAGCATGATCTTTCCATGGTTTCCGGTCATTCCTTCGTTCGAAAGCGGTTTAAGAGTGCCTCTAAGGCGATTAAGCAGGGGCGGTTGGACGTTCTTCCCATGGGATACCTCATTTCCGGGCCGGTAGGGACGGGAAAATCCTTTATGGTTACCGCTTTTGCCGGTGAAATTGGGATTCCCATTGTAAAATTCAGGAATTTCCGGTCCAAATGGCAGGGAGTTACCGAATCGAATCTTGAAAAAGTCCTTAACATTTTAAAAGCGATGAATCCGGTAGGCGTAATGATCGACGAGGCGGACGCTTTTCTAGGTTCCAGAAACGAAGAGGGCGACAGCGGGACCAGTAATCGAATTTTCGGTCAAATCGCCAGCTTTATGGGAAATACGGAGTACCGCGGAAAAATTATCTGGTTCCTTATTACCTGTCGGCCGGACCTTCTCCCCATCGACTTAAAGAGGCAAGGCCGTGCGGAAGAGCATCTCGCTCTCTTCTATCCGGACACTGTGGAGGAAAAAGAGGACCTCTTCCAAACTCTTATAAAGAAACTTAAGTTAAAGATCCAAAAGATGCAGATTTCGGATCTTCTGAAACGACACCGCTTTGAACTCTCCGGCGCGGATATGGAATCCATCCTCATCCGGGCTAAGTTTTTAGCAGCCATGGAGAACCATATCATCATTACAAAGGAAGATATTGAGCGTACCATCCAGGATTTCGTGCCTCCCGCCTATCCCCACGAAATTGAGCTTCAGAATCTGGTGGCCGTTTTGGAATGCACCAGCCGGGAGATGGTCCCAAAACGTTTTCAGAACATGGACCGTTCTAAGCTCGCCAACGAAATTAAGGAGCTGAAACTCCTTCTCGGGGAACGGGAGTAAAAAAGAGGAGCCGCCTGCTTACGCGGCAGCCCCTCTTTGTATTCTTTCGGAAATTCTATCAGCTCCTAAAGCCGATTAGAAATTATCAAAATCCTCATCATCCAGTTTTATTACATCCTTCGGATCCATGGGTTTAATTCCCGTTTCTTCCTTTCCCTGGGTCTTACCCTTTTGGGATGCGTTACCAGCAGTTTGAGTTCCGCCGGCGGTCCGCTGCGTTGTCTGGGTCGTCTTCTGAGTTCGCTCCCAGCCTCCTTGGTTTTTTCCTCCGCCTCCGGCTCCCTGCGTTTTCCGCCCACTGCTTGCCGCGCCTTGGGTTAAAAGGCTCTTTTGACGGTTGTCCGTAAGGAGACCCGCTCTTTTTTCCAGTTGAAACTGAGCAACCATGGCCTTAAGCTGCTGTCCCTGGGACGCGAGTTCTTCCGAAGCTGAAGCGCTCTCTTCCGCGCTGGCAGTATTTGCCTGGGTAACCTGGTCGATCTGTTCCAGACCGTTGGTAATCTGCTCGAGCGCCTGGGCCTGCTCCTTGCTGGCCAGGGCAATTTCTTCTAAGAAATTCGCTACCTTGCCGGCCCCTTCGTTTATGTTCACCAGCTGCTCCGCCGTCTTTTCCACAAGTCCGTTTCCCTGCTTAATGTTGGTTATTGATTCTTCCACCATCTGGGAGGTTTCCTTTACCGCGTCCGCGGCGCGAACGGCAAGGTTCCGTACTTCTTCGGCAACAACGGCAAATCCTTTTCCGTATTTCCCCGCCCGGGCAGCTTCTACGTTGGCATTCAGTGCAAGGAGGTTGATCTGAAAGGCTATGTCGTCTATGACTTTTACCACCTTGTTAATCTCATCGGAGGAGGCGTTGATCCGGCCCATCGCTTCCACAAGTTCCTGCATCTGCTGGTTTCCCGCGTCAGCGTCTTCCGAGGCCTTTTTTGCCAGAGCCGTCGCTTCGGTGGCGTTGTCGGCATTCTGATTCGCCTGTCCGTTCACCTCGTTGCTGGAGGAGGAGATCTCTTCTAACGAACTCGCCTGCTCAGTGGCCCCCTGGGAGAGGGACTGGCTCGCCTGGGAAACCTGGTCGGCTCCGGAACTCACCTGGTCTACAGCGTTGTCCACCTGACCGAGAAGCTCATTCAAGGAGTCCTTCATAACGACAAGGGATTCACCCAAACCATCCTTCTCAGAGGCCTTCTTAAACTGCACAGTAAGATCCTTATTGGCGATCTGCTCCACCACATCCGCCTTGTACTGGAGGGCTTTCTGCATTTCCCTCAGGGCATCGGCGAGAATACCTATTTCATCCTTCTGGACAACATCAAGCTTACTCTCCAGATCTCCAAGAGCTATTTCCTGTGCGAAAGCAACACCCTTGGCCACTGCTTTGGTAATGCCCAGGGTAAGTACAACAGCAATGATGACGGCCAAGACCAGCGCTACCACCAGTCCGATAATAACAATCACGACGGAGGCGGCAACCAGATTAACCG
>CAYXSD010000125.1:4936-8535 GCA_964466335.1 uncultured Spirochaetales bacterium
TCCTCCTGTATGGAAAGCATATTAAAAATCGCCAATCCTCCGACGATCACAACCAGGATTATTACCAATCCGAAGCCAAGCCCCATTTTTAATCCCAACTTCATGTTTTTAAGCATTCTATTCTCCTCATCTTTTTAATCTTTTTGTACTTTCCCGGGTAAAACAGCTGTCCCGGTTGTTTTCTACTCTTTACGGTACCGGTCTATACAGCACTGGCTTTGAGGGTTTCTTCTAATTCCTCGTCTTCCACCAATTTTGAAACATCTAAGAGGATTTTCACCTCCTCTCCTACCTTGCCTAAACCGGAAATATAATTCTTCTTTGCTTCCGTGGATTTAAAGGTGGGGGGCGGAGAAATACTCTTCTGGGGAATCTCCTCAACCTCGGAAACGGTATCCACAATAAACCCCACATCTGTATCTCCCACCCTGGATATAATGGTACAGGTACGGTCATCGTATTCTCTGGATTCCATAAGAAATTTCTTTCTCATATCGATTACCGGAATCACTCTTCCGCGCAGGTTAATAACTCCCTTTACATACTCCGGCATATCCGGAACAGCTATGATTTGCTGCATCTCCTCTATAGATTGTACCTTCGCGATATTGACGCCATATTCTTCGTCACCGAGATAAAAAAGAAGATACTTGTTCTCTTGAGTTTCTTCATCATCATCTTCAATAAACAGTTCATCTTGATCGGACATACCTACCTCCTGTTATGGCCACTTCTTCTAATTGTATCTTCATGCTACGGATCATGATACTATAACATTAATACTTTGACTGTAAGACTTTTCATACAGTTTCTGTAAGACTATTGCCATTCCTTCTGTCGGTGTTTGTCCTACAAATCCTTCCCGCGAAGCAATACAACCTTGATCCATCCTTCCATTAATATGATAATCAATGAAAATAAAAATACAATAGGAACTCTTAAAAAAAAATGAAAAAACCGATGCGAATTTGTACGTCTAACTGAAAGGGGGAAGCATGAATAGTAAAAAAGAACAGTTCGGCACCTTTAATACAGGTGAGGTGGTGTACATATATCACCTCAACAATGGAAACGGTCTGTCTCTGAGTGTTATGGAATACGGTGCCACAATTACTTCCGTAACCTTTCCAAATAAGAAAGGAGAACCGGAGGAATTAACACTGGGGTTCGATTCCCTCACAGCTTATCTGCAAGGTGTCCCTTTCTACGGCGCCACAGTCGGTCGATTTGCCAACCGGATCCAGGGAGGGACATTCGAAATTGACGGGACGTCTTTCCAGGTAACCCAAAATGAGGGAGAAAACCACATTCATGGAGGCAAAAAAGGATTTGACAAGAAGAAGTGGGCTTCTTCACCTGTATCCTCCGATTCTGAACTTGGTGTCCGCTTTTCCTACACCAGCAAAGATGGAGAAGAAGGCTTTCCCGGTGAATGTACCGTTGATATGGTAATAACCGTGAATACCGAAAATGAGATATCTCTTCTGTATCTGGCCGAAAGCGATAGGCCGACCCCAATTAACCTTACCAATCACACCTATTGGAACCTGGACGGAGCTGAAAGCTATACAATCCTCGACCACCACCTGAAGATAGAAGCATCTTCCTATCTGCCGGTAAGAGAGGACCTTATTCCTACGGGGGAAATCTCCTCTGTAGAGAATACTCCCTTCGATTTTCGCAGGATGAGAAGAATTGGAGATTCCATAGATGAAGCCGGCGGTTATGATCACTGCTTCGTTCTCGATCATTCCGGCTTTTTGACAAGAACCGCGGAGTTGTATTCTCCACAGTCGGGCCGGAAAATGGAAATACTCTCTACCCAGCCGGGATTGCAGTTCTATAGCGGAAACTTCCTCGCGGGAAAGCTGGACCGGAGAGAGAAGGAACTTCCCGTCCGATGCGCCCTCTGCCTTGAAACGGAGGGCTTTCCCGACGCTTTGAACCAGCCTCATTTCCCCTCATCTATTCTTAGACCCGGGGAGAAATATCGGGAAGAGATAAAATTTCGGTTTTCCTGTCCGTAGTAAGGGTCCTTAATACCCGGCGTTTTCGTCCTCTGATACTCCCAGGGCGAAGTTAATTCCCGTGGTAATCCTGGTGCCGGTATTAATCCAGTTCGGCGGCCCAATGGAGAGGTCCTGGTGGATAAGGACGAACCAACTCATGACCTTATAAATGGGCCAACGAATTCCCGCCCGTACGTAGGGACCCATGTAAAACCCGATCCTTCCCAGTTCTTCCGTTGGTCCCCCCTCGGGGCGTACAATAATGATAGGCGAAACCCCTACACCCAAGAGTAGACGCGGATACATTTCAAGAAATATGAAGTTGAATCCCAGATTGATGGGAATGAAGAAAGCCGGCTTTATCTCCTCCCCCTGGCGATAGGGCCAAATAGCAAAATCGATCCCCAGGGATGCCTCCATACCCGAGCCAATTCCTATATTGTAAGCCCCGCCCATATTAATGAACGTTTCCCTGTAGTTAAAAAAATCCATTCCAAAATTGAACGAAAATGACGATTCTTGGGAAAAAACGGGGCCTGCGGTAAAGATTAGTATAGCAGAACAAAAGACAAGGATTTTTTTCATATCTCCTCCTAGATTATATATCGACGAAACCAAAAATTTTTTAAGGCCTTTACACTATTACCAATTTTCAGATCCCACCTATCAGGTCGCTATATACATCTTATGTTTCCGGCTCTCCCTCAGGTAACTCATACTTCGGGACAAGTCTGGGCAGAATGGCCGGACGTCTTCTTATGGCAAGAGGAAAATCTTGCATCTCCAGCCATAGAACTTCGCCGTCATATTGAAGAGGGATTCTTCCCCCATAACGAACTTCGATTTCATCTGCCTTAAATAAGACTGCTTCCGGAAGTTCCGTATGAGCTCCGGTGTAAAAAGTGTTTTTAATGGCAATTTTTCTTAGCATACCCATACTTTTTACCATGCAAACATTGTTTGCATTAGGAAGAATCAGTTTATTCCCCCCGTAGGTCCTGTATCCACTTACACCAAAAGCCATAAGAAGGTAGGTGCCCCTAATAGTAATCTCTTCCTCTTTGGGGTTCTCAGATCCTCTAAGCGCTGTTTTAGGTTTTATGGTTTTTCGAAGGACTTCCCAGGGATGTACACCTACAATCTTTTCATAGAAGAGGGTGGCTATATCAGTCATGATCGTATAAAAGGACCCGGGGAAGAACCGTTTCATTTTGTTTGACAAATGGACAACCCATCCGTCAAGTCCGATACTGGCAATATTAAAGCCGTAAAGACATGGATGATTGGTAGTACGTATTTCCAATCCATCCTCCCAGACAATCTTGACCTCTCCTTGGAGAATTGTTAAAGCGGATTCAACAGTTGCGGCATCCAATCCATCATTTCCGGTCCCCATGGGCATGCGGAATACGACACTTACTCCTCTATCATTCTTCTTACTATCAGAAGCTCTGTCCCGATACTCTGTAACCAGAGCGGAGGAAATCTCCTGGGCAGTACCGTCTCCTCCCGCGCTGATGAAGAGGACCCTTCCTCGACTGACATTCCCCTTATCCGGAACCTCAGCCTCTTCCTTAGCCTTCGCCTTAG
>CAYXSD010000126.1:0-8354 GCA_964466335.1 uncultured Spirochaetales bacterium
GAATGTCATCCTGCTCCAGTCTTACCGGAGTATTTTTTACGCCGCATTTCTCGACGATTCCAGGCAGATCTTCTTCCGTAATACCGAAACTACTGAGCCGGGGGACTTCAAACTGGGTGATCCATCTATTAAGAATTTCTACAAGTGAATTGCAGTTTTCTTCCACTCCGCCCTTGTCTTCTCCGGTGAGATATTTTCCCGCCTCGGCGTATTTTAGAAGCGCCTTGTTCTCCCCCTCTTCAGCATCGAAGAGCTTTTCTATAATCACTTTCGTGGCCTTTCCCAGGAGACACCCGCAGACAACCCCATGCGGGACGGGAAATAAGCCGCCTAAAGGGCCGGCTATGCCGTGAACCACGCCGAGACCGGCATTTGCAAGGGCAACACCGGATACGTAGGCGGCGTAGGACATTTTTGCACGCGCATCCCTGTCTTTATTCCCATTACCTACCGCCCTCTCCAGCGATTGACCGGCTCCGATGAGCGCCTCCATTATGAGAGAGTCTGTGTACGGATTCGATCTGCTGGAAACGTATGCCTCCAATAGCTGGGTAACAGCGTCCAAACCGGAGTAGGCGGTAACATCCTTTGGAACGCTCATGGTAAGAAGAGGGTCTACAATAGCGATATCCGGAACATAATTATCATGTCGCAGAGATTTTTTGAATCCTCCATTACCGGATCGATGTCTATGTCTATGTCCGCTGATAACCGCGTTCTTTGTGGCCTCCGAGCCGGTTCCGGCGGTAGTGGGAAGGGCAATGAAAAACTGTTTCTCCCCCGGGGGTGTCTTGGTGCCCACACCATCGAGATAGTCTGTTACCCGGCCCTGTATGGGGAGCATAGCTGAGACAGCCTTCCCCGTATCTATAACGCTCCCTCCCCCAATAGCCACTATAGCATCGATGTTCATGTTTTTATGACGATGGGTAATACCGTCAACGAGCTCCGGGGAAGGTTCGCCCTTTACCGTCTCCCGGTCCCAAGCGATCCCGGCGCCATTCAGCATCCTTTCCACTCTCTCACCATTGCCGGAATCCGTGAAGGAGGAAGTCCCGGTGACCAAAATAATGTGTTCAACTTTCCTTGCTTTGAGGAGTTCGGGCAGAATTTCACCCTTTTTCTCCCCAAAGATGAAAAGGGGGTTTGTTCTTATGGAAAAATGTTTCATATTGAGTCAGTATAGAGTAGAAAATTGGAGGTGTCAAAAGATATGTCGGAGAAGTATATACGACCGAGTTGGGACGAATATTTTATGGAAGTCTCCCGGGCCATAGCAAAGCGTGCCACCTGCGACCGCGGAAGGAGCGGCTGTGTCATTGCGCGGGACAGACAGATCCTGGTAACCGGGTATGTCGGCGCTCCGGCAGGGCTGCCTCACTGCGATGATGTGGGGCATCAGATGAAAAAGGTGGTTCATGAAAACGGAAAGGTTACGCAGCACTGTGTCCGCACCGTCCATGCCGAACAGAACGCCATTTGCCAGGCCGCACTTCGGGGTATTGCCATCAGCGGGGCCACCCTCTACTGCAAGATGACTCCCTGCAGGACCTGTGCCATGCTAATAATTAACTGCCGTATTGCGCGGGTTGTCTGCGAAAAGCGGTACCACGCCGGCGGAGAATCGGAAGAGCTTTTCCGCGAGGCCGGGGTCACCCTGGAGTACTTCTCGGAATTAGTAGAGGAATACGAAAATCAATAGAAGAGGGGCCGATTAGGGAGCAATCTCCTCTTTTATAGCGTTTTTTTTCATCTCCTCTTCTTCCAGTGTTCTGTATGCTACCTTTCCCACCAGGGTCTTGGGAAACTCCGTTCGAAACTCTACCATCCTTGGGCAGCTCCACTTTATTAGATGCTTTCTACAGTGCTGTATGAGTTTCTCCTCCATTTCAGGCCCTATTTTAGACGGTTCGTTTAAAATTACAAATGCCTTTAATACATGTATTTGTTGTTTATCCGGAATGCCGATAACACAGGACTGGGCAACATCAGGATGGTTATCCAGGATCTCTTCTACCTGCGTGGGATACACACTCATTCCGGAGGATTTGATTACCCGTTTCAAACGTTGACGAAAGAAGAAATAACCGTCTTCATCCATGGATCCCAGATCTCCCGTATGGAGCCAGATCAACCCGTCGCGGTGTTTCCTAAGGACCTTAGATGTCTCCTCCGGATCCTCTAAGTAGCCTACCATGACCGAAGGACCTGAAATACATATCTCTCCTTCTTCCCCGAGCTTTGCTTCCTCTGTAGTTCCCACACGTACTACCTTAGCGGTCATATCGGGATAGGGAACCCCAATAGATTTTTCCTTATACCAGTCCCGGGGCATGAGCATATTAGCGGTGACCGATTCGGTAAGTCCGTATCCTTCTCTGAGCTGCACCTTTCCTCCCTGTGTTCTAACCACTTTTTCAAACCGTTCCTTAATTGCCCTGGGCAGGGTGTCCCCGCCGCTGAAAGTACCCTTAAAGCAGCTTAAGTCCGCCTTTTTAAAGTGGGGGTCCTCAGAGAGGGCGGCGTAGAGGGTTGGAACTCCGGCCATGAACTGTGGTTTTCGCTGCCGAATAAGCTTCGCCACTGTCCGGGGTGTAAAGGTAGGTACCAGTATGCAAGTCCCGCCGATAATGAGAAAAGTATGCACGCAGACCCCCAAGCCAAACCCATGAAAAACCGGAAGAATGGATAGGATCGAATCCCCCGGAGATAGAGGTCCGCCCTGGGCGCTTGTTTGCAGTGACAGGGCGTTAAAATTCCGGCTTGTGAGCATTATTCCCTTCGGCTTTCCCGTTGTTCCGCCGCTGTAGAGAATTACTGCTACCTCATCCGGACCAAAATCGGCTTTTTCCACAGAAGGAGGCTCCGCTTTTCCCAAATCCTTCCACCAGAGGACCATGGGGTCTTCCGGCACCTTGGCTATCTTCCTTCCCTTCGTTGCGGAGAAGAGCAAGGTCTTCAGCCCGCTTAGATAATCAGGGATACTTCCCAACAGGATCTTCTCCACAGGGGTGTCCTTTACGGCTTCCCTTACCTTTCCGTAGAAGGCGTCTAAGGTAATAATCCAGCGGGACTTGCTCAGCTCGCAGTAAAAGGTTATTTCCGATGCGGTTGAAAGAGGGTGGATCATACTGGCCACAACTCCCAACTTATTCAGGGCGTAGAAACTGATGATCGCATGGGGTGTATTGGGGAGAGCAATTGTTACGGTATCTCCCTTTTTTAATCCAAGCGCGGAAAAAGCAACAGCATAGGCATCTATATCTTTTAGCAGTTTCTCATAGCTGGAGGAAAACCCCAAAAAATCGTATGCGGAAAGCTCAGGATGGGCTTGGGCTATTTTTTTCACGGATTCATACATGGTGGATTCGGGATAGTCCAGACTACGCGGTGTGTCTCCGTAGAACTGAAGCCAAGGTTTTTTTTCGTACATACATTTCCCCTTCGTTGTGTTTCTTATAGTTTCGGGCCATACTCCTTAAGGTCGAGTTCCGCAAGAGTTTCTTCTGGAATCTCCGGTTTACTCATAAGGATTTCCGGATCTTCGACAAATCCTTTAAACAACTCAATTGCTTTTGCGGCATAAATACCATCCAGGACCCGGTTGTCCAAAGTAACGTTGATTTTCATTCCCTGCCGTGAAACGGGATTCCCCCCTCCATCAAAAAAGAGAAAGGGTTGTACCTTCCCCGCCATAAGAAAGAGGGAGGCATTCCCCCACTCAAAGAGATGGTGAAAGGGTGCGTCCAAACCAATACTTCCAAGGTTAGCGACATAGGCGGAAGTGTACATTGGATCAAGGGCTATCATATTTTTAGGGGCGTACCCAAGAGAGTCTATGCCTTTAAATAGTTTTATCCCAAGACTTAGAAGCCACCCCGGCAGGACGGATAGGCTGTTCATCTCTCTCTCGTTAGCTGTCTTTGTTTCCCTGTTTCTGTCTTTCTTAAGTCTCTCCTTAAGTCTTTCCGCAATGTCTTCTAGGGTATCTTGTGGGTAAAAAGTCATTTTTACGTTGGTGGAGGCTGCGGTCTCGGAATAGCCTTTTTTTGCAACGAAAGAAAGTTGTATAGCATTTCGCTGGTAGAATTTTCTACCCGTTACAAACCTGTTAAGTTTCGGCCGAAGGGCGAGTGTCCTTACTGTTGCCGCTAAAATCACGGTAAAGAGGCTAATCCTCTTTTCTTTCAAACCACGATTTTTCTTCTCTAAAAAGGACAAGGTTTTTTCCATCTCTAAAACGCGGGAATAATATACAGAGGCATCGTTCTTATTGTCCATAATAAACGCGTGAAGCCGACGATGGCCGCTCAATGAGGAAGGAGGAATGAGGGTGCCGTCGCATCGCTTTCTTCGAGACATAGAAAAGTACTATACACGCATTTTCTGGAATAGACAAGTTTAGAGGAATTACTTTGGGGAATTACTCAGGATAAAATACTCAGTGCAGGTCTTCTCAATATGGATCGGTGACAAGTGGTACGGGTATCCATCCACTAGGATCGGCCATATCTGAGGCTATGAGCCCGATATTCACATTTTCTGTCATTTCCGCTATGAGATAATCCCTTCCCTGGTACGTATAACGGGCACCCTGTCCAGGCATATCTACAGCGGCAACGGCATGTCCATAGGTGTGGGAAACAAGAAGAATCGATGAGTACCCAAAGTGGCGGAGCAGAATTGTATACACTAGACCCCGGGAATCGCAATCTCCGGAAGCCTCCAGTACCGCTTGAACGGGAGGAGTAATATCAGAGGTCGTCCCCAGTCGCCGGTATTCGAAGCCCTGCAGCCAGTAGAGCAGGTCTTCCGGAACTCGGCTTAAAGCCTTCTCGCCCCGCTCTGCTTCTATCTTCGCCTTCAAAGCATGATAGAGTCCCTCCAGACGGCTGTAGTTGTCCTTATAAATCATCCTGAAAAACCTTCTCCAGGCCGAAGCATGGCCGGCAGGATAGGAAGCAAGAATTCTGGCTTCCCGTTCCATTACTACCGAGGATGCTTCAATACCACCCCGGTCTGTCGAAAAAGTGACTGGACTTCCACTGTCGCTATAGAGAGGAATTCCTACCCTTTCGGTTTTTTGTTCCGGACCCGGAAAGGGATAGTAAAAAGCACTAATAGGTCCTGGAAGAGCGGCGGTGGAGGGATGGGGAGAGAAGGAATCCACAGCAGAGAGCAGATAATCGTGGTACTCCTGGTAGTGCCCTTCAGGGGCCATGGCGTAAACAGAGATGCCTACCCCCTCCTTCAACAAAAACACGAAGTACCCTCTTACCGATTGTCCCGCTGCCTGAAATTGAAGATCCGCCAGGATGGCTGAATATCCGTAGTATTCGAACGCTGCTCCATCTCCTTGTGCATGCAGCTTGTTCTTCACCTTAATAAAGTAGTCCTTCACATTGAGAAAGGTCTCCTCTTGGTGGGTTTGGACCTCAAAGATCGCAAAACCTTGGCTGTCGGTGAATGAAATTGCCTGTGGGTCACTCGCCTTTAAAACATGCCACCCCTCTGGAATGTCAACGGTGTAGCCGTATTTGGGGAGGCTAAACTCTTCCGCGGGAAGGAGAGGAGGCAAGAGGAAGAACAAAAAAATGAGGCAAGGTAAAGAGAGCGAAGAACATCTAGCTTTCATACTATTGTTATCGGCAGATTTTCTATAGAAGCACATGGAAAGGGCAGGAAGAATCAGCACAGGAAACAGCGACACTTGACATCCCGTGTGGTGGATACGAAGATGGTATACAGGATTATGAAAAAGTAACGAAAAAGGAACAAAGTATAATGCATATTATCATCGGTCATACCAACATGGACCTTGATTGTCTGGGATCTATTGCCTTGGCCAAGGTACTATATCCTGATGCTGTCTGTCTTAAGAGCAGATTGATTCATCCGGTAGCCAGAAACCTCTATAATCTCTATCAAAATGTACTCGATCTTCACTCCTTCAATGATCTTCCTTTAGAGCAGATAAAAAAAATTACCATCCTCGATACTAGAAACTACAGCAGAGTCCGAGAATATTTGGATCCCTTGAAGAATTTTGCCGGGGAAATTGAGATCTGGGACCACCATATAAAGGAAGAAACGGATATTTCCGGGTCCCGTCTCATAGAGGGAAGTACCGGTTCAAATACCAGCCTCCTCGGTCTTCGCCTCATGGAGATGGAGGAGCGACTCACCCGGGACATTGCCACTATCGCGCTTACCGGAATCTACGCGGATACGGGAAACTTTACGCATGACAACGTCTCTGAAAATGATTTTCAGGTTTCCGCGTACCTATTAGAAGAGGGAGCTGTTCTAAGCCTGGTGAAAACCTTTATGAAGCCTCTGAGGGAAAAACACCAAATAACTCTTTTCCACTCCCTTTTGAACAGTCTCTCCTACCGCGAGTATAACGGACACCCTGTTATATTAAGCTACATGGAGCTTGAAAAACAAACGGGAGGTCTCTCCGCTGTAGTGGAAAAGGTATTCGAGGTGGAAGACACAGACGCGATTTTTTCGGTGTTTCACTTTCAAAAAGAGGGCCATACCCTCATTGTAGGACGAAGCCAGAGTGGCTCCATAGATATCCCCGCCATCCTCGATACCTTCGGTGGAGGAGGTCACCAACAGGCGGCTTCCGCTTTAGTGAAAAAATCCATCGGAAACGAAATTTTCCGTTCTCTTGATGACACCCTAAAAATGAGATTAACCAGAGCAGTCACCGCTGGAAAAATAATGTCGAGAGATGTTCATACCATCAGCCCGAATTGGCCGCTCCTTAAAGCATCTATCTTTCTGGAATCCATAGACCATACCGGTGCTCCAGTGGTAAACGAGGAGAATGAGGTGGTGGGGTTTATGACCCTAAGGGACATTATGAAGGGAAGAAAAACGGGTAAAATGAAATCTCCTGTAAGCGCCTACATGTCAAGAAAGATCATTTGCGCTGAAGAGGCCACCACTATTAGAGAAATCCAAGAGCTTCTCTTTATCAATAACATCGGTCATCTTCCTGTAGTCAAGGAAAAGAAGCTTGTAGGTATCCTTACACGATCGGACTTTATACAGAATGTGCGTAGCAGGAGCTCCCCGCAGCTTCTCTGATAACACTTCGGGTAGAATTCTGGGGATTACGGAGTTTATCCGATCTACAGGATCTACTTGAACAGGGTGTTTTCAGGGCTTTAACTATCTAGAGCTTTAACTATTTCCGGAAGGCACGTTTTAATATACATAATATCCTCCGCGGTAACTTCCCGGTGGGTAACAAAGCGGAACCATCCATCTTCCGGGGGATAGGTCCGGATTCCCCGCTCCTCAAGAGCGGTGAGAAACATCTCCTGGGCCCCGGGAGGAAGCGCCTCATCCAAGGTAAGAAACACCATGTTTATCTTTATCTCTTCCATAGCGACCTTAAAGACTTCGTATTGGTTAAACGCCGAGCCTAAGGACTTTGCGTTCTCATGGTCCACGGAAAGCCTTCCCGGGCCGTCCCTAAGGGCAATACGCCCCGGTGCGGCGATAATTCCACTCTGCCGCATGCCCCCCCCCATCTTCTTTCTGTTTTTCCTTGCTTCCTCGATGAAATCCCCGCTTCCCACCAGGAGAGACCCGATGGGGGCACTTAACCCTTTGGAGAGACAGAACATAAGGCTGTCCGTTGCTTGGGCGATCTTTCGTACATCCACACCGAGAGCCAAAGAGGCGTTGAAAATCCGTGCCCCGTCAAGGTGGACTGGTATATTGAGCTTAATAGCCTCACGATGGATCTCTTCCAGGGAATCCAAGGGATGGACCTCTCCGTTGGAGAGAGCGTTCTCCAGCGCGATGCATCCGGTATGAGGGAAGTGGACATCTTTCACTCGCCGGAGTTTTGTTGAAACTTCTTCCCAGACGGGATAGGGGCCACGAGGAGTAATTGTTCTGAGCTGTACGGAGGCGATAATAGAAGCTGCTCCCGCTTCATGCTGCACGATGTGAGAACCGTCGGAGAGGACCACCTCGTCTCCCCTGCTGCAATGGGTAAAGAGGGCCAACTGATTGGCAAAGGTACCTGAAGGGACAAGCAGTGCCGCCTCCTTCCCCATAATCTCTGCGGCTTCCTCTTCGAGGAGGTTTGTTTCCGGGTCTTCTTGTAGTACATCATCCCCCACCCGGGCCTTGGCCATAGCGGTCCGCATTTCATCAGTGGGGGTAGTAACGGTATCGGAGCGAAGGTCAATAGTTTTACGCATGCAGATCAGCTTTTCTCCACAATAGGTTTTCCCTCAGAGAGGCTAGCCCCTAGGTTAGGGCCCCGCAGACCCCTCAATTATTCTGTTTTTCATTCTCAGCCCCCAGGAGCTCTTTGTCAATTACCT
>CAYXSD010000127.1:0-3277 GCA_964466335.1 uncultured Spirochaetales bacterium
GGTTGACAATGTTCCATATAATTTCGTAATTATCAAATTGCAATAAATCCCAGATTCAAGTACCAGCAGCGACCCCTTAGTAAAGCGTTAACCCCCAGGATGCCCGGTACTCTTCCCCCGCTTCGACAAACACAAGGCCCTCTTTCTCTGTGAAATCACCGTCAAAGTCCGCCGCGGGCGGCACACCCTGCCAGGGCTCCAGACAGAGGAATGGCGCCTCGGTTATGGGCCAGAACCCCATGTAGGGGAAATCGGTAAAGTCCATAGTTACCTTCCGTTCTGAATCGGGATGACATAGGGTAACTCTCTTTGAGGCAAGCCCCTTAAGTATCGCCACCAGCTGTCCTTCCGGCATCTTTAGGTCCCCCAGACGAATAAAGCTCCCCCGGGACCCTTCCCGCCAGGGTAGGGACAGGGTTTGTCCGGTAAGAAACCCCTCTACGTTCTCCAGCCTTCCCGCCGATTCGGTTGTCTCGAACTCAAGAAAGTAGTCCTCTTTTTTAAGGCCATCCTCCAAAGGACAGTTGATCCCCGGATGCCCCCCTATGGAAAAGGGCATGGTCTCGTTACCGGTATTCCTTACCCTATATTGCAAGCTTAGCCAGTTTCCATCGATTTCGTAGGTCAGTTCTAAGCGGAAGGGGTAAGGGTACTGTTTGAGGGTCTCCTCTGAGGATTCCAGGGAAAATGTGAGTGAGTCCCCCTCTCCCATCACTTCGGGAAACTCCATAGTTCGAGCAAAGCCGTGGATCAACATAGTATAGGTATTTCCACGGTTCCGATAAGTGTCCCCGGGCATCCTCCCCACCATGGGAAAGAGTACCGGCGAGCGGTCCTTCCAGTACTTGGGGTCCCCCCGCCAGAGGTACTCGTGTCCCTCTTTTTTAAGACCCATTAGTTCCGCTCCCAGGGAGGAAACGGTAACTTCCAGATCCCTGTTTTTCAACGTGTATACACTGCTCATGGGGTATTATTGCCCGGATAGGGGTAACGAGGCAAGGAGATACGCAGGGAAATGTGAACTGTCCACAATTAATGATACTATATGCCTCAACATTGGGGCTCAACATTGGTACAAAAAAAAATTGTTGTATTTTTCCCGGAATAGTTTAAAATGGTTGGAACATTTTATACAAATCCATTTCAAAGGGGTAAAAGATGGCAGAAATTGGAAGAGAACGTTGGTCAACTAGAGTGCATTTTCTCTTCGCCGCAATCGGTTCGGCAATCGGCCTTGGGAATGTATGGAGATTCCCCTACATCACTTATGAATACGGTGGGGGTGCATTCCTGATTCCTTGGATGGTCGGACTGATCGTCATGGGTGTACCATGGCTAATGATGGAGTTCGGCATGGGGCATTACTTCCAAAAAGGTGCTCCCGGGGTCTTTCGCGGTGTCGGGAAAAAGTGGGAATGGGTCGGTTGGTGGCCCGTTTTTGTGGCTTTTCTTATCGTTGCGTACTACGCGGTGGTTATGGCATGGTCTATTCGCTATGCTATCGGCTCTATTACTCTTGCCTGGGGAAAAGGAGCGGAAGGTGCGTCAGGTGCGGGAGACTACTTCTACGGTACGATCCTCCACTTATCCGACGGCCCCGGGCAGCTGGGCGCGCCGGTATGGTCTACTTTGATTATTTTGGCGGCAATCTGGATTATCCTCTTCTTCATTATGTACAAGGGACCCAGCGTCATTGGTAAAGTGGCTATTTGGACGGTGAGTGTTCCCTGGGCCCTCTTGGTTATCATCCTGATCCGAGGACTCACTCTCCCTGGGGCGGTGGAAGGGCTAAACTATTACCTGACTACGGATTTTAAGGCATTAGGTAACGTGGAAGTATGGTTCGCCGCCTTAAGTCAAATTGCATTTACTCTTTCCCTCGGGATGGCTGGAATGTTCGCCTACGGAAGTTTTATCGCGAAAAAAGCGGACATTACCAATAATGCTTTCATTACTTCTTTCGCAAACTGTGCCACCAGCTTCTTTGCCGGTTTCGCGGTATTCAGCATTGTGGGATTTATTATGCAGGCTTTGAATATTCCCATCGGTGAGGTAAGTGCCTCCGGTCTCGGACTCGCCTTTGTAACCTTTCCGGTTGGGATCTCCATGATACCCGCGGGAGCTCCGATCGTTGGGGTCCTTCTTTTTCTTACTCTTTTCTTTTTAGGTATTGATTCCGCCTTTTTCTTGGCCCACGGCGGTGTAATTACTCCTATAAAAGACAAATTCGGAGTAAGCGGAAAAAAGGCGACCCTCATTATCTGTACTTTAGGATTTGTCGTAGGGATCCTCTTTACTACCAAGGGCGGGCTCTACTGGCTCGATATCGTCGACAGGGCGACTGCTTTTTACGGTCTCCTTATAACCGGCGCGGTGGCCAGTATCGTAGTAGGGTGGAAGTTCGGGGCGAACAAGCTGCGGGACCACCTGAACGCTACCTCGGATATAAAAGTGGGACCCTGGTGGGACTGGCTTTTGAAGATCATCGTGCCTGCCGGGCTTCTCTTTGTTGCCATATACGGCGGTTTCATGAAAGACCTTGCCTCTCCCTACGGCGGGTATCCCCTGTGGGCGGCCTCCATGATCTGGGCCATTCTTGTGGTAACACTGATCTTGAGTTTTGTTTTCCAGAGTTTTAAAACAAAGTCTCCTGAAAAAAAGGAGGATGAGTAATGTTAACTACAGGCGCAATACTGACAATAATAATCGGGTGGGGCATTTTTATCGGTGTTCTTGCCTTCCTTTTCACACGTGTTGGAAAAGGCGGAAAGTGGGAAGATTAATTCCACAAAGATAAGCCGGTATATCTTTTACGATATACCGGCCTCCATTATGGTTATTTTTTTCCGGGGTGCCGCGGCTTAGAAGCTTCTCCGCCGGCAGAACCTTACCATTCGGCAGTACCGTCATTCCCGCACCTCCCTGTCACTCTTTAAGAAATCTCTTTTCTCTCCTTCCTATGTTCTCCTTCGCCGCTTTTCAAGAATTCAAGGATTCTGCCTTGACAGTCGGCAAAATTTTGGTAAAAATGCCAACCATGTATACAAGCTTACTAGAAATTCCGGAAACTTCTATTTTTCTATTCGGACCGAGAGGCACGGGAAAAAGTACCTGGATTAAAGAGAACTTCAAAAACGCTGTTACATAGGTCTTCAAAAAGTGTCTGTAGATTAAGCCATTTGTATGGTGAGTTCCTCAATGACCCATAGTAGAAGGTAAATCCATCGATGTAGACAATTGTGCGATGTTTCCTTTTCATAATAAAAAGCAGGGACCT
>CAYXSD010000127.1:3377-5787 GCA_964466335.1 uncultured Spirochaetales bacterium
ACCTTAGAAAATAAGACTAGAATGGACACTCAGGGAGAGACACATGGATGATAAAAACACTGTTATTATAGGATGCAACACGCTAAGGGAAGAACTGCTTAAGGCGGTGGAGGAGACGGGCTGTGAGGTTCCCGTGTACTGGGTAGAATCGGGGCTCCACCGGCAGTCGGATCTCTTAAGGCAGCGGCTTCAGGAGACCTTGAACAGCTTCTCCAACATCGACCGGGCCCTACTAGGCTTCGGGTTCTGCGGAAACTCTTTAACCGGATTGGTCCCTCCTTCCTACGAACTTATATTTCCCCGGGTGGACGACTGTATCAGCCTCTTCTTCGGCTCCCGGGAGGAAAGGGAGGCCCTGCCGGAGAGCGGCACCTCCTACTTCATGACCCAGGGCTGGCTTAAGCACGAAACCAATATTTGGAAAGAATACCAGGACACGGTGGAGAAGTACGGGGAAGAAATGGGAAAAGAGATCTACGATATGATGCTTAAGAATTACACATCCTTAACCCTGGTGGACACCGGCTGCTGGGACATCGCGCCGATAGAGGAAGAAACGAAGATGATCGCCGAGACCTTAGGTCTCGGTCACCGAATAGTTCCGGGGGACCTCAAATATTTCCGGGAATTGCTTACGGGCCCTTGGGACAATGAACGATTTGTTACCATCCCCGCGGGAAGGACCGTCACTCTTACCGACCTGAAACTCGCATAAGGTGTTGATCTTTGGCCTTTTCAAACAGTTTACCGGTTCTCCTGTCCGCTTCCTCATTGATCCAACTATTGTACAGATTAAGGTCGGTAGATTTCAGGGCGTTTAGGATATACCGTATGTGGCTCATCTTATCCGGGACCTTTCTATTTCGCCCTGACATTAACGAACATTGAAATTGACAGCCTTACGACTTTTGAGTACCCTGTAGTGGCTTGCATATACAGAAACAATTGAGTAAGGGGTAGAGAAGAATGAACTATTTCACCAGCCTTCCGTTTAGAAGAAAAATCCAGCAGCTCGGCACCTGCAGGCTGATCGACAGAGATGAGTTTTCCGGGGTAGAAGCCTTAAAAGGAAAGAAGATTGCTATTATAGGATGCGGCGCCCAGGGTCTAAACCAGGGGCTCAATCTTCGGGACAGCGGCCTCGACGTTTCCTACGCCCTTAGAGAGGGCGCCATAAAAGAGAAACGTCAATCCTACAAAAACGCCGCGGAAAACGGCTTTACCGTGGGTATCTATGAGGAAATTCTTCCACAGGCGGACCTGGTGGCAAACCTGACCCCTGACAAGCAGCACTCCAAGGTAGTTTCCGCCGCCATGCCCCATATGAAAAAGGGCGCCGTCCTCTCCTATTCTCACGGGTTCAACATCGTGGAAGAGGGCATGCAAATACGGGAGGACATTACCGTTATTATGGTGGCCCCAAAATCACCGGGAAGCGAGGTGCGGGAGGAGTACAAACGGGGATTCGGTGTTCCCACCCTTATCGCCGTTCATCCGGAAAACGATCCTCAGGGAATCGGTATGGAAATGGCGAAAGCCTACGCCGCCGGTACCGGGGGAGACAGGGCCGGCGTCTTGGCCTCTTCTTTCGTTGCCGAAGTAAAATCGGATCTTATGGGGGAGCAGACCATCCTCTGCGGAATGCTCCAGACAGGTTCTCTTCTCTGTTTCGACAAGATGATAGAAAAAGGGATTGATCCGGGCTATGCCTCCAAACTGATCCAGTTCGGCTGGGAAACCATAACCGAAGCAATGAAGCTTGGAGGACTTACCAACATGATGGACCGCCTCTCCAATCCCGCCAAGGTTAAAGCCTTCAAGCTGGCGGAAGAACTGAAAGGTGTCCTCACTCCTCTCTACCATCAGCATATGGACGATATTTTAAGCGGGGCCTTCTCCGAAACTATGATGAAGGACTGGGAACACTCGGATGAAGAGCTCCTTACCTGGAGGAAGGAAACCGGCGAGACCCCCTTCGAGAAGACCCCTGCCGGCAGTATGGAGATCTCTGAACAGGAGTACTTCGACAATGCCGTTCTAATGATAGCCATGATTAAAGCCGGCGTAGAGCTTGCCTTCGAGGTAATGGTGAGCTCAGGGATGAAAGAGGAATCCGCCTATTACGAGTCACTCCATGAGGTGCCCCTCATAGCGAACCTAATCTCCCGGAAGAAACTCTACGAGATGAACAGCATCATCTCCGATACCGCGGAGTACGGGACCTATCTCTTCTCCAACAAGTGCATACCCCTCCTCGGTGATTTTATGAAAAAGATCGATACCGATGTCATTGGGAAGCCCTATCAAGCTAAGGGACAAGGGACGGACAATATGGAACTAATCCGGGTGAATGACGCTATCCGGAACCATCCCATAGAGGTAATAGGAACATGCCTAAGGGCCTTTATGC
>CAYXSD010000127.1:5887-8226 GCA_964466335.1 uncultured Spirochaetales bacterium
TTCGGATTGTGGGTCACATAGAGGAGGAGGGTATTTTCTAAGACGGCAATCCTCTCCAGGGTGGAAAGAACGTCATCTCGGTTTTTATCGTCCAAGCCCTGACAGGGCTCATCCGCAATAAGCACTTTCGGGGCCTTAATCATTGCCCGGGCAATAAGGACCATTCTCTTTTCACCGAAGGAGAGATGCGCGAAAGGCTCATCTTTCTTAGAGAGAAGGTTAATGTCTTTAAGCCGCTCCCTTGCGGCATGGGTCTCATACTCGGACACCTTTTGGTACAAACCAATCGAATCGAAAAACCCGGAAAGTACCACCTCCATTACGGAAGAACGAATATAGTAGCGGTATTGAAAGTCCCCGGATACAAAGCCGATTTTCTTCTTTATGTCCCAAACGCTTTCTCCGCTTCCCCGCTTATTTCCGAAGAGAAAGATATCCTGCCCGTAGGCTTTCGGATTGTCCCCGGTTATAAGACTTAAAAGAGTGGACTTCCCCGCACCGTTAGGTCCGGTAATCATCCATGTGTCTCCTTCCCAAGCCTGCCAGTCGATGTTTTTTAAAACGGGCTTCCCCTCATAGAAAACCTCCACATTTTTCATCGATATGAGGGGCGCTTCACAGAAGGAGTCTGATAGATGATGATCCGAAGGTGTCTTTACATGAAGATGCACGGCAGAAGTTCTGCTGTCATTCCGAGGCTCGGGTCCACTGTGAAGGCCTCCGCCGTAGAGGTACTGTACTTCATCAGTATACTCCGGCACTTCTTCTTCTCGGGAAAGGAAGAGGAGGAGCGTCATACCCTTTTCCTTTACATGGCTGAAGATCTCTTCCAGATGCAAACGGGACTCCCTATCCAATCCGTCATATGGTTCATCGACAATGAGCAGCTCCGGATGGTTGATAATCTCCCGACAGATGAGGACCTTTCGAAATTCACCGGTGGAATACTGCCGGCAGCCCCGGTCAATAACCTCTTCAAGCTTCAGGATTCTCAGGTATTCTTCAACCTCCGGAGATTTTATCCTCAGGTTCCCCTCATTGTCGGTAAGCCCCATGAGGCCGACACCGCTGGTACCGTAATCGGTCTTTCCGTCGCCGAACCAGGTTGTGTCCATCCGCCTTTCCCGAGCAAGGACCTTCTCCTGCTCCTCGAAGGAGAAATAACCGACCCCATCAGCGTGGTACACCACCTCTCCGGAGCTAGGCCCTCTCCTGCCTGCTATAATCTCGGCTAAGACAGTCTTTCCAGTGCCGTTTCCTCCCACCACGGAATAGACTTTCCCTTCTTCCATAGTCCAAGAGATATCTGAAAAAACGCAATTCCCGTCAAAGGTATACGAGATATTTTTAAGGGTACAGAGTTTCGGCATTTGGGTATGGTATCAAGAATTACCACATCGGGAAAGGCTGGTTCCCTTTCTTGAAGAGAGCGGGATTCAGCTCGTAGCTGAATCTTGTATTTACTTCAACACAAACTTGGACACAAACCTTCCCAGCAGTCGGGCCGCAGCTACTTTCAGGGGATTTGCACGGTGCTGTGCGTAGTAGGCTGCACCCCTGTCTGTCCATCCATGGTCCTTCCAGTAGGTGTAGTCCAAGCTTTCTTCCGCCTCGTGCTTTTTGTAATAAATTTGTTGTACCTTGAAGATAAGAAGAGAGAGAAATGAGGGATTTTTTTGCTTTCCCCGTTGAAAATCTCGGAGGATCTTCTCCGCAATCCTTGAAATAACCGGACCGTAATGCTGTCCAATCTCCTCCCTCTTCATCAACGCGCCGGTAACGAAGCTGGTGCTGCCGAAAACGGTAAATCCCCATGCCCGAAGGGCGGTACTCATGGTCCTTAAGGTATGGCTGGTGGAACCGATGGCGGAAGTGCTGATTACGTAGGCCCCCTTACCCGCGTACTCCGGACGGTGGCAGATAAAGGACATCCGGTCGATCCAGTTCTTCATTATCCCGTTTATGTCCTCCACGTAGACGGGGCTTGCGAGAATGAGAAGATCTGAGGTATCGATCTTTTTCTTAAGCGGAAGCAATCCGTCCCGTAAGGGACAGTGTTCCTCCCCCTTATCGAAACAGATCCTGCAGCCTCGGCAGGTACGGATGTCCTCATGTGCGAGAAAGACAATCTCCGAATGCGGCTCGGGAGTATTCTCTCCCCAAGATTGGCTGAGCCTGTGGAGATCCTCCTCTAATAGTGAAACTGTAGAAGCGGTGTTGCCCTTCTTCCTGTGGCTGCTGGTAAGAATGAGAAGATTCAGCGGGTCTTTTCCCATGGGTATCCTTCAGGTAAAGATTATACTACACCCTTAGGAAGGATATCAACAAACATTACAGAG
>CAYXSD010000128.1:0-8161 GCA_964466335.1 uncultured Spirochaetales bacterium
AGGGGGCGGGGTTGGGGTCATCTTCGGGTTTAAGGGAAGCTTCAGCCATGTATACCGAGAAGGGGGAAAGCAGGTGGAGGAGGAGCTTAAACCCGGTGACGTGGTGTATGAGGACAGTCAGATAACCTGTAGCAGCGGGCGGGGCTCGTGGGTGCAGATGGGCTCGGAGATGGACCTTATTAAGTACACGCGCTTCCCCCTCTCCTTCCAGGACGCTTCCCTTCCCCGCCTTAGTGGAGAGAAGCAGGCGGTGTATCTCCGCTCCATCGGTGGGAAGGCCCTCCGAGGCAAAGGAACCGGGGACCGGGGAGAAATAGCCCCGGAGGAGCTCTTCGAATGGTACACCGAGTTTCAGACACTGGACAAGGAAACTGTGGATGAGGGTTTCTCCCTTGTCTTGAGCCCCAGGAGGAGCAGCAGGGAAACGGGAAGCCTTTCACCTCTTTACTTTAAACTGAAACCGGAAGTGGGCCTCCGTTCTGTTGCCTACACCATTAAAGGTTTTGAGGGAACGGAAGAAGGGGTTTTCGAAGAGCGTCAGGGCGAGTGGGTTTTTACCTTCAGCGATAAGGAATTTTCTCTTCGTCAGAACTACACGGTAGAGTGCGCACTTCTTTTAAGGGACGGAACAGAGGAAACATGGTCCTTCTCCTTTAGGGTGTTCGGAGAAAAGGAGAAGGAGTTTATTGAAGCCAGCGCCACGGAGGGGCTTTCCCCTTCAGCGGATGGATTTACCCGGGCCTTTACCATTGCCGCGGAGTACCAGATGTACGGTATGAAACTGAAGGCCTGGGAGGTCCTTAAAGAGCAGGGAGTCGAACTAGAAGGGTTTATGTAAAACTATGAACATTGAGGGAATTGATAAAAACTTAGCTAACCTTATGGCCTATGTGGTCCAGGTGGACGGTACGGTCTCCAACGAAGAAATTAGTGTCTTCAACGAGTTCTTGAAAGGGCGTTTCCCTGAGGAGGAGTCCAAGGCAATTTTTGACGGCTTTGTTTCGGCCCTCAAAGAACGACCGCTTTTAGAGTCCGTCTTGGATGAAGTCCGAAGCTCCTACGATGAAGATGAGCTGGCCCGGCTTCGGTTTGTGGTAAGCCTCTACGAACTTATCTCCGCCGACGGAATTACCGACCGTGAATTAGGGACTTTTAAAACAGTCTGTTCCTTTCTCTCCATTAAGGATGAAAATACAGACCTCATCTCCTCTCTCCTTATACCCTCCTATCAGTACGAATTTATAGAAAACGTGGGCCGAAAGCTTTCCGCCGGGGAGGACCCGGAACGTTTTGACCTGGTCTACCCCGGTGTGGACCTGGAGTGGGTCGAATTGGCAGGAAGGTATTTTGTCGTCAATATCGGATCAGTCGTCCCTGTCTTTGTCGGGGACAAGCCTCTTTATAAAAACCGGATCATTGAATTAGGTCTACAAGAGGGTGAAGTTGCTTTTGAGGGTGGTTGTGTACGGTCAAAAGATTTACCGACCCTCTTTGAGCTAAAGAGGACCGGCGAGAAAAAGACCCTCTACTATCGGTTTACCGGGGAGTTGGTAGAGAGGCGTCTCGACGGCGGCAGCGCGGATTTTCGGATAGAGACCGACGGGCCAAGATTCAGACTCTACAAGAGTGATGCTTCCCCACATACCCTCTCTCTGGGAAAGGAAGGGGAAGGGGAAAAGGAAGAGGAGAAGGGGGCCGCTCGGGAGTTTGATCGTTTTTCCTACCTACAGCTTTCAGATTCGCTTATTATTAATGGAAGTTTTTTCATTGCCGGGCGCGATCTGATATTTCCGGGGGAGGGGAAAGAGCTCGCCCTGCGGTATGGGGAGGGAAGTAAAACCCATTTTGTCATAAGTGACTCTGTGGACCAGTCGGACATCTACATCGACGACGAGACCGAGGCGGACCTCCTCATTACTGTAGACCGGGATAAGAAAGAGGGAGGGTTTCAGTTTTCCCTTGATTTCAAGGACCTTCCCTATGCGGTGCCTGTGGGGAATAAGGAGTTTCAAACGGGTGAGCAGGTCGTCCTGACAGAGAACAGTACCATGGTGGTGGGGAGGAACCAGATCTTCTTTAACGCCTTAGACGGTACCATCCAGGCTGGGGAGATCAATTTTCATCGTTTCGAAGTAAAGAATTTAGTCTATCGCTTTTCTAACGGGAATCTGGGGATAGACAATGTCTCTTTCGCGGTGGAGAAGGGGAACCTCATTAGCATTATGGGGGCAAGCGGTTCGGGAAAGTCCACGCTTATGCAGCTCCTCTTAGGCTATCTCAGTCCCACCTCCGGGGAAGTGACCATAAACGACCACGATTTTCATAAGAACTTCGATACCCTTAGAAACTATATCGGGTATGTGCCCCAGGACGATCTTCTCATGGAGAACCTGACCGTGTATGAGAACCTCTACTACACTGCTAAGGTGAGGCTTCCGGAGAAGACCAAGCTGGAGATCGACTACCTAATTGACAGGGTCCTGAAAGACTTAGGACTTCAAGATAAGAAGCACCTTACCGTGGGAAGCCCGGTGGAGAAGGTCCTAAGCGGCGGTCAGCGGAAGCGGCTCAATATCGGCTTGGAGCTCCTGGCGGACCCGGACCTCTTCTTTCTGGATGAGCCGACCTCGGGACTTTCCTCCGGGGATTCGGAGTCAATAGTAAAACTCCTTTCGGATCTATCTAATCGGGAGAAGATCGTTTTCGTCGTAATCCATCAACCTTCATCTGACATCTACAAGCGCTTTGATAAACTCTTGCTCCTTGACGTGGGGGGTAAGCTCGCCTACTTCGGCGGCGCTATGGAGGGGATCCGCTACTTTAAACAGTTTCTTCCGGTAAAAGATAATTTCATAGAGTGTCCCTCCTGCGGGAACGCTAATCCGGAAATAATATTTACCGTGTTGGAACAGAAGGAAAAGGGGAAGGACGGTCTGCCCATCTTTAAAGAGAAGAAGGATTTCGGTAAGGGAGTTCCGGGTCTTATGAGGAGGCTCCTTGGAAAGCCCATGATCGTACAGGAACCGGTCCGCCGTTACGATCCGGATTACTGGAGCCGGCTGTTCCTTACCAAGGAGGCCGAACAAGAAGAGGGAAAAGATTCCACGGGGGAAGAACACGGTCCAGGTATTGAGACCACCCCCTCTGCTGCCCTATCGGCCAAGTCCTTGCCGGACAGCATTCCGGCGTTTACGGCGCTGCCGCCGAAACCGCGGAGGAACATCCTCACTTCGATGAAAGGTACCCTTGGGTATTTCTCCCGTAACCTTCGTGACAAGATCAAAGACCGTTCCAACATGATGATGACCCTCCTGGTCCCTTTACTCTTGGGACTGTTAATGAGCTTTCTCCTAAAAGGCGGAAAAGTCCCCTACCTCTTCCCCTTCAACGATGAGTATACAAAGTACCTCTTTTTGTCGGTGGTCATTTTCATCTTTTTCGGTCTTATGGCCAGCGTAAACGAGGTAATCCGAGACAGACCCATTCTGCACAGGGAGAAGATAATAGGGACGAAACCGAGGCAGTACCTCTTTTCTAAAATCGGTGTGTACGCTATTTTTGCCGCCCTTCAAGTTACTCTCTACGCGCTGCCCGGGTTTATTGTGCTGGAAATACCCTGGAGGATGCCCGCCGAGCTGGCCCATATTCCCTCCTCCTTCTTTTCACTTTCTTTTTTCCCCTACTTTCTTATAGCGGGTTTTCTTACCATCTATGCCTCCTTCGCTTTAGGACTCTTTCTTTCCTCCATGGTAAAATCCCAACTGGCGGCGTTCAATATAATACCCCTTATTATTGTTCCTCAAATTATTTTCGGTGGGATGTTTGTACAGTTTGCCGATATGCCCTCCCTTATTAACCGGGACGTTCCGGCTTACGCGAACCTGACCTTTAGTCGATGGGGATACGAGGCCCTCCTCTCGGGGAGCGAGATGTATAACCCGCTCCGCCCCGTAACAGACGCGGATATCATCAAAGATATGCAGGAGGCGTACAAAGGGGAGGGAAGGTACTGGGACTACCAAGAGATTATATCGGGTCCTTTAAGGTCAATGAAGGAGGCCCCGGCTGGGCCGCTTCCTAAAGGCTTAAGCTATTCCGTCTTCGAGGAACATTTTAAGGAGTACATAAGCGACAACGACCCTGACCTGTGGGACAAGGGGAAGCACCTCTTCACCTTGAATGATACGGGAGATTTTGTGTATCTCCCGGAGGGGCCCACGGAAGAGGATTCGGCCCTGGTAAAAGAGCTCTTTCGGAGGGCCGCACCGGACGGCTTTTACACTAAGTATCAGCTTTTTCAGGGGAACCGAAATGTACGACAGGCGATTTTCGATTCCCGGTCTTTGGATTGGCTTAACAAGCTTTCCTCCGCGGGGGCCTATCATCCTCGGGACTGGGTGGTGGGACAGAACGTTTTCCCGGCCCACGATAAAATTTTGGGGCCTTACCGGTTCGCTACGGTGTGGTTTAACCTGGGAGTGCTTCTGGTAATATCTCTCCTGTTGCATTTTGCGACAGCGTTGAGACTAAAGAGATTATAAACGGGCTTATAGGTCTTGGCATGGGGTCCGGACCGTCCGAAAATTGCAATAATTACATATGGAGGAATGAATGATGAGAAAAAACAGTGTACTGCTCCTTCTTGTTGTAGTTCTTTCGCTTCTACTAGTGTGGGGGTGCGAGAAACGAGGAGAAGAGCAGGAGGCAGCGAAAGAGGCTGAAACAACGGAGAAGGCTGAAGCTTCCGGGGAAGAAGAACGGCAAGCCCCTCCCGCCCATTCGGGCAACATTTTAGTAGAGGAGCTTTCCAATCCGGATGAGGCGCTTCTCGTTCTCACCGAAAGCATCGACAAGGACCTGTGGGGGAAGTACCTTAAAAAGGACGACGCGGTCCCGTCGGGAAGCGACGCGGGAATCGGTTTTTCTTTGGGGGTAAAGAGCGCCAATTCCCTCCTTGCGGTATTTCTAAAAGATTACGATACCGCGGAGAAACTGGCCAAAAACTTGCAGGCGGGGGCTGAAAAGCTCAACGTGCAGTCCGCGGAAATTGAAGCCACAGCAAAGCAGTTAGGGGAGGACCTGAAAGAAACAGATGAAGCGGCAAAGGACCAGCTGGTAAAAGGCCGACTTAACAAGCTTCGGGAACAGGTTATCTACACCTTGAAGGAGATCGGTAATAAAGAGGTAAGCCTTATGATGGAGCTCGGGGTTTGGGCCGAGGGAATGAGGCAGGTATCCGGTCTGGTGAAGGACGATTACTCAGAGGATGTTTCACAGGTACTCTTCCGCCAGCAGGAAGTGGAGTATTTTATGAAATCCTTCGGACTGCTGAAGGCACAAGATAATACGGGTAAATACGATGATCTTCTCGATGGTCTTTCCTCTGTACAGAAGGTCCTTGAATCCGCGGATAAGAAGGTATTGCCGAAGTCCGATGTGGAAACAATTCACTCGAGTATGACCGGAATAGTGGAAAGCGGAATATAGGTAGGAGGACAGGTATGAGAAAAATAATAACAGCAGCTTTAATTTTAATAGTTTGTTTTGGCGGAATAGCCGCGGCGGACAATGCCGAGGCAAAGAATAACCTGGTCTCCTATGCCAATGCCTTAGCCCAGAAGTACGGGTTGAGGATGATTCCCGGTACAGCGGGGAAGGTGTACAGCATTAATCAGGGCCAGTTGGTGGAGATCAAGAGAACCCTTCAAGGGGGAATAAAATATTACATCCTTGGTACCGGCGACCGATACGCGAAGAATGTCGGCGTTGCCATCTTCGATGAAAACGCCAATCTCATTGATAAGGACATGAGCTCCGGAAGGGACGGTGTTGTATCTGTACAGCCGAGGTGGACCGGAACGTTTTATATTCAGGTATATCTGCACGAGGCCTCAAGCGGATACGCCAGCGTAGGGTACCTCATTATGTATGACCCGCGAACGGGCAAGTAGGACATGTCGGGATAAGCGGCTGTTTCAACTGATTCAGCCGCTTCGATCTTATGTATATGTGAGTGTAAGGGGAAGGGGAAGGGGAAGGCTTAAGGGTCTTCCCCTCTTTTCGTATTTCACATACGGTTTACTACTGTAGTAAAGAACATCCAATTGGCCCATATGGGAGGGAATACATTGAAAGAGTTTCTGTCATCCCTTTTAAAATCGAAGACCTACCGTGGGGAAATGAGGCTTTCTCCCCTCTTTATAGAGACTACCGTTTCCATTTTGGCCGGTTTCTTCCTCTTCCTTTGGGGATTCATCTTCTTTTCCAACAGTCTCTATCAATTTTCTCTCTATACCCAATTACGAAACGCCTTTATAACAGAAGAAAAAACGGAAGAGTACCTGGATAATATTCACTGTATTTCTATCGATGCCGAGACACGATTGGTGATGGAGGAGGCCAAGGGGGAGCTTACCGACTACTACTACATTGCCATGGCATTAAAACAGATCAGAGATTTTGCCCAGGAGCATCCGGAGAAGAGGGTAGTAACGGGGATCGACTTTGCATTCCTCACCTCTATGAAGGAGACCGCCGGAGGGGCGGAGGCGGTAGTGGAAGTGTTAAAAACCATCCCTAAGAACATGTTCATCGTATTAGGGGGGGTCCTCCATCAGCGGGAGGGTTCTATTTCAACCCTCCATACCGACTTCCTCCGGGAAGGTATCGTATATCCCGCTACGGACCACGATTACAGCATGGAGCATAACTACTTTGTGGGGAACATCCACGTCTTAGAGGGAGAGGTACGTACCGGAAGCGAGGGCGACGAGGGCGGGCTTGCCGCCATCGGCTACTTCCCCATCGTTACCACTGGAGGAAAGCATTTCTTTTCCCTTCCCCTGGTAATGTTTATTGCCGGGGATGTAATGGAGAAATTCGAGACCACCGAGGGGGAGAAGTATGATTTTGGCACCGACTTTGGTGAAGGAATAAGCCTGCTGGAGACAGCTTCCGGAATTAGAGAACGTATCGAGGAAGCTATTGGAATTCCTTACCCCCGTTTGAGCAGACAGCGGTATTACAACTTCTTTACCTCCCGGGATATGAATGATTTCCCCACCCACTTCATCCAGCTTTCGGACATAGCCGATGAGACCCGGGACCCGGACGAGGTAACCCAATTTGCCGGGATTACCGGGTACTATGAAAAACTCGCACAACTGGAACGTCTTTCTGCTCTTGCCGCCGAAGCAGATGCAGCCGAGGAGACCGAAGGTGAGAAAGAAGATGAGAAAAATGATGGCACACCGAAGGAGGATTCAAAACAACTTCCCGGTTCGACCCAGGCCCTGGAGCCTGTATTCGATGATGAGGATGGACCGCTCTACTTCTTTATCACTTTTGGGAATATGCCGGAGTTTCTCTTAAAAGAGGATGAGGAAAACGATCTTATTCTCACTCCCGCTTCCGGCAGGAACTCCTTTACCGGAGAGATGGAAGATGTCTCCGGGGTAATGGCCCACATTACCGCCCTCTCCAACCTGAGGCACCAGTTCCAGGTGGACGACGCGTCACCGGAGGCACTGTGGCTTTCCCGGATCCTCTCCGTACTGGCCGTCGCTGTGGCCGTACTCGGGAGCTGGCTCGCACCGGATGTCAAACGCGCCCTCCTCTACACTACAGCGGCAGCGGCTGGGCTTATGGTAATAAGCTTTATCTGTTTTTTCTTCGGACTCTTTGTAAAGGTCCAGCTGGCCCTGGCGCTTATTATCCTCGCCTTCGGAGGTATTTCCATTTTCCGATTTATTTATACTACTAGTCATCAGGACCTTTATGAGATCCTCGCCGCAAGAATTTTGCATCCCTCCCACCTCCAGAAGATCCGGGAGCATTCTGATTGGAAGCGTCCCTCCATTGCCGAGGAAACCATCGTCTTAGTTCTCTTTCCGCAGAAGTTCCCCGAAATCGGGGAGGACCCGGAGGAGGCGGAACGGTACACCAAAATCTACAACCGCTACCTGGAACTGGCCTTAAAGACCTTTGAGAAATACCAGGGGAACCACATTCTCTTGAGCCTGGACGGCATTATGGGGTTCTGGAACGTACCCGTGGAGAGCGATGAAGCCATCGGAAACAGCTTCAACTGCGCTAAGGAGTTTCTCGCCCTTTTGCCGGAGTGGCAGAAGTACATCGATAAGCTCTACGCGGACACCGGGGG
>CAYXSD010000129.1:0-8140 GCA_964466335.1 uncultured Spirochaetales bacterium
CTTAGGATTCCACGCTTGCCGGAGAGGTAAAAAGGTGGTACAAAGAGAGAGAAAGATAGGAGTGAAAACCCATGGGACTGTTCGATACCATTTTTTTCGAAGAACCGAAGATCTGTTCTTCCTGCGGTGCCAAGATCGATTCGGTTCAGACTAAAGCCTTTGATCCGGCCCTTTTGGAATACCGGGTAGGGGATGTGGTAAGCGGATCGCCGCTGCTCTCCGGGGTGATCCGGGAGGACCTCTTCTGTAACGGCTGCAACACCATGACGCAGGCGGTGTATCTCGCAATTTGGCATACCCTCTTAGTCGGTGTCTACGATACCGAAGAGGAAGCGGAGGCGCGGATAACCAAGGTGGACCGGGCGGAACTCCTGGATTACATAGCACGGCACCAGAAACAGTCCTGGACCTGGCACAACCGCTTTTCCCGACTCTTCGGAGATTTAAGGAACCTCTACGACTACCAGCACGAGCTGGAAGAAGAGGGCGAAATCGCCGCGAATACTGAAACAGTGGGTAAGATTAGGAACCTGCGGTTCTTCCGTATAAAGGAAATACTCGACACCAAAGACCCCTTAGCGGCCCTTATCGAAGCCCACCGCCCCGAAAACCCGGAAGACGAAACTGAACTGAAACCGGCAGAGTAAACATTCTATACGTAACAATTTATTAAAAAGTTACGTGAGGCTCTTTCAAAATTACATTTTTTTAAGAGCCTCAATATTGGGTAGATATGCTCGCTAGCAACGGAGGATTTTATAATGGCATATGAGGATGCGTATAAAGATTGTGCATGGATGCCTTTTGATGGGCTGGAGCGTTTTATGGCGGACGCGCTTAAAGGCGCGGGGGTCCCCGAGGAAGACGCCCGAACCGTGGCGGAGGTGTTAATAGAATCTGACAAGCGGGGGATCGATTCCCATGGGATCGGCCGCCTTAAACCGATCTATATAGACAGGCTGTCGGACGGAATTCTTAATCCTGTTACCAAGGTTGATGTTATCCGGAACGAAAAAGCCGCGGCAGTCCTCGACGGCAACAACGGCTTAGGACATGTAGTTTCCAAAAAAGCCATGGAGATGGCGATAGAGAAGGCCCGGGAATTCGGAATTGGAATGACCGTTGTACGCAATTCCACCCATTATGGAATAGCCGGGTATTACGCGCTTATGGCTGTTGAGCAGGGGATGATCGGCATTACCGGGACCAACGCCCGTCCATCCATAGCGCCTACCTTCGGTGTGGAAAACATGCTGGGGACAAACCCTTTGACCTTCGGCGTTCCCACCGATGAGGAGTTTCCCTTTGTCATAGACTGTGCCACCAGCGTTACTCAGCGGGGCAAAATAGAGTCCTATAGCCGGGCGGGTAAAGATCTTCCTCCGGGTTGGGTTATAGGCCGGGACGGGAAGACCCGTACCGATACCGGCCAGGTGCTTGTCGATCTGACCAAAGGCAAAGCCGCGCTGACTCCTCTAGGAGGCCTTGGTGAAACCGGCGGCGGTTATAAGGGCTACGGATGGGCAACGGTGGTAGAGATCCTTTCGGCGGCCCTGCAGGACGGGGCTTTCCTTAAGGACTTAAACGGATTCGACGCGGAGGGGAACAAGATACCCTACCCCTTAGGTCATTTTTTCATTGCCGTTGATCCGGCCATGTTCATGGGCGAGGCTGTCTGCCGCTCCATTGCAGGGTCAATCTGCCGTGCTTTGCGCAATTCAGAGGCCGCCCCGGGGGAAGAGAGAATTTACACCGCCGGGGAAAAGGAGCACCTGGCCTGGCTTTACCGGAAAGAACACGGGTGCCCGGTCCCCCCGGTGCTTCAGAAACAGATGATCGAACTTCGCGACCGCTATAACCTGGATTACAAGTTCCCCTTTGAAGCCTAAGGTTCCCCCGTTTACAGCAGCTTTGTCTCACTCTTCCTCAGGGCGTCCATAGCCCGGGGTCTCTCCCCCTATCTCCAGCCCCGCTGGGCTAAAAGCCCTCTGTCCCTGGGGGGAGTGAAAGGTTTGTCCGGCTCTCCGGTAAGTTTTCCATCCTTTACCCAGCTGCGGTCCTCTCCGTGGAGGTTATTAAGGATGATTTTCTCCAGCTCACCGCGGATGTGCTTGTACTCCGGGTCCTCTGAGAGGTCTTTCAACTCCTTCGGATCCTTCTCCAGATCGAATAGATGAAACCGGTTCCCCACAGGATACCAGATAAGCTTGTGAGAATCTTTTCGGACCATCCGCAAAGACCGCTCATCCTCGTAATGCTCGCAGTAGATGCTCTTTCGGGGAGGGTCTTTAAAGAGGGACTGTCCCTCCACGGTTTTTGGAACAGGAATGCCGCAGAGCTCTAAGAGGCTAGGCATAAGGTCCCGCAAGGCGGCGAAGCGGTTGTCTTTTCCCACTGTCTTCCCCTCCGGGTCCAGGCTGGGAGGGACGGAGACGATCATGGGGATTTTCGCGGCGTATTCGAACATAGGGGGTTTCGCGTAGAGGTTGTGGTTTCCCAGCATGTCTCCGTGGTCGCTGGTGAAAAAGAGGATGGTGTTGTCCAGGAGTCCCTCTTCCCTCAATGTGCCGATGAGGAGGCGGATCTGGTGGTCTATATAGGTGCACTGCGCGTAGAAGGCCCTGCGGGCAAGGTCGATCTCTTTTTCGCTGAGTTCGGGGAACTTTCGGGTGTGGGATTTCAATGAGTAGGGCAGGGCGTCGAAGTCCTTTGCCCAATCGCCGACGTACCGCTTGTCAATCTCCATCTCCCGGTAGATCTGTAAGTACTCCTCCGGCGGGGTTATGGGGGGATGGGGCGCGGCGTAGGAACAGTACCAGAACCCCGGCTTGGTGGGGTCCCGGCGTTTGATCTGACGGCACATCTCCCGGGTGGTCCAGTTGGTAGGGTGGTGCTTTTCATCCAGGTGCCAGGAGCGGACGGGGTATTGGTTGTTCCCGATCCCATGGGTCAGCTCCTGTCCGGGGAGGCCCTGCTGCTCCAGATAGAGTTCATAATCGTCTTTTACATTTCCCAGATGATGGCGGCCTTCCTCATGAATGAGGGCATCGTCGAAGCCGATCCGGTCCCGCTGGGGATAGACGTGGAGCTTGCCCACGGAGTGGGCCTGATAACCGGCTCTTCTGAAGGTCTCCGCCATAGTGGGGAGTTTTGGGTCCATGGGAAGGGTCTCGTTGAAGATCCGGTCCCCGTGGGTCTTTGCTTCGGTGCCGGTCATAAGCTCCCGACGGGCGGGGATGCAGGTCGGGGTGGATGAGTAGGCTTCGGTAAAGTGAGTCCCGTGTTCGGCCATACTGTTCAAGGTAGGCGAGATAATATGCTCATGCCCGGCGGCCCCCATAAGGAGTCCCGGCCAGTGATCTACACAGATTCCTAATACATTCGGTTTTTCCATTCCTTGCTCCTTCTCTATATACGGTGTTTTCATGTGATAGTCTCTATAGGATGCAGCTCCGCCTCCCAGGAGTCGGTAACACGGATTAGGGAGACCCATCCCAGTCTGTCCTCTCCGGAGGGCACATTGTGGTCCGGGACCGCTTCCATCTCGCTTAAAGGCAGAGCGGTGGCGGGAATCCCGAGCCACCACCACTTAGGCTCCTTTCTGACCCAGAAGCGGTGAACATGGGCTGAAATCAGCAGTTCCGGCGGGTGGGATAGGAGGATCTCTTTAAGGGGCTTTCTGGCCTCCGGTCTTAGGCACATCTGTTCGGACCCGTCTGAAAAATCATCGTCCCAATCTTTTAGGTAGGGAGGGGTGTGAAGAAAGACCGCCCTTACCAGGTCCCGCGGACAGGGACGAGCGAGAGTCTCGGTAAGCCACTCCTCCTGCTTCCGGGCTTCATCCAGGGAGGAGCCGAAGATCTGGGAATTGATCCCGATAATCTGGAACCCCGCGGTCTCCTGAATCCAGTAGTCCTCCCCAAAGGTCCGCCGGAAAGCGGCGATAGACTCCTTCATGATTGCCGGATCGTGATGGTGCCAGCCCACGGTGGAGCCGACGTCGTGGTTCCCGGGGATAATCCGGTAAGGCTTAGGTCCGCCGTCCAGGATGGGCAGGAGGGTTTCCGGATATCCGGAAACCCTCCTGCCCATCCTGGACGGCGGACCTAAGCCTTACCGGATTATCCCCGGGAACCACGACGTCGGCTCCACCGTGGGCTGGCACCATCACGATCCGGCAATCATGAAGGAGTCTATCGCCGCTTTCCGGCGGACCTTTGGGGAGGACTACTGGATTCAGGAGACCGCGGGGTTCCAGATTATCGGGATCAATTCCCAGATCTTCGGCTCCTCCCTGGATGAAGCCCGGAAGCAGGAGGAGTGGCTTACCGAGACTCTCGCTCGTCCCTGTCCGCGGGACCTGGTAAGGGCGGTCTTTCTTCACACCCCTCCCTACCTAAAAGATTGGGACGATGATTTTTCAGACGGGTCCGAACAGATGTGCCTAAGACCGGAGGCCAGAAAGCCCCTTAAAGAGATCCTCCTATCCCACCCGCCGGAACTGCTGATTTCAGCCCATGTTCACCGCTTCTGGGTCAGAAAGGAGCCTAAGTGGTGGTGGCTCGGGATTCCCGCCACCGCTCTGCCTTTAAGCGAGATGGAAGCGGTCCCGGACCACAATGTGCCCTCCGGAGAGGACAGACTGGGATGGGTCTCCCTAATCCGTGTTACCGACTCCTGGGAGGCGGAGCTGCATCCTATAGAGACTATCACATGAAAACACCGTATATAGAGAAGGAGCAAGGAATGGAAAAACCGAATGTATTAGGAATCTGTGTAGATCACTGGCCGGGACTCCTTATGGGGGCCGCCGGGCATGAGCATATTATCTCGCCTACCTTGAACAGTATGGCCGAACACGGGACTCACTTTACCGAAGCCTACTCATCCACCCCGACCTGCATCCCCGCCCGTCGGGAGCTTATGACCGGCACCGAAGCAAAGACCCACGGGGACCGGATCTTCAACGAGACCCTTCCCATGGACCCAAAACTCCCCACTATGGCGGAGACCTTCAGAAGAGCCGGTTATCAGGCCCACTCCGTGGGCAAGCTCCACGTCTATCCCCAGCGGGACCGGATCGGCTTCGACGATGCCCTCATTCATGAGGAAGGCCGCCATCATCTGGGAAATGTAAAAGACGATTATGAACTCTATCTGGAGCAGCAGGGCCTCCCCGGACAGGAGCTGACCCATGGGATCGGGAACAACCAATACCCCGTCCGCTCCTGGCACCTGGATGAAAAGCACCACCCTACCAACTGGACCACCCGGGAGATGTGCCGTCAGATCAAACGCCGGGACCCCACCAAGCCGGGGTTCTGGTACTGTTCCTACGCCGCGCCCCATCCCCCCATAACCCCGCCGGAGGAGTACTTACAGATCTACCGGGAGATGGAGATTGACAAGCGGTACGTCGGCGATTGGGCAAAGGACTTCGACGCCCTGCCCTACTCATTGAAATCCCACACCCGAAAGTTCCCCGAACTCAGCGAAAAAGAGATCGACCTTGCCCGCAGGGCCTTCTACGCGCAGTGCACCTATATAGACCACCAGATCCGCCTCCTCATCGGCACATTGAGGGAAGAGGGACTCCTGGACAACACCATCCTCTTTTTCACCAGCGACCACGGAGACATGCTGGGAAACCACAACCTCTACGCGAAACCCCCTATGTTCGAATACGCCGCGAAAATCCCCATGATCGTCTCCGTCCCTCCCAGCCTGGACCCGGAGGGGAAGACAGTGGGAAAAGACAACCGCTTCGCCGCCTTGCGGGACCTTATGCCTAGCCTCTTAGAGCTCTGCGGCATTCCTGTTCCAAAAACCGTGGAGGGACAGTCCCTCTTTAAAGACCCTCCCCGAAAGAGCATCTACTGCGAGCATTACGAGGATGAGCGGTCTTTGCGGATGGTCCGAAAAGATTCTCACAAGCTTATCTGGTATCCTGTGGGGAACCGGTTTCATCTATTCGATCTGGAGAAGGATCCGAAGGAGTTGAAAGACCTCTCAGAGGACCCGGAGTACAAGCACATCCGCGGTGAGCTGGAGAAAATCATCCTTAATAACCTCCACGGAGAGGACCGCAGCTGGGTAAAGGATGGAAAACTTACCGGAGAGCCGGACAAACCTTTCACTCCCCCCAGGGACAGAGGGCTTTTAGCCCAGCGGGGCTGGAGATAGGGGGAGAGACCCCGGGCTATGGACGCCCTGAGGAAGAGTGAGACAAAGCTGCTGTAAACGGGGGAACCTTAGGCTTCAAAGGGGAACTTGTAATCCAGGTTATAGCGGTCGCGAAGTTCGATCATCTGTTTCTGAAGCACCGGGGGGACCGGGCACCCGTGTTCTTTCCGGTAAAGCCAGGCCAGGTGCTCCTTTTCCCCGGCGGTGTAAATTCTCTCTTCCCCCGGGGCGGCCTCTGAATTGCGCAAAGCACGGCAGATTGACCCTGCAATGGAGCGGCAGACAGCCTCGCCCATGAACATGGCCGGATCAACGGCAATGAAAAAATGACCTAAGGGGTAGGGTATCTTGTTCCCCTCCGCGTCGAATCCGTTTAAGTCCTTAAGGAAAGCCCCGTCCTGCAGGGCCGCCGAAAGGATCTCTACCACCGTTGCCCATCCGTAGCCCTTATAACCGCCGCCGGTTTCACCAAGGCCTCCTAGAGGAGTCAGCGCGGCTTTGCCTTTGGTCAGATCGACAAGCACCTGGCCGGTATCGGTACGGGTCTTCCCGTCCCGGCCTATAACCCAACCCGGAGGAAGATCTTTACCCGCCCGGCTATAGGACTCTATTTTGCCCCGCTGAGTAACGCTGGTGGCACAGTCTATGACAAAGGGAAACTCCTCATCGGTGGGAACGCCGAAGGTCAAAGGGTTTGTCCCCAGCATGTTTTCCACACCGAAGGTAGGCGCTATGGATGGACGGGCGTTGGTCCCGGTAATGCCGATCATCCCCTGCTCAACAGCCATAAGCGCGTAATACCCGGCTATTCCATAATGGGTGGAATTGCGTACAACGGTCATTCCAATTCCGAATTCCCGGGCCTTCTCTATCGCCATCTCCATGGCTTTTTTGGAAACTACATGTCCTAAGCCGTTGTTGCCGTCGAGGACTGCCGCGGCTTTTTCGTTCCGGATAACATCAACCTTGGTAACAGGATTAAGAATTCCGTCCGACAGCCTGTCTATATAGATCGGTTTAAGGCGGCCGATCCCATGGGAATCGATCCCCCGCTTGTCAGATTCTATTAACACCTCCGCCACGGTTCGGGCGTCTTCCTCGGGGACCCCCGCGCCTTTAAGCGCGTCCGCCATAAAACGCTCCAGCCCATCAAAAGGCATCCATGCACAATCTTTATACGCATCCTCATATGCCATTATAAAATCCTCCGTTGCTAGCGAGCATATCTACCCAATATTGAGGCTCTTAAAAAAATGTAATTTTGAAAGAGCCTCACGTAACTTTTTAATAAATTGTTACGTATAGAATGTTTACTCTGCCGGTTTCAGTTCAGTTTCGTCTTCCGGGTTTTCGGGGCGGTGGGCTTCGATAAGGGCCGCTAAGGGGTCTTTGGTGTCGAGTATTTCCTTTATACGGAAGAACCGCAGGTTCCTAATCTTACCCACTGTTTCAGTATTCGCGGCGATTTCGCCCTCTTCTTCCAGCTCGTGCTGGTAGTCGTAGAGGTTCCTTAAATCTCCGAAGAGTCGGGAAAAGCGGTTGTGCCAGGTCCAGGACTGTTTCTGGTGCCGTGCTATGTAATCCAGGAGTTCCGCCCGGTCCACCTTGGTTATCCGCGCCTCCGCTTCCTCTTCGGTATCGTAGACACCGACTAAGAGGGTATGCCAAATTGCGAGATACACCGCCTGCGTCATGGTGTTGCAGCCGTTACAGAAGAGGTCCTCCCGGATCACCCCGGAGAGCAGCGGCGATCCGCTTACCACATCCCCTACCCGGTATTCCAAAAGGGCCGGATCAAAGGCTTTAGTCTGAACCGAATCGATCTTGGCACCGCAGGAAGAACAGATCTTCGGTTCTTCGAAAAAAATGGTATCGAACAGTCCCATGGGTTTTCACTCCTATCTTTCTCTCTCTTTGTACCACCTTTTTACCTCTCCGGCAAGCGTGGAATCCTAAG
>CAYXSD010000130.1:0-7973 GCA_964466335.1 uncultured Spirochaetales bacterium
GCTGTTAAAGAGGGCATGAATATATTCCCTGCGATTGGCAGAATTGTTTTTATCGGTTAAATGGATCCAGTAGGGAAATGCTTTAACCGGTTGGTTCAAAAACGTATATATCCGTGCGAATTCACTTCGAATTTCATTCAAAGTCTCTTTATCATCTGTTTTCGTCGCTAATGATTCCGCATACTGCAACAGTTCGTAGGAACGATAGAAAATAAGGTGTGAGCCAGTCCTTAAAAAAAGGTTTGTATTAATTTCAGCATAACCGGTTTTTTGTATTATCTTATACACATCCCAAAGCATCCGAGCAGGTCTTTCGTTATAGAACTGGGTGGCCAGAAAGGAGAGTCGTTCTTCAATATCCCCTCTTCTATACACGGTCCTCTCACTTTCAGTAAAAGCGAGTAATTCAAATATATCCTCTTCTATATCATAGTATTCATAACGGTGGGCATAATTAAGCACACGAAAAAACCAAATAAACTCTTTCTCTGTTTCTCCGAGAAAACGGGAACATGCACCCAGCATATATTCGATTTCACAACGTTCCCTTTTAGAAACCGAATAATAGGATCGATCCGTAACAATTTGCAGGAAAAAATATTCAGCCAATCGGTACTGTTTTTGAAAGAAAAGATTTCGGGCTTTATTCAAAACAGCGGCTGAATCAAAGAGGTTGCTCTGGGCATATATACCGGCAGATAAAAATACTGAAAAGAAAATGAGAAAAATAAATAATCGAAAACACATTGTGCCCTGTCTTGTGACAATGCAATTTTTCATATCATCATAATATCGAATCAATATTTAATTGTAAAGCTTCTAATAAAGGAGCATATAAATACCAAGCACATAAGAACGTACGTATAAATATATTTATAATGAGTTCAGTATAATCAACACACTAACCGTTACATTGGAGTTTAACGATCGCCGGAGAAGATTCCGCAAACTTTGTGAAAGGCTAATTTGGGCCGGCGGTATTCGTCCAGAATTCCTTTGTTGTTAAAGCCTCGGGGGTACCTCCTATCCGTAGGGATAGTGGGAGGTGCGGAAAGAGTTCGTTTTAGAGCTTAGTACAACATATGCTTAACCCAATATACTATTGTTTTTTCGGTTTCTTCTCTTGCTTAGCGCCTTTCATGCTGACACGTGTATCCTTTTTGGATGAAGCAACTTTGAAATAGGTATTCCCGAATTTTCTCGCTTTAAAAGAACGAATAGCCCGAGAGATGCTTTCTTGCTCAGTAAGATCTGCTTCTTTCGCCATGACAAAATCAAGGCATAGATGGCCCAGGCCGCTTCTTAAATACGCGGTCAATTTTTCTTGAGCAGCTCCTTTTTTATATAGGATCATGAGCCACTTCCTAAGTGCTTCATCACCTTTTACAAAATTATCTTCAGAAAGAATTTTTCCTGTTTTTCGTACGTAGGTATTTAGCATCTTATGGACCTGGGGAAAATCTTTGGAATAATTACCATTTAAGATTCCTTCCTTGACCAATCGTTCATCAAACATCTTAGTTAATTTGCTGACTGCCATTCTTCTTTATCTCCTTTTAGTGTATTCATTCCCATAATTTACTTTCATCTACTATATTCAGGAAAATTGAAAAACAAAATTTCTTCTAATAAGATTATAGTAGAAAATGAAAAAAATTTCTCGTTATATAAGTGAATTCTATTTATTTTATTTATCAGCACCCCATATCCCCCCGCGGGTAATACTTTTACAATGAGAAAATGCTGATAACCACGGATGAACACGGATTTGTAGTAAGAGTCTGGTAGACTTTCCCATTACAATCAATATTGAAACAGTTGAGACACAAATCTTGATTGCATTCGCCGATCGTAATATAGAGGATCTTATGCCTCTCATAGACAATTATTTTTCTGAATACACCGGACATGCTGGGTTTTCATTATATAAATCGATTGTTCTATTTGAACAGCGAAAGTGGAAGGGATGCGTCGAATACGGTAATAGAATTATTGAGCTTGCTCCCTTAACATACGAAGCCTATTACTATCGAACTGCGGCCGAATCTTGGATAGACTTTGATTACGATCGTGTTATGGCGGGGTTAAACCAGGTGCTCAGTATATTCCCGTATCATATCAATACCTTAATTGATAAGGCTTCATTAGTTGAAGAAGATCAGCCCGAATTGGCAAAAGAGCTATACCGTAAAGTGCTATTACTATCTCCTGATATTCCTAGGATTGTAGAGAAGGTCATGATGGAGCAGTAGAGCATAATGAATCCGGGAGGCACTTAGATGCGAATAATGGTAATGACATTAATTCTTTCCCTTTGCCCATTTCCGTGTTTCCTCTATACTGCTACCCCGGGGGCAGCACCGCTGGGTAGGTCTTGGTTTGCCTCTGAGATAGGAAGAGACCGAAGATGGCCACAACGATCCCCGTCATTTTTGCAATTCCCAGGGGTTCTCTCAGGATGAAAAATGCCGATATCGCAGCGATAACGGGAATAAGGTTTAAAAATGCCGAGGCTCTGCTCGGACCGATTCGTTTTATCCCCAGGTTATATAGATAATAGGCCAAACTGCTAGAAAAGACTGCCAGGAAGAGAATGCTTATAAAACTCCTTAAGGAAAATGCCCCGGGGGTAAAGACATTCCCCGCCTCGCGGATGAAGAAGATGGGCACATAGAAGAGAAATCCGAAGATCTGCTGAAAGACAACCACCACCAGTGCGGGATAGGTTTTAAGGAGCTTCTTCGCGAAAACGGCGTAAAAAACACAGGCTAAAACAGAGGCGAACATCAAAAGCAGCCCGCCCAGGGTATATTCCGTGTCCGCCCCGGGGCCAAGGATAATAATACAGACGCCGATAAAAGAGAGGCCCAGGCCGAGAATGTTGAAGATATTCACCCGGTCTTTAAGGAGAAAAAAAGCCACCAAGGGGATCATAAGGGGTGCTGTGGAGGCGATTACCGAGGCCAAGGAGGCGGAGATAAACATGAGACTCTCCGATTCCAAATAAAAAGCCAAAAAGGGATTGAGAGCCCCTATCAGGATAAAAAGAGGAAGGTCCCTTTTCTTCGGGAGGTGTTTAAGACCGTAGCGAAGGAGAAACACGCCCCCTAGGATAAGACTTACAAAGAAGAGGCGGATACTCACCACAGCAACGGGGGAATAGGCTTCCAGGGCGATCTTTATTCCCACGAATGAGAGGGCCCAGAAGAGGGCGGAGAAGGAGAGGACCATTGCGGTGGACGCGTCGGTTTTTTCGCTCATGTCGGCCATGAACGCATGTTAGAAAGGAATAGTCAAGGCCGCTGACGAAAAGACCGCTGCTGAAAAGGAAGAAATTTGTATATTAATTATAGAATAGATTTGTATAATGTGAAATGATTAAACTTAGCTAAAAGGCAGGGATATATCCATGGTAGTACCCGCTCCGGGATTGCTGGAAATGGAAATTTCTGCGTCTATAAGCCTGCACAGCTCCCAGACCAGGACCATGCCCAATCCTTTCCCCGATTCTCCTTCGGTACCGTTTCTCTTTTCTCCGGGTTTCCCTTCTAAAAGGGTTTTTACCTCGTTATCCTTCATCCCCATTCCTTCATCCCGGACACGGATAGTACCAACATCGTTATCCGGATCGGAAAAAAGGCTTATGTGAATTGAGGACCCGGAGGGGGTGAACTTAATCGCGTTGTTTATAATGTTTCTTAGGACCGTTTGCAGATGGTCCGGGTCACTTATCACTGCAGGGCAAATACCATCGTTCACGGCAAGGGTAATACCCTTAAAGCGGGCCTGGGATTCCAGAGATTCGACCACGGAATCGATAATACCCGTAAGGTCTACCGGTTTTAGATCTGCGGTGAGACTGTGCTGCCGCTCCCTGCCCCAAGTGAGGAGATTTTCGAGGAGGTTGTAGGTGGAGTGGGCAGTAAGTCCGACCACCTCCAGGTCCCGGCGGATGGTTTCGGGCGATTCTTCTAAAATAAGGTCTATCATTCTGGGCATTGTTCCTATGGGGTTTCTAAGATCGTGGGCCAGGATGGAGAGAAACTGTTTCTGTTGTCCGTTAAGGTCCTCAATCCACAGGCGGTTCATAATCATCCCCCTTAAATGATTGTAGTTGGAATAACTAATCACGGCCGAAAGGATTCCCGATGAGCCTATTATAATAGTGGAGAGAGCAGGGCTTTCACCGGTACCGCGGGTAAGATAGAGGACAACAGTAGAGAAGATAACACCAACCATTACCAGGGGATGGAAGTAAACCGGAGGAAGGGGAATCCCCCCGGCGATAGCGAGAAAAATCATTACGAGATAGATTTCCGGCATGGGAATGGTGGTGGCGATTAAGAGAAGCAAAATCCCCTCTACAAGGAGAAAGGTGATAAAGACTGTCCCCAGTACCGGGCCAGCTAGAGTATTTGCTACACCACTTTTATAAATGCGAAGGGTTACAAAAAAGAGGAGTAAAGCGATGAAAGCAAATCCAATACTGATCCAGTCTTTAAGGAGAAGATTGTCGGGAAAACGACCACCTCCGAAAATGAAGAGGTCCACAACAATGAGGAGTATCGTCACAACGATGGTCACCACAGCGAAGTACATAGTCCTCTGCAGATAGAAGGAGGAAAATTCCCTTGAGGCCTTATTGCGAAGTTCCTGGTTCTCTTGAATGTCCTTTACATATACGTGTCTAAAAAAATCCATTGCACCTTAGCAAACAATGTGAATTTGGAATATTGTAACCGAAGCATCGTTGCAAGTTTTTTGCCAAGCACTCTTCGGGTCTGTAGTAAATGGTAGGAGAATACATACGGGAAGTCAATAATAAATAAGTAAAAAAATGAGTAAAACTCTTTGAAATCACTTTTTTCAGGGCCTCAATATAATCTAAGAATCTGGGCCGACCCAAGCCCTGCCAATTATGTTCTAGACCAGTTTAACCTGGCTGAGCAGCAGCGGAAACTGTCGCCCCAGCCGCCGGTAATTGTTGGCGGATGTCTTGTAATCCCCGCTTCCCTGCTAGAACAAAATAATAAGGAAGGAACCGGAGCGCTGCTTGCCCGAAACGATAGGAGTGAAGCGGCGGCAATGGAAGCCGTGATGGACGCGGTTTACTACATTCGCAGGCCCTTTACGAAAGAACCCTCCTGGGGCGTAACCAGCGAGAACTACAATAGTAAAAAGCTTATTTCTAAAGGCGTAAAAGTTGTATGAACCTAAAAGGTACAATAGAAGCATGAATGTGCTAGCGATAATTGCCGATATAGTCCAATCAAAAGCAATAACCGATAGAAAGCAATTCCAAATCGGTTTAGAAAAGATCTTAGGAAAGATAAATAAGCAATCAAAAAACTATATTGTTTCACCGTACACAATAACCCTGGGAGACGAATTCCAGGCAGTGTATCGTGATTCAGAGTCCCTCTTTTTTGATATCTGGGAAATCATTGCATATGTGTATCCCTATAAGCTAAGGTTCGCGGTAGGACACGATCAAATTGTAACTAAAGCAAATAAACAAAAGGCCCTTGGAATGGATGGTCCTGCATTCCATTCCGCAAGAGAGGGACTTGCAAAGATGAAAAAATATAACATGACACTTGTTCAGTTTTTTGGAGAGGAGCTTCCCTCCATCGAATTAATCAACAATACTCTGCTTTTAATAGCAGAAATAGTGGATAAATGGAAGAAGAATACAAATCTCATAATGCGTGGATTGCTGCAAAACAGAGGAGTGGATAAAATTGCTGCTGAATTGAGCATTACAGAAAGGGCTGTTTATAAAAATATCAATACAAACTATGTAAAGCGAATAATCGAACTACAAAAGAACATTTCGTGTATGGTACGTATCGGGGGGGATATATTTTGAATGCTTCGGCGTATTATTGTTTATTGGTCATCCTTATTACTCGTCTCATTTTTCAAAGTGGAAGTAAAGGAATATCCAGGAAGCAAAGCCTTATAAAAACAGGTATCATTGAGCGTCTTCTTATCCGGGGTGTTTCCTGCTGTTTATTCCCTTAACCCTGAGCTCCGCTGCCGCAGACCGGACAATCCGGATTCCGTTGAAAGGAGATTTCGCTGTAGTCCTGGAAGAGACCGTTGCAGATGAGCAGTTTCCCTGTAAGGGGTTGTCCAATCCCGGTGATAAGCTTAATTGCCTCCATGGCTTCCATGCTGCCGATGATCCCGGCGGCAGCCCCTAAAACGGGAATGTTCTTTTGGTCCTTTACACCCGCGAACAGACACTCGAGACAGGGACGCCCTCCCCGGGGTACCACGGTGAGCTGACCTCCCATCTCCCTAATCCCTCCGTGTACAAGGGGCAGGTTTTTCCTTACGGCATAGCGGTTCAGTACCATCCGGGAAGAAAAGGAATCAAAACAATCCACCAAAAGAGAACAGCCTTCGGCAATTTCGTGGATATTCTCGTCGGTTATTCGTACCGGAAAAGGTTCGATTTCTATGGTGCTGTTAAAATCTTTAAGCCGCTCCTTCGCGGAATCCACCTTCAGCTGCCCCAGGGTGTTTTCACTATGGAGAATCTGTCTGTTCAGGTTTGAAAGCTCTACCCTGTCGCTGTCGACAATTTTTATTCTTCCCACCCCCGCGGCGGCAAGATAGCAGGCCGCCGGTCCGCCCAGGCCGCCGGCCCCGGCAATTACCACCGTGGCATTCTTAAGCTTTTCCTGCCCTTCTTCCCCCCATCCGTCAATTGGGAGCTGCCGGGTGTAGCGTTCAAAGGAATTATTCTGTATCATAATAGTAAGCATACTCTTGTGCATTAGTGAGGACAAGGGGAAAAACCAAAAAAGGAAAAAACAAAAGGGCGAACACAAAAGGAGGAAGAGAATGAACTACGAGCAGTATCATTGGAAAGGGGCTTCCATATGCATACCAGCGCAAGGGCTCCCCTCTACCCTCTATGTGGAACTCTCTTCCCGGTGCAACTTTTCCTGCCTCGGCTGTTTCCGTGGTTCCGCCCCGGAAGACACGGAAGAGGACCTTCCGGAAGATGTTATGGAAAGAATCCTCTCCTCCATTGACCCGAAAAACGGCGTAAAACATCTCTTTTTAGGGGGTATCGGCGAGCCCCTCCTTCATCCCTCGGTATTTTCTTTTATTCGGGAGGCCTCTTCCGCGGGGGCGGGTATTACCATTCAGAGCAACGGTTCTCTTATGGACGATAAGATGATTCAATTCCTTGTAGAAATTGGGGTGGAAAAATGTGTCATAAGTTACGAAACCGGAGGCATGGGACATGCTGTACAGGAGGAACAACTCCCGGGAGACGAATATCTCGCGGGTTTTCCCTGGTCCATCATCAGAAAAATACGGAAGGCAAGAAGGGAAGCAGGAAAGAATAAACCGTTTATTTCCATGGAATGGGTGCTTACCTCCGATTCACTGGCGGACCTCAAAGATTTTATTACAACATCGATAGAAGAGGGGGTGGAGGAACTTCTCTTTTCCAATTTCCTGCCGGTATCGAAGGGCCTTGAAGACCAAATCCTCTACAGTCTGGATGCTCCAAATGAGCAGGGGGAGTTTCTCACGGAACTGCTTAGGCGCCTGAGGCATCGCGTTCACTATACTGTGCCGAATTCCTCTCTCCCCACGGAGAGGTACTGCAATTTCATAGAAAAATCTTCGGCGGTTGTGCGGAGCGACGGCTCTCTCGCGCCCTGCTACCGGCTCCTGCACAATAGCCGGGAGGTCGTCGGAGGAAAGGAAATGGAGCTTCATCCTTATATCTTCGGTTCTTTACGGGATTCTTCTTTGGAAAAGCTCTGGAACAGTAGAGACTACCTCTGGTTCAGGTTTTCCGTGGAAAACTCGCTCTACCCCTCCTGCCTCGATTGTCCCCTGCGAGAGGGCTGCGAATATCTGATAGACAGCGACAGTCACTGCTGGGGAGGTACTCCCAGCTGCGGGAACTGTCTCTGGTCCAGGAGAATCATCCTCTGTCCGTA
>CAYXSD010000131.1:0-1981 GCA_964466335.1 uncultured Spirochaetales bacterium
AGCGTATAGAGCTCTCCGTATCTACACCTTATACAACTGAGGTCATCAAAATCGCAATTCGCCCCATGAAATATCTCCAGTTTTGCACTATACTACTCTTACAATTACGGAAATCTCAAACAAGAGGAGGATTGTCATGGCGAATACTCCGGGAAAAGGGAAGGCATCTCCAAAAAAGTCATCCACAAGAAGGTCGAATTCCCAAAAGGAAGCCTCTAAGGAAACAACCCTTAGAAAGGAACTTCAGTCTTTAATAAAGGATATTGATGAGGAGGGGCTGGCATTCCTCATAGAACAGGCAAACACCATTCTCTACAACATGAAGGTGGAAGATTTAAACAAACAGGCGGAATCTCTTAATAAATCCAGGACTCGGGCCAGACAGAGCGAAGGAAAAAGCAAAGAAAAGAGTAAATCAGGACAAGTAACTATAGAACCCGGAAGAATGGGAAAGGGATATATTCTCGTAATCGACGGGGAGAGGAAGATTATGGATGAAGTGGAGATCTTCAAACTGGTGAAGATTGCACATACAGCAGCATCCAAAAAAGCGGCTTGTGAACAGCTCTACCGTTGGATCGAAAGAAACAGAGACGATATCATTCTGGATACCGGCCTCGCACCGACGGGACCTAAGGTAGAGGCCCTCTACACCTACCTGAAGGCCCATTTTTCCCTTAAGGGATAGGGTCTTATCTTTTCTCGACCGGTACGGATTTATTTAAAAGATCCTCGGCATTTTTATATAACACCTTAGTTTCCAGTTCCGCGGGCAGTTTTAAGGAACGAAGTTTCGCCGCCGCCACCTCCTGGTCCTCCCAGGGAGAGTCGCTCCCAAACAGAACGTACTCCTCAGGATGGCGCAGGATAATATCCCTGGCCCGCTCCCGTTCCAAGAAAGGGACAGAATAAGAAACGTCCATGTAGATGGGATTACCCACGATGTACTCTTCCGCCTCGTCCCAGTTGTTCCATCCCCCATAATGGGTGGTAACGAAGAGGAGGTCCGGGCAGGCATCCAGGACCGTTCGCACCCGCCGGGCATTCCCAACCGGCTCCCGGGGAAAAGAGAGATAGAACCCGGTATGACAGACTAAAATAAGTCCCCTCTTTTCCACCTGGCGGTAAAAAGGGAGGAGATCAGGATCATCGAGGGTGAATCCCTGATACACCGGGTGGACCTTGATTCCCGAAAAACCGGCATCGGCGATCTCATCCACCTGGTCCGGGGCTTCCGGTGCTGTCGGCAGGAGAGATGGAAAGGGAATAATCCGATCACCGGCAATCTCCCTGCTCCACTTAAGGATGGGTCTGAAATGCTCCTCCTTGGTCGCGATATTCATTACCCAGGAGGCGGAGATCCCGCAGCTGTCCATGGAGGTAAGAAGCTCACCTATCGTCCCGTCGGTACAGGCGGTAATACCCTTAGTCGTCTCTATAAGGGATTTCATCGCCTTGGGCGCTAAGGAATCGGGAAAGGCATGAACGTGCATATCAATGATTTTCATAGAGCTTAAGTATAATCCATTCCTTCATTTTTGTTGAGTAGAGCGGCGGAATGGTGATATCCTAAAACCATGATAGAGTACAGCGATTTTGAGAAGGTAGACATCCGGGTGGGAACTGTTGTTAAGGCTTCCCCTCTTCCCAAGGCAAAAAAGCCTGCCTATGTTCTAACCATCGATTTCGGAGACCTGGGACAGAAGAAAAGCTCAGCCCAAATAACCGATCTTTATACTCCGGAGGACCTTATAGGGAAACAGGTCTTTGTCGTGGTGAACCTCGCACCCAGACAAGTCGGAGCTGTAATGAGTGAATGCCTCGTCCTGGGTGTGTATACCGGAGAAAACATGAAGGGAGTGGTTCTGGCCCAACCGGACAGACAAGTGAGAAATGGTCTTAGGCTGCTCTAGGCGTCTTTGTATTCTAAAGCATTATTCTCAACTATTGAAACTTAAAGACCATTTTTCAGGTTGACAGG
>CAYXSD010000131.1:2081-7645 GCA_964466335.1 uncultured Spirochaetales bacterium
TAAAAGGAAGAAAGAAAATGGAAGCAAAGATGAAACAGCAATTAGACGCCCTCTTCTATCCCGAAAGAGTGGCTATTATTGGTTCTGTAAAGAAAGGGAAAATCGCAAACCAGATTATTACCCAATTACGGGAGGGGGATTATCCCGGAACCATTTACGCCATAAATCCGAAGGCGGAGCGGCCTGAGGGGTTCCCCGAGATAGACGGGTATCCCACCGTGAAAGATGTTTCTGAAGCGATTGACCTCGCTGTCATCTGCGCTCCCGCCGCGCATACGGCCGCCGTACTTACCGACTGCGGTGAGAAAAAAGTCCCCACGGCGGTAGTCATTACTTCAGGCTTCTCCGAAGCGGGGAACAAGGATGGAGAAGAAGAGTTAAAAACCATTGCCGGAAAGTACGGGGTCCGTTTAGTAGGCCCGAACTGCGCCGGAATTATGAACAGTACATCCCGGTTTTTCGCAAGCATTGAGGTGCGGGCCCTGCCGGGCCAGGTTGCCTTTATTACCCAGAGCGGAGCCGTCGGCGGCGCGGTGCTTGCCATGGCGGAAACTCGGGGAATCGGGTTTTCCAAATTCGCCAGCTGCGGTAACAGGGCGGATATTGGAGAAATTGAGTTTCTCGAGTATCTCGAGGAGGACCCGGAGACCACCGCCATCGCTCTTTACGTCGAAAGTATGCAGGACGGAAAGGCCTTTATTGAAACTGCCGGCCGTATTGCAAAGAAAAAACCACTTATGATAATAAAAGCAGGAAGAAGCAGCTCCGGTGTTCGGGCAACTTCATCCCATACGGGATCCATGGCCGGATCAGAGGCGGTATTCCAGGCCATGGTGAAACAAACCGGAGTAATCCGCGTGGACGGCATCGAGGAGATGCTGGACCTCTGCAGCGGATTTTCCAATCTTCCTCCTTTGGATGGAAGGAAGGTGGCTATTGTTACCAACTCCGGCGGTCCCAGCATCCTCACCGCGGACAAAGCGGAGGAGAAAGGACTCGTTGTGGCGGAACCGGAGGACTCGGTAAAAAAAGAACTCTACGAGTTCCTTCCAGCCCATTGCTCGGTCCGAAATCCCTTCGACCTCACCGTGGAGGGAACGGATGAAAACTACAGAAAAACAATAGAGCTCCTTCTCTCTAAGGGTTACGATTCAGCCATAGCTATCAACGTTGCTACCCCCTTCCTCGACTCCCGGGGACTTGCCCAGGGAATCATCGATGCGTCTAAGAAGCAGAACAAACCGGTGGCTGCAGTATTCATGGCGGACAGAATTGTGGAAACAGGAATTGAGCTTCTCCGTTCGGAAAAACTCCAGGATTTCCCCACTGGAGAAAGAGCCGCCGCCGTCCTGGCAGAGATGGTCTCCTTCCGAGAGACGGGCACGGGGAAAAGTGCTTCTCCCTTAATTTCCGGAGGAAGCACTTCCGGCGCGGGTATAACGGAAAAATCCTTGCCCCTTTCGAAACCAATTCTGGAGCCGGAGGCGGTGAAATTCCTCGTAGAAGAGGGCTTCCCCTTTCCCGCCCACGCGTATGTAACCAATAGGAACCAAATTGCCGAGACTTGTAAAACACTACCAAACCCTCTGGTAATGAAGGTGGTTTCACCTAAGATCATCCATAAGAGCGACGAGGGAGGGGTGGTCCTTAATCTTAACACAGAGGAAGAGGTCGCCAAAGCCTTTACGGAAATGGAATCTCGTTTAAAAGACAGAGATTTCCGGGGAGTAATGCTCTACGAGCAGATGCCCAAGGCAATGGAAGTCATTGCCGGAGTGAACCAGGACCCCGATTTCGGCGCGGTTATCGCCGTAGGCGCCGGAGGAGTCTACACAGAGCTCCTTAAAGACATCAGTTTAAGGATCGCTCCTTTTTCCATGGAAACCGCCCAGGCCATGCTTGAAGAACTTAAAACCTACAAACTCCTCACCGGCTTTAGGGGTTCTCCCGTTCTGGACACGGAGAAACTCAAGGAGCTGATAGTCAAACTTTCAGAATTGGCGGTTACCTATCCTGAAATTGCCGAACTCGATCTAAACCCCCTCTTCGTAATGGAGGACCGGGTCCTGGTGGGAGATGTGCGTATTCTTACTGAACAGGTCTAGTATAGGCATCTTTTCTCATTAATTGGAATCTATCTCTTCAACAATGAATTGACAAGGGCGCTTTTAGCCGTTATTGTACTATTATAGGTTTAGGGGAGCTAAAAAAGTGAGAGAAACGGTAATAATCGGGAATAGCGCTGCCGGGTTGAGTGCCCTGGAGCACTTCAGGAAATACGATTCCCGCTCCCCTGTAACCCTTATAACCGCGGAAACCGAAAAGGCCTACTCCCGGGTCCTTCTTCCCTATTTTCTACGGAAACAGATCCCCCAGGAAAACCTCTTCATCCGTACCAACGAATACTACTCCAGGTTGAAGGTCAGCAAACTTCATAATACAAAGGTTATCTCGGCGGACCTAAAGAATGGGAAACTGATCTGCGAAAACGCTGAAGCTGGAGAGAGAGCCATCCCCTTCGATCAACTCCTTATTGCTACCGGTGCTAATCCGATGAAACCGCCCATTAAGGGGCTGGAAGGCCCCAGGGTACGACATCTATGGACCTTTCAGGACTGCATGGACCTGAATACCCTCTTTCAAAAGGGGCGGCGGGTGCTTATTTTAGGCTCCGGGTTTGTGGCCCTCCAGGCGGCCTGGGCCGCCCTGCATCGAGGTTCTAAAGTCTCAGTGTATGAGCTTATGGACAGGATAATGCCCCGAGTTCTTGACCCTGTCGGCGCGGAGCTCCTCCATGAGAAGATCACCGATTTAGGAGTAGACCTGAAGACCGGGGCAAAGACCCAAGAGATCCAGCATAACCATGACGGCAGTATGACGGTTATTGCGGAAGAATTACCCCCACTGGAAGTAGATGCTATTATTGTGGGAACGGGAGTCCGCCCCAACACTGATTTTTTGGAAGAAGGGTCTTTAGAGATGGATCGGGGTATCCTTATAAATAACAGAATGGAAACCTCTGTCCCCGGAGTATACGCCGCCGGAGATGTAGCCTTAGGCTCATCGGTTTTTGGAGACACCCACATCTCCCACGCTCTCTGGCCCACAGCCGTAGAACATGGTAAAATAGCCGGAGCGAACTTGGCGGGAAAGAAGTTCGACTACCGAGGCAGTTTAAACATGAATGTTACGGAGATGTTTAACACCATTGTGGCATCTATGGGAAAATTCGAAAAGGACACTCCCGAGGAAGATACATACAGCGAAACCTCTTTTAAACATGAGGCGACTGGAGAATACCTAAAAATACTCTGGGAAAATGAACAACCAATGGGCGGGGTCCTTATCGGTGAAGCAAACGACGTGCCCCTTTTCGGGGCCTTAAGGGCGCTTATCCGAGAAAGTGATACCCTTGAGTCCAGCCAGTACGCCCCTGTTATTAAAGAACATCCTGATCTGGAAAGGCTCAAACACTTTTTCAGGTTGAAGGTCTCGCGGAAGGAGGGGATTCCAGGAGATATCTTTCAGAGGGGAATCCCGCGTTAATATACGTTAATAGAAATATATGAAAAAGAACTACGGTAAAGGACAGGACATATGAAAATTGTTACGGTAGACCCCAACTCCTGTGTTGCCTGCAGGAATTGCGAATACGCCTGCGCTTTTAAGCAAACCGGCGATTTTAATCGAAAGGACTCCCACATCAGGGTTTCCCTCTACGCGGAAGAGAAGGTGTGCATCCCTTGGACTTGTACCCACTGCACCGACGCCTGGTGTATGGAGGTTTGCCCTGCCGGGGCAATCAGTCGAGACCCGGATACCGGAGCTGTTATCATAGACCAAGACCGCTGCGCCGGATGCAAGATGTGTATGCTTGCCTGTCCGGCCGGAAATATCCACTTTGATGCTGACATTCACATTGCAAAGAAATGTGATCTTTGCGGGGGAGACCCGAACTGCGTTAAATTCTGCACCTCCGGAGCTCTGGAGTTTGTCGAGGAGGAAGAGGCATACTCCTATAAACGGGAATCCTTTGACGCGCGATTGAAAAAATTTCTCTTTACTCAGAGAAAGAACAAGGCTTAGATAACAAAAGGATGAGAAAATATGAGTGATACGGTTGCAAAAGAGGAAACAAAAAAAGGTGAGGGCACAGAACAGGTAGTCCAGAGTCTCTGTCGGATGTGCGACGACCGCTGCGCGATAAATGTGTATCTGCGAAACGGAGAAATCGTAGATATTGATGGATTTAAAGACCATCCATGGAACCGCGGGCGCCTCTGCGTGAAAGGAAGAGCAGCGGTAGACATGATCTATCATGCGGACAGACTCTTTAAACCACTTAAGAAAACGGAAGCCGGTTTTGTTGAAATCCCTTTAGAACAAGCTTTAGACGAAATCGCGGAAAAGCTTAAAGCGATAAAAGATAAGTACGAACCCAGAAGCATAAGCGTTTGGAAAGGGGAGGCAATAGGGTTCGCCCAGCAGGAAGATATGGCCCGGCGGTTTATCCACGCCTTTGGTTCTCCTAACTATTTCTCCAACGATTCCCAATGTTACAACGGCCGATACTTCGGCTATCGCCTTGTGGAGGGAGAATGGGCAATTCCGGATTATGAAAACGCCGAATGTATTGTACTATGGGGCGCCAATCCTCCCTACGCCCATCCCAACATGACTCAACAGGTTATGCGGGCCCGGAAAAAGGGAGCAAAACTCATTGTTGTGGACCCGCGATTGTCCGCCATTGCAAGGCAGTCGGATATCCATGCCGCGCTGCTTCCGGGAACGGACGGGGCTTTGGCTTTAGGAATTATTCATCTGCTTATAGAGAAAGGGGGGTATGATAAAGATTTTGTTCGAGACTACACCCTTGGATTCGATGAGTTAGCTCAATATGCCGAGGCTTTTACCCCGGAAAGGGTAGAAAGCGAAACTGGTGTACCCGCTGATGTCCTTCAGAGCATTGTCGACGCTATAATCGCGGCAAAACCGGCGGTGTCCATTTATCCCGGCAACGGGCCGGAACACCATGAAAACGGCATAAACAACATCCGGGCCTTTGCGTGCCTGGACGGACTTCTCGGATCCTTGGACAGACCCGGGGGTAACCGGCTCCTTCAACCAATGAAGAAGAACGAACTCACTCTCTACGACGAAATTCCCCTTCGTCATCTTGATCCGATCGGCGCGGACAGATTCCCCGTGCTCTACGATTTTCGCCAGGAATGCCATACCATGACGGCAATGAACACTATCCTCTCCGATGAACCTTACCCCTTAAAGGCAATGCTTTTAACCGCGGCAAATCCAGCTTTGACAAATCCCAATTCCATTAAGGTAAGAAAAGCCTTAGGTTCTTTAGAGCTGTTTGTAGTTCGAGACCTGTTCATGACGGAAACGGCAAAACTCGCCGACTACGTACTCCCGGCAGCCTCATTTTTGGAGAGGACAGAGGTCTTTTTTCATACTGCCTACCATAGGGTAACCTTGGCAAGAAAGGTACTATCCTTTCCGGAATGTCAAGACGAATATGAATTCTGGCATGAACTGGCAAAGAGGCT
>CAYXSD010000132.1:0-7642 GCA_964466335.1 uncultured Spirochaetales bacterium
CCCTTCCCCGGGTTTTGCTCCTTGGGCTATCTTTATCTGAAGTTCCTCCGCGTGGACAAGATAGTCCAGGGTCACCCCGAATCTGGCAGACGCAACTTGCTTTACCGCGCTGGAGGTGCCTGCGGCTCCCCGCTCGCTCCTCCATCGTGAAGAATCTTCCCCGCCTTCGCCGGAGTTGCTCATTCCCCCTATGCTGTTCATAGCCATTGCTATGGTCTCGTGTGCCTCCCTGCTTATGGAACCGAAACTCATAGCTGACGCGACAAACCTCTTCATAAGTTGTTCCTCTCCTTCCACCTCCTTAAGGGGGACAGCTCTATCCTTTTTCAAATCGAATAGGGAACGAAGGGTCAAGGGAGGCGATGAGGTGTTCATTAACCTGGAGAACTCCAGGAAATCTTCAAAACTATTTTCTCGAACCGCCCTTTGCAGCTGTACAATCGCCTCCGGAGAAAAGCGGTGTTTTTCTCCGCCCCGTCTGTACCGAAACCTTCCTCCGGGTTCAAAGGTGGAACGTTTCGATGCTATAAGGCCGCTGTTAAAGGCTTCGCTGTGCCTCTTTTTAGTCTCCTTTTCTATTCGTTTGAGGGAGGTTCCTCCGAAAGACGAAATTGAGCCGGTGAAATAACGGTCTACCAAGTCCTGGTCCAGCCCGATGACCTCATAGATCTGGGAACCTCGATAACTCCGGATGGTAGATATTCCAATCTTGGACATGGTTTTTAATAACCCTTTTTTAATTGCCTTGATATACTGCTCCATAACAGTTTCCTGGGTGCACTCCGGCGGGAAATAACCCTCCGCTACCATTTCTGTTATTGTTTCGAAGGCCAGGTAAGGGTTAATACCGCTTGCGCCATATCCAACCAGCACTCCCATGTGGTGTACCGTTCTCGCCTCCCCGGTTTCCAAAATAATACCGCTTCTATGACGTTTTCCCCGGCGCACCAGGTAATGATGCACCGCTCCCATGGCGAGGAGGGCGGGAATGGGAATTTCAGCAGAAGTCATGCCTCGGTCGCTCAATATAATAAGAGAGGCCCCTTCATCGATCCGGCGTTCCGCTGTCTTTGCAATCTTGTCCAAGGCCCCTTCTAAGCCTTCCTCTTCCTCTCGATGAAAAAGAACAGGTACCACCGCGGTACGAAAATCCGGAAAAGTATGCTCCTTTAGCTTTATCAGGTCGTCATTAGACAATAGAGGATGGAGAAGCTTCAACTGACGGCAGTGTTGCGGCGTTTCCGAGAGAAGGTTTCTCTCCCTTCCTACAAAGCTCATGAGACTCATAACAAGATTTTCCCTGTAAGGATCAATAGGAGGATTCGTTACCTGGGCAAAGATCTGTTTAAAGTAATCGTAGAGAAGGGGCGACCTGTCTGAAAGGACCGCCGGAGGTGTATCGTTTCCCATGGACCCTAGAGGTTCCTGACCGTCCCTTGCCATGGGAAGCAGTACGGAATAGATGTCCTCCCTCGTGTATCCGAAAACCTTCCGTGCCCTCTCCAGGGCCCTGCCTTCGAAGGAGACTTCTCCGGGTACCTGAAAAAGGCCCTTAAGTTCAATTCTGTTTTCTTCCAGCCACCTCCTGTAGGGTTGCCTTCTTGTTACCGATGCCTTTATCTCGTTGTCCTTTTTTACCCTTCCCGATACCAGGTCCACAAGAAGCATTTTCCCCGGAGAGAGCTTTCCTTTTTCCAGTATGTGCTCCGGCGCCAGGGTAAGCACACCTGTTTCGGATGCCGCCACAAGAAATCCCGACTTGGAGATGGTATACCGAAGAGGACGAAGTCCGTTTCTGTCCAGTATAGCCCCAATTTTTTCGCCGTCTGTGAAGAGCAGCGCGGCAGGGCCGTCCCATGGTTCCATAATAGCCGCGTGGTACTCATAAAAAGCCCTTCTGTCCTCACTTATGTGATACTTTCTGCCGAAGGGCTCCGGTACCATCATAGCCATGGTGTGTTCAATACTTCTGCCCCCTAGGGAGAGCAGCTCAAAAACATTGTCCAGCATCGCCGAATCGCTTCCTTCCTCCATTATTAGTGGGCCAAGGGTTTTTACATCTACAGAAAACAGTGCAGATTCCAGGGTCGTCTCCCTGGCCTTCATATTGTTCAAATTCCTCCGGATTGTGTTGATTTCGCCGTTGTGGGCAATTCGCCTAAAGGGTTGGGCCAGATGCCAGGCCGGCAGGGTATTGGTACTGTATCTCTGGTGGACAATGGCAAAGGCGCTTCGACAATCTTCGTTCATAAGATCGGGGTAAAATACCGGAAACTGAGAGGCCAAAAACATTCCCTTGTACACAATGGTCCGGGAAGAAAGAGATACAATGGTAAAATCTTCCATCCCTAGGCCCGCTTTTAATGCTTGTTGTTCCATTGTTTTTCGCAGAACAAAGAGTTCCCGCTCCAGCTCCAGCCCCTCCCTGCTGCCGCAGGTACAACATAGTTGCTGAAAAGACGGCATGGTCTGTAATCCAAGCGGTCCAAGACAATCAGGATCATGGGGTACCTCCCGCCATCCGAGGAGGGATGCCCCTCGATTTTCAATACTTTTCCGGATTATCTCTTTACCAATATCATGTTTTTTTCTTTCCTGAGATAAAAAGACAATCCCTGTGCCGTATATTCCGGGGAGAGGCAAATCGAAGGAGGTAGTCCGTTGGTATAATTCGTGCGGGATTTCTAATAGCATCCCAGAACCGTCTCCGGTTTTTCCGTCGCTGCCGATCGCTCCGCGGTGTTCCAAATTGGTGAGTACTTCAATTCCCCGGGTAATGATCCTATGATCTTTTTTCCCCGATATGTTGGCCACTAATCCGATTCCGCAGGAATCATGCTCATAATTATTACGGTAAAGTCCCTCTTCCATTAACTCCTCCCTTTCCCCTTTTATTTCCCCTCTAATTTCTTCCTTAGGCTAGTAGGTTAATGCAGCAAGAGGAATACCAAGTTCAGAAATATTGTCGCTATTTCTTGCTAAATTCCTTTGAACGGAGCTTGAAAAAGAGAAAAGAGCAAAAAGATCGATATACCCACTCAGCCACTTTCAAAATTAACCAATTTTGAAAGAACCTCCACGAAAAATAAGAGTATCTTGACGGGTTTATTATCTTGTTGACCGAAGACAAGGGAATTTAAAGAGAATCGAGGAAGATAGAAACCTCGCGCTACAGTTATATCCTACATATTTGTAGCTATGTGAATAAGATTTTCCTACATATTTGTAGATTTTTTACATATTTTCCAGGTAAGGAATAGCCAATAGATGAAAGGCGTGTTGTAATACCATTAACACCGCTCTGGCAAGATCAATCCTGCTGACCACCACATTGCTATCCTCATTATGGAGTATAGGATGATCGTGGTACCATCTGCTAAAATCCCGACCCAAATCGTAGAGATAAGAGGTAACCACCGCCGGATTTTTCTCCTCTGCCGCCTCTTTAACCACCTGGGAATAGAGGGAGAGGTGTTTAATAATGGCCCATTCCTCATCGGAACTCAGATGGGCCGGAGAAAATGTTCCATCTTCAAAAGATCTTTTTCTCTCCTTATACTTTGTCAGTAAATTATGAATTCTAGCGCCCACGTATTGCAGGTAAGGACCGGTATTTCCGTTAAACGATATGGACTCTTGAGGATCAAATAGGGTGTCCTTGTATGGTGAAACTTGGAGCAAAAAGTAGTGCAGTGCCCCTAAAGCTATGCACTCTGAGGTTTTCTCCACATCGTCCACCTCCTCTTCCCTCTCTTTTTCCTTAATCTCAGTTTTTGCCATTTCCGCCAATGAGAGGAGGAGCTCATCCGCGTCTACCACAGTTCCCTCCCTGGATTTCATCTTCCCCTCCGGTAGATTCACCATCCCGTATGCCAGATGATATAGTTGGTCCGCCCAGGTAAAGCCTAGTTTCTTTAACACATGAAACAGCACGGTGAAATGGTACTTCTGCTCCGAGGCGACAACATAGATATGCTCGTCGAAGGGCCAATCTTCGTACCTTGCTATGGCCGTACCGATATCCTGTGTAAGATAGAGGGATGTTCCGTCTCCCCGTAAAAGGACCTTGGTATCCAAATTGATGTCCTTTAAATCAATACAGATCGCTCCGCTTTCGTTTTTGTAGAAAGTACCCTTCTCCAGACCTTTTAACACCTCTTCTTTACCCCTTCCATAGGTCTGACTTTCATAGTAAATGGTATCGAAGGTAACCCCTGTCTTTTTGTAGGTTTCTTCAATCCCTCGAATTGTCCACTCGTTCATTGTTTTCCATAGGTCCATTACCTCCGGGTCTCCGGATTCCCATTTTTTCAGCATTTCCCTAACATCTTGCTCAGCCGAAGGGTCCTCCTTCTCCCAGTTTGCGTAGGCCACATAGTAGTTTCCTACAAAATGATCGCTCTTTCTCCCCTCAGTTTCGGGGGTCCTGCCCATTCCAAATTTCTTGTAGGCCAACATCGATTTACATATGTGAATACCCCGATCGTTGATAAGATTTACCTTCCTTACCTCTGCCCCGTTTGCCTTTAAGATACGAGATATGGACTCACCGAGAGCATCGTTTCTCAGATGCCCAAGATGAAGAGGTTTGTTAGTGTTCGGACAGGAGAATTCTACAGCTACTCGTCTATCGGCAAGGAGGTCCGAATTCCCGTAGCTTGTTCCCTTGGAAAAGATTGTTCCTATTACCTCATCTACAATAGCTTCCCTTTCCAACGTAATATTCACATAGGGACCGGCACTTTGAGCTTTCCCCTCTTGATGATAATACCTGTTGATATACTGGGAAATCTTTTGGGCAATCTCCTTTGGATTTTCCTTGAATATCTTCGCGTAAGGAAACATTGGAAAGGCAAAATCTCCGAGGTCCTGGGTCGGCGGAGTTTCCACGAGCACTCCGTTTTCGCCGGTAAGCCCCTTTTCCTTCCCATAGGCCTCTAGGGCTTTCTTAATATATCCTATCCAGTGGTCTTTGTACTTTTTCATGACTTTCCTCTGTTTCTTCGTGTTTTACCGGTAAGGTGTTGGAGAAAACTACTCGAAATAGCCAATTAGTGCAAGCATTCGGGTAAATGAATGCGGTCCCTCCCTCCTAAAAGAACCAAATCGAAAATCGCAGCTTGTACAGTGAGGAAGGACAATAGTATCTTTTACCCCCTCCTCCTCTAAGATCCTCCTGTTCGCCTCTTTAAGATCGAGATACCGGTCATCACCATCCTTTCTTACTGTAGACGCGCCCCAAACATGTTCAAAATAATTGGCCCTCTCAATCGGCACACGGTAGCAACAGCTTCCAATTCCAGGACCTATAACGGCGGTACAATCCTCCCCGCGCAGCTTATAAGAGGTCTTTATTATCTCTAAGGCCTGCTTCACAATGCCCGTTCCTCTCCATCCGGAATGAAGCAGACATGTCATAGGCCTCCCGCGGGAGAAGAGAAAAATGGGAAGGCAGTCGGCTACGGTAACAGACAAGAAAATACCTGCTTTATTTCCTATTAGCCCGTCCCCAACCATTTTCTCCCTGGGTGGAATATATCGTCCCGGTAGTGGAAGTACAATGTTTGAATGCGCCTGACTGCATGAAGCGACCCTATCCGAAGATATGCCAAGAGCCGAAAGGTAATTCCCTCTGTTCCTCGTATTCCGCTCTAATTCATTTTCACTCCAAGAGTGTATAGAATCTGTTTGTCTCTTTGCATACCCCATATCCCCGCATTTTACTCCGGAAAGAGCAATAAAAGGGCTTAGTGAATCGGAAGATTGTATTATGAAAAAACGGTCCTCCCTCCAAAGGGTGGAAAAACCGGAATGTACTTTCTTCACGCCTTCTCAATATCCTTCAGTTTGTTGAGGATATCCCGGGCCGTCCCCAATTTTTCAACTACGCCTTCAATATCTTTTAGAAGTTTTTTATTCTCCCGTCCTCCTATGTATGCCCTATTCGAAAGGGTGTCGTACCTTCCCCCTACTTCTCCGTAGAGGATACCGTCCAGCACATTCTGTAACAGTAAAAGACTGTTGTCCTTCTTAGAGACTAAACGCTCGGCGTCCATATCCGCCTTGTGGAGCACACTGTCCAGTCGCTTCTTTTTAAGCGGCGCGGCAAGGATTTCCCGCTGCAAGCCGTCAATTACCTTACCGTACTCACCAGGTTCATCCATTTTAGCCTCGAGGATAGCAATATCCTCATCTATACGCATTAATTCGTTGTATGCGTCGTGAAAATCTTGACGGTTCTGTTCCTTATAAAAATCCCCTTCTAAAAGTATGAGCTTCAAAACCCTTCCCATCTCCGGGAGAAGAATATTCTTGTAAAAGCGCCTTAAAAAAGAAACAGACAACTCGTGGACAGGAATAGCCTTGCCCACAAACCGTTTTCGAGCGTAGTAATCAAGTTCCTGTAATTCGGTGACATGATTAAAACGCATTGCCTCTTCCATAATTCGGCTTTTTTTTCTCTCTTTTACAAAGCGGGCAAATTGTTTCTCCATCCGGTCCATCCAAAAATTCTTGTACACGGCGAACCAATCTTCACCGCCGGTGAGCTCGCGGGGCACATAATGTATATCTTTGGTAATGTATTTCATTATGGTAAAAAGCGGTACAGTGGCGTTGAACTGACGGATCTGGGTAAATGCCCTGTCCAACATATTCAAGCCCGTTTTTATCTCCTTTTCCAGTTCAAATCCTTCCTCCCCTATTCGCTCTCGTTTTGCAAAAATAATAATTGCTTCACCCGCCCGAGTATCCGGCGGATTGTTCATAGTATAGAGGATATCAGAAAGGTCTATCATTTCCTCCTCGATTTCAGTAAAATAGCACTTTAGAGGGGACCCCTCCGCATCCGTGGAAAAGGATTTCAAGATTGCATCAAAAGGAAAATGGCAGAGGCGATGGAACTGCTGTATAGACCCAGCCTGACTGTAGATTTGGTTCTTTTCCTGAGAGCTGATATCCATAAAAACATCTTCCATCTTGAATTTCAGCTCTTCTTTTATTTCTTTATCCGTTTTTTTACTTTCTTTGCCCTCTATCCCGTAAGGATCCGTCTCCTGGAGGAGTTTCTCCTGTACCAGAGGAAGTTCCCTACCCCACAAAAAGGCCACAAAGTCTTTTTTATGGGCTATTAGGGTATTCTCCATAATAGGTTTCACCTTAAAGACAGCGTCTCGAAGTGCTTCTATCTCTCGGTACATAGCTGATAGAAATGCCCGGCTGTTCATTTCTATCAATCCCGGATAGGTCTTAGCTATTTCCCGCAATAGCTTTTTTAACAGGGATTCTTCCAGGATTTCATACGCGCTTAAGCCGGTAACAATGGTCTTTAGGAAAATTATAAGTTTTTTAAAAAATCCCGCTGTTTGATATTCCTTTTCTACATCCAGATCGGTAATAGGTTCTTCCCTGACGAGAAGAGGGCCTTCACTTATGGCATCAGAGGCATTTATACGTTCCAGAAGCTCCCTTCGTTCCGTATCTGAGATAGTGTGTACTAGATAATCGAAAACAGTATCACTTTTCATGGCATCTTCACTTCTTTAATTCTAGGGATACAGACCGGCTAGGTCAAGAAATAATCCTCACTTCAGCCACTTTCAAAATTAACCAATTTTGAAAGTGGCCCTACCTTTAGATTTTT
>CAYXSD010000133.1:0-7414 GCA_964466335.1 uncultured Spirochaetales bacterium
GAGAGCAGCAGACTCTTAATCTGCGGGTCGAAGGTTCGATCCCTTCACGGCTCAAATCCCCCTTTGATTGACATTGGAGGGGGATTGTTATATAGTCACCAGCGAGAGTGGTGAAATTGGCAGACACGCTAGATTTAGGATCTAGTGCCTTCCGGCGTAAGGGTTCAAGTCCCTTCTCTCGCAACCCTGCCCGGCAGGACGCCCGAACGGGGAAGTCTCCTTACAAGATGACCAAGGGAGGCACGCCGTTGATTTTGAGGATTGTTAGATTCTCAAAATTGAACCTCTTGTCGCGGGAGTAGCTCAGTGGTAGAGCTCCACCTTGCCAAGGTGGATGTCGCGAGTTCGAATCTCGTCTCCCGCTCATTCACTACAGGGGCGATCTGGTCTATCCGGATCGCCTTTTTGTATCTAAAGGACAATGCTATGCGTGGAAATGCTAGGTATGGGAGAGGAGAACAGTAAAGCCAATTCTAAATGGATAGTGTTGGATTGGGCAGCATTGTCCCGAAAATCTTAAAAAATATGTTAAAAAGAGGAATTACGAGATGATCGCCGACAAAAGCATCGAACCCCTGGAACATTCCGCGGTGAAACTCACTGTTACGGTAAAAAAGGAATCCTTAAAAGAAGAGTACGACGGGCTCCTGGCAAAGTACGCGAAAACTGCCCACATTAAAGGATTTAGAAAGGGAAAAGTACCCCCATCGGTGCTGGAGAAGAAATTCGGCGAGTCTTTGAGGCAGGAAGCCGCGCTCAATACCATGGAAAGCGCCTTAAAAGAGGTCTTCGAGGAGATAGATGAGAAACCCCTTACCTACTCTCAGCCGGAACTTCAGGATGAAGAGTTGAACCCCGATATAGAGAAGGATTTTACCTTCACCGTGAAATACGATGTGTTTCCCGAAGTGAAACTCGGTGAATACAAAGGGCTCGAGATCGAGGTGCCTAACGTCTCAATTACTAAGGAAGATGAGGAGCGGGAGCTAAAGAATCTTCAAGAGCAAAACTCTATGGTTGTGGACAAAGCAGAGGGGAGCTCTGTTGAGAAGGACGATATCATTACCATAAACTACGCCGAACTTGATGAGGACGGAAACGAAAAGGAAGACACCAAACGAGAGGGTTTTGTCTTTACCGTAGGAAGCGGCTATAACATCTACAAGATCGACGATGACGTCCTTGGCATGAAAAAGGGAGAAGAGAAGGTCCTTAAAAAGGAGTTTCCCGAGGATTACGAATACGAGGAACTCAAAGGAAAGAAGGTCACCATAAAGATTACCGTTACCGCGATAAAGGTGAAGAACCTCCCTGAGTTGGACGATGAACTTGCAAAAGACGTAAGCGAAGACTATGAAACTCTAAGTGATCTGAAAAAGGATATAAAGAAGCGTTTAGAGGACACCAAGGAGGATTTCCTCCGGAGAAAGAAAGTAGAGGCCCTTACCGATAACATTGTGGAGATCACAGAAGTGGACCCGCCGGAATCCATGGTCCAAGCGGAACTGGAAAATTCCTGGCGCAATTTTGTCGCCCGTTCCCGGGCCCCGGAAGACCAGGTACTCCGCATCCTCAAAGCGGAGGGAAAATCCAAGGCGGACATACTCAACGAATGGCGTGAGGGAGCGGTAAAGGGGCTTAAAAGCCAGTTGGCCCTCAATAAAATTATGGAACAAGAAAAAATTGAATTGGCCGACAATGAAGTAGAGGAAGAAATAAAAAAACAGGCAGAAAGAAGCAACATGTCCCTGGATGACGCGAAGGCGCAAATCGAGCAGAACAACCTTATGGAGTATATCACCCGGGAGCTGAAAGACCGGAAATTGATCGATTTTCTCCTGGAAACCTCGAAAATCAAAAAGGGACCGAAAATGAATTTCCTGGACTTGAGCGGGAATAACTAGTACTATTGGAAGAAAGGTACTTATATGAATGAAAAAATGAACACTTTGGTACCAATCGTTGTCGAGCATACCGGCGCGGGTGAGCGCTCTTACGATATTTTTTCTCGTCTTTTAAAGGACAGGATTGTCTTCATTGACGGGGAAATTTATGATGTTACCGCGGATTTAGTCGTGGCCCAGCTCCTCTTCCTGGAATCCCAGGATCCGGAGCGGGACATATCATTGTATATAAACAGCCCCGGAGGGTCGGTAACGGCAGGATTGGCAATTTACGATACTATCCAGTATATCAAACCTGACGTACAGACTATTTGCATGGGTCAGGCCGCCTCCATGGGGGCACTTCTGTTGACCTGCGGGACCGAGGAAAAGCGCTTTGCCCTTCCTTCGTCCCGAATTCTCATACACCAACCCTGGGGAGGTGTACAGGGACAGGCCCGCGACATCGGGATCCAGGCGAAGGAAATCGTGCGACTCAAGAAACTGCTTATTAACCGGTTCGCCAGCCACACGGGAAAATCGGAAGAAGTAATAGCTGAAGATTTGGAGCGCGACTACTACATGTCCGCCGAAGAGAGTGTCGAATACAACCTGGTAGACAAGGTATTAACGAGGGAAGTTCATGGCCAAGACCAAAAATGAGGGAATGAAAGTATGCTCGTTCTGCGGTAAGAGCGCCGACATAGCACGAAGGCTCATAGCCGGGCCGGGTGTTTTTATCTGTGATGAGTGTGTCACCGTCTGCAAACGGATCCTGGATGAGGAGGACGACGTTATTACCTCCGAATTTATGGAGGAGGTCCCCACTCCCAGGGAAATAAAAGAGTTTTTAGACGAGTATATCATCGGCCAGGAGCCGGCAAAGAGGACCCTCTCCGTGGCGGTGTACAACCATTACAAGCGAATTTCCCAAAAGGGAAAACTCGAAGACGATGTGGAAATCGAGAAGGCAAACGTCCAACTTATTGGTCCCACCGGAACGGGGAAGACCCTTTTGGCCAAGACCCTGGCAAAGAAACTGAAGGTGCCCTTTGCCATAGCCGACGCTACTACCCTTACCGAGGCCGGGTACGTGGGAGAAGACGTGGAGAACATTCTCCTAAAGCTTATTCAGAACGCGGGAAACAATATCTCCGCTGCCGAGCGGGGAATAATCTATATAGATGAAATAGACAAGATCTCCAGAAAGGGCGAAAACGTCTCTATTACTCGGGACGTCTCAGGCGAAGGAGTACAACAGGCCCTCCTCAAGATTATTGAGGGGACTGTGGCCTCCGTCCCGCCCCAGGGAGGGAGAAAGCATCCCAACCAGGAAATGCTCAAGATAGACACCAACAACATTCTCTTTATCTGCGGCGGGGCCTTCGTGGGTCTGGACAAAATCATAGAATCTCGGGTCTCCCAGCACCCCCTCGGTTTCGGTGCCGATGTAAAATCAGCGGGAGAGAAGGACCTGGCTGAACTGTACAAAGCCCTCCACCCCGATGACCTGGTAAAATTCGGTCTTATCCCCGAGTTCGTGGGAAGGGTTCCCATCCGGGTAAGTCTTAATAACCTCAAGAAGGAAGAATTGGTAAGGATCGTTACAGAGCCGAGGAATTCCATTATCCGGCAGTATCAGGCTTCGCTAAAACTGGACGACGTGGACCTGCAGTTTGAACAGGAAGCCATAGAAGCAGTTGCCCAGATGGCCCTGGATATGAAAACCGGCGCGCGGGGACTTAGGGCCATCGTTGAAGGGGTCATGGTAGACATCATGTACGACATTCCCTCTATTAAGGGCGCTAAACAGATATTGATAACAGAAGATGTTATCAATAAATCCGTAAAACCGGAAATAGTAATCTCAAAGAAATCAGCATGATATTCTCGCCGAGATCCGGCAAGGATAAGAAACAAGACATCCCTCTAGTCCCCCTAAAGAACCTCGTAGTATTTCCCCATAACAGCGTCCCCTTCTTCGTGGGCAGGACCAAAACCATCCGCGCCGTAGAAGAGGCAATTAAGGGAGACCGGACCGTTTTCCTCGCTCCCCAAAAATCCAACGTAGACACCCCGGGGGAAGAAGATATCTATAAAGACGGTACTCTCGCCCGGATTATCCAGATGCTGAAGCTCCCCGACGGGACCCTTCGGGTCCTGGTGGAGGGAATGGAACGGGGAACAATTAGGAAATTTACCTCCTTTTCCCCCTATTTGAGGATCCAGGCGGTCACCAGAAAAGACCTGACCCACGTACCTCCGGAGTCAAAACCCATTATGCAGACGGTCTTAGAGGGCTTTAAAAAGTACGCCCGCGGGAAGAAAAAGATATCCCAGGAAATCCTCGACACCGCTGAGAGAGCGGAGTATCCGGACAAATTAGCGGACATTGTCTCCGCCCATTTGGATATAAAAATGGAACAGAAGGTCTCCCTTTTATCCGGGGAGGAGCCCCTAAAACGACTAGAGGAGCTTGCCGTTATTATTGAAGCGGAAAACGAAGTGGCCGCCCTTCAAACCAAGATCCACTCCAAGGTAAAAAAACGCCTGGAGAAATCCCAGAAGGAGTACTACCTGAACGAGCAGATCAGGGAGATAAATAAAGAACTCGGCAAAGAGGAGGAAGACGCAAGCGGGGCTAAAGAGATGGAGGCACGGCTTTCAAAGAAGCAGCTTCCCGAAGAGGTCAAGGCCAAAGCGGAGAAGGAGGTTAAGCGCCTCTCCCGACTGGGGGCCATGAGTCCCGAAGCGGGGGTGCTGCGGACCTATCTGGAATGGGTGGTCGACCTTCCCTGGATGGAGAAAAGTCAAGACAGCAAAGATATAGACCTCGCCGAGAAGATCCTCGACGAAGATCATTACAATATGAAAAAACCCAAAGAGAGGGTCCTCGATTTTATCGCTGTTCATCAGCTGAAGGAGAAAGTAAAAGGACCTATTCTCTGCTTCGTGGGGCCTCCGGGAACGGGAAAGACCTCCCTAGGGCGTTCCGTGGCCAGGGCCATCGGCCGGGAGTTCGTCCGAATATCCTTAGGAGGTGTAAAAGACGAGGCGGAAATCCGGGGCCACCGGAAGACCTATGTAGGTGCCTTGCCGGGGAAGATTATCCAGTCCATGCGAAAGGTAGGCACTTCGAACCCTGTTTTTCTTTTAGATGAGATTGACAAAATAAGCTCCGATTTCCGCGGCGACCCCGCATCCGCTCTGCTGGAGGTCCTGGACCCGGAACAGAATTCCAGCTTCATGGACCACTACTTGGAGGTCCCCTACGATCTTTCCGGCGTTATGTTTATTACCACGGCAAACTCCATGTACACCATTCCCTACCCCTTACGGGACAGGATGGAAATTATCGAAATTCCCGGATATACGGACTTCGAAAAGGTAAAAATTGCCCAGCAGTTCATTATTCCGAAACAGATCAAGGAAAACGGGCTGGACTGGGCAAACATCAGCTTTCAGAAGCAGGCTATTCTGACCCTTATACACGCCTACACCATGGAGTCCGGGGTGAGAAACCTGGAACGGGAAATCGCCTCCATTATTAGGAAAATTGCCCGCCAGGCGGTAAAAGAAGGCTACGGCCCCGGCGGGACAATGATTTCAGCAGAAAAGACCCCTTCCGAAGAAGACAGCTCGGCGGAGACTCCCGCCTCATCAAAAACACCTTTTACCTCCGTTGTTACCGCCAAAGGGGTCAAGAAATACCTGGGGAATGAGAAGTTTAAAGAGGATAAGGTCATTCGGGAACTGAGACCGGGTCTGGCCTACGGTCTGGCTTGGACCGAAATGGGCGGCACCCTCTTGCCCATAGAGGCGGCCGTTCTGGAAGGACCGGGAGAACTCATGCTCACCGGAAATCTGGGGGACGTCATGAAGGAGAGCGCCCATACCGCCCTCTCTTTCTTAAGGGCGAACTATAATGTATTCCACATCTCCCCGGATTTCCAGAAATCTGGGGCTATCCACATTCATGTGCCCGAAGGGGCTATTCCGAAGGATGGACCCTCAGCGGGGATTACCCTTACAGCTGCCCTCCTCTCCGCCTTAACAGGGATAACCATGAAGTCCGGCTGGGCCATGACCGGAGAGATCACTCTTACCGGGAGGCTCCTTAAGATCGGCGGAGTAAAGGAGAAGGTCCTGGCTGCCTACAGAAATAAACTGGACCACATTCTCCTCCCCGAGGCGAACCGGGAGCATATATCCGAGCTCCCCAAGGAGGTCCGTTCCGCCCTAACCTTCCACTTTTCAGAGTCCATGCGGGAAGCCCTGCTTCTCCTCTTTCCTGAGGACTCTGTTATACGCTCCCGATCTGTACGTTCCCGATCTTGACCACTTTCTCCCCGCTTGATATCCTCTTTTAACTGCGAAAAATGTAACTAATCCAATAAAAAACAGTAAGGAGCACGGTATGGGAGTAACACTCAAAGGAAGATCGTTGTTAACACTGAAAGACTACAGTCTCGAAGAAATTCGGCACCTCCTCGACCTTTCCCACCAGGTAAAGAAGGAGAGAAAAGAGGGAGAATTTCAGAGACGCTTCGAGGGAAGGACCTTGGCCCTTCTTTTCGAGAAACGCTCTACCCGTACCCGATGCGCCTTTGAAACCGCCTTCGGAGAGGAGGGGGGACACCCCGTGTTCCTCTCCACCGCTGATATCCAGCTGGGAGCAAAGGAGACCATCGAGGACACCGCCCGGGTCTTAGGAAGGATGTTCGACTGTATACAATTCCGGGGATTCAAGCAGGAAATGGTGGAAAAACTGGCCGAGCACTCCGGTGTCCCCGTGTACAATGGACTTACCGACCTTTACCACCCCACCCAGGCCTTAGCGGACATCATGACCCTGGAGGAGGAACGCGGAGACCTAAAAAACAGAAAACTCGTCTTCGTTGGAGATGCCAGAAACAACGTGGCCACCTCTCTCATGATTATCTGCGGGAAAATGGGAGTGCACTTCACCGCGGTGGCGCCTCAAGGACTTATGCCTTCGGAAGAAACTGCGTCATTCTGTAAAGGACTTGCAAAGGAGTCCGGGGCGGAAATAAAAACCACTTCCGATGTAAGCGAAGGGGTAAAGGGAGCCGACGCGGTATACACCGATGTGTGGGTCTCCATGGGGGAAGAGGAGAAGAGCTCCGAACGGATGAAGCTGTTGACCCCCTACAGGGTAACAGAGGAGGTTATGACCGCCACGGGAAAGGAAAATTCCATCTTCCTGCACTGTCTCCCGGCGGTAAAAGGCAACGAAGTGGCCCACGAGGTCATAGAAGGGCCCTCCTCCAGGGTATGGGATGAGGCGGAGAACCGAAAACACACCATAAAGGCGGTTATTTTAGCGACCCTTTAAATCTTTTTAGATCTCATGCATACGATCTGTCTTCCGGAAAGGCCCTTCAAGGGTCTTTTCGGTGTCTTCGCGGAGTCTTTCTATGCAGCAATTCTCAAAGTAGAAGTCTAAAAGACTTCTACTTTGAGAATTTGCCTCCAATCCTTTGAATTAACTACAATTCAAGGAAATTGAA
>CAYXSD010000134.1:0-7336 GCA_964466335.1 uncultured Spirochaetales bacterium
TCAATAATTCTATACTTAAATAACTAAACATTAAACAAGAAATTAATTTTGGGAAAATATGAATTTTATAATAATAAAACTTACTTACAAAAAGTAAATAAAAGGAGCCAACAATGAACAATGATATGGTACAGATGTTAGAAAAGAAAGCTCTGCGTATACGTTCGCTCACTATCGATGCGATAGGATATCTTGGAGTGGGGCATATAGGCGGTTCCCTTTCAATAGTGGAAGTATTAACAATTTTATACAACAAACACATGAATATCGATCCGAAAAATCCAAATAACCGGGACAGGGACCAGCTGGTGCTTTCCAAGGGACATGCCGGACCGGCACTATACAGTGTGCTTGCAGATAAGGGCTATTTCCCGGAGGAATGGTTGCATACGTTAAATCAGGGAGGCACTAGATTACCGAGTCATGCGGATATGTATCTGACTCCCGGTATCGATATGAGCGCCGGGTCCTTGGGCCAGGGACTTTCTGCTGCAATCGGCAAAGCCCTTGGAAACAGATTAGACGGAATAGACAGCACCGTATACGTCATTATGGGGGACGGCGAAAACAACGAAGGACAGGTCTGGGAGGCGGCAATGAGTGCTTCTCACTTCAAGCTTAATACTATTATCGCTTTCACGGATTACAACAAAATGCAGATAGACGGGTACACGCAAGACATTATGGACCTGGATGACCTTGGCGCGAAGTGGACCGGATTTGGCTGGAGGGTCTTTCGGGTGGACGGGCATAACTTTGCCGCCTTGGACAGAGCAATACGAAAGGCCAAGGAAGAGAACTGTCGTCCCAGCATGATCATAATGGACACAATAAAAGGAAAAGGAGCCTATTTTGCTGAGGGAAAACTGTCCAATCACAATATGCCCTTTGATTACGAAACCGCTAAAGAAGCAATTAGGCGGCTCGAAAAAGAAACAGAAGAAAACAAATTAGGGGGAAAGGACAATGGCTGATGTACAGGATATGCGGGCGACCTATAATGATACCCTTATAGAACTGGCGGAACATGATGAACGGATTGTGGTCCTCGAAGCGGATCTTATGAAGGCAAGCGGTACTGTTCCCTTTAAGGACAAATTCCCTAAACGGTCTTTTGACATGGGAGTTGCTGAAGCGAATATGGTGGGTGTTGCCGCTGGTCTATCCTCTGTTGGGAAAATACCCTTTGCGGCCTCTTTTGCCAGTTTTGCCGGAAGGAAAACCTATGATCAATTTTTTATCTCCGCTAACTATGCTCGGTTAAATGTAAAGCTCGTGGGTACCGACCCCGGCGTGACCGCAGCGTATAACGGAGGAACGCATATGTCCTTCGAGGACGGCGGGGTCATGCGAAACATCCCGAAACTGGTGGTTTTTGAACCATCAGATAATGTAAGTCTTAAGGCTTTGGTTAAAAAGAGCGCCGAGTATCCAGGGTGTACCTATATGCGTCTACACCGTAAGGGCGGTAATACATTGTATAACGCTAGCGAGTCTTTTGAGTTGGGAAAAGGAAATGTTGTTAAAGATGGAAAGGATATAACACTTATCGCCACGGGATTTGTCATGGTTATGGAGGCATTAAAAGCTGCGGAAAAACTTGAGCAGGAGGGCATTTCCGCTGCTGTAATTGATATGCACACGGTAAAACCTATTGACCGGGAGTTGGTCCTGACATACGCGGAGAAAACAGGGGCCGTCGTTACCTGTGAGAACCATCAAATAGTGAACTTCCTTGGTTCCGCTGTAACTGAGGTATTATCTGAAGAACGGCCGACTCCCCTGGCCAGAGTAGGCATAAAAGATGAGTTTGGGGAGGTGGGTACTTTGGAATATTTAATGGAGCGCTTCGAGCTCACCTATGAAACGATCATGAAGAAAGCAAAGGAACTAATAAAGAGAAAATAAAGAGGAGAGAATTATGAAAATAGCAATAGCATCCGACCTATCCGGATATCCTTTAAAGAAAGCGGTAGTAGAACACCTATCGGAGAAAGCGGATATACAGATAATGGACTTCGGAATAGAGGACGAAAATCACCCGGAGCCCTACTGGAAGCAGGCGCCGAAGGTCGCCGAATCTGTGCAAAAAGGAGAAGCGGAGAGAGGAATCCTTATCTGCGGTACAGGGCAGGGGATGGCAATCGTTGCCAACAAACACAAAGGCGTGTACGCCGTTGTTGCCGATGGGGTCTTCGCCGGCGAGCGGGGGAAAATCATCAACAATGCTAATATCCTTACTATGGGAGGCTGGATAACGGCACCGTTTTTAGGGGTGCGCATTGTAGAAGCCTGGCTATCCATGCAGTTTACCCAGAAAATGGAATTCAAAAAAGACTTTTTAACCGATGCCTTTCATAAGGTCCAGGAATTGGAAGAGAGAAATTTCAACTAAACCGGGAGAAAATTGTATGAGTAATGGGGAAGAAAAAACGATTGTAGACCAGTTAATAGAAAAAGCAAGAGAAGCCCAACATATTGCCGCATCCTATTCGCAGAAGCAGATTGATAATGTATGCCTGGCAATAGGCTGGGAGGTATACAAGGACGAGAACATTCAGAAGTTGGCCGAAGCTGCGGTTAAAGAAACAGGGATGGGAAATGTTGAGGACAAAAAGAAAAAGCATAAAGGGAAGATACTTGGTGTACTAGATGATATAAAAAATGCTCTCTCCGTGGGACTTATAGAAGAAGATAAGGAGCTGGGTATAAAAAAATACGCCAAACCCGTGGGTGTTGTTGGGGCACTCACTCCGGTGACCAATCCGACCGCCACACCCGGAAGCAATGCTGTTTCAATTCTTAAAGGAAGAAACGCAGTTATTTTTGCTCCCCATCCCAAGGCAAAGGAATGCTCGAAAATGGCAGTGAATTGTATGCGTAAAGGGTTAAAAAAGGTCGGTGCCCCGGAAGACCTCATTCAAATAATAGAAGAACCAACCATAGAGCTGACAAACGAGCTCATGGCAAAGGTGGATTTAGTGCTCGCCACAGGTGGAGGTCCCATGGTTAAGGCGGCTTACTCCAGCGGAACTCCCGCATACGGCGTAGGCCCCGGAAACGCGGTGCAGATAATCGCGGAAGACGCGGATATTCCGGACGCGGCGTCGAAAGTAGCTCTTAGTAAAACATTTGATTACGCTACAAGCTGCTCCTCGGAAAATTCACTTGTGGTCCAAGAGTCGGTGTATAACAAAACCATAGAGGAACTTAAGAAGCAGGGGGGGTATCTCTGTTCACCGGAAGAAAAGAAAAAACTTCAGGATTGTATGTGGAAAGTAAATAAAAAGGGTAATGTTGGGATTAACCCGGCAATCATTGCCCAGTCAGCTAAAAAAATCGCACAGGAGGCAGGCCTCTCCGTGCCGGAAGGGACCAGAATTCTCCTTGTAGAAGGGGAAGCACCCATAGAAAATGATCCCTTCTCAGGAGAAAAGTTAAGTCCGGTTCTTACCCTCTGGAAATACGAGAAGTTTGATGAAGGTTTAAAAAAACTTATAAGAATTACAGACTTTGCCGGTACCGGGCATTCCTGCGGGATCCACACTTTTACTAATGACTACATCGAGACCCTATCAAAAGAGGTAAGATCGAGTCGTGTTATGATCCGACAGGCCCAAGCTCCGGCGAACGGCGGTAACTTCTTCAATGGTATGCCGTCAACTGTCACCCTCGGGTGCGGTACCTGGGGCGGGAATATAACAACGGAGAATATTTACTACAAACATTTTCTCAATATCACCTGGGTTTCCGTTCCTTTTGAACCAAAGAAGCCCAGTGATGAAGAAATGTGGGGCGCCTTTTGGCATGAGTATGGAAAGGAGTAGAGTGTGAAGCTTTTTGAGTATCAGGGAAAAGATATTTTTTCGGAGTACGAAATCCCTGTCCCGAAATCCGAAATGGTAACGGGATCGGAAGAGATAGAGCAGGCAGTTGGAAACATCAGCTTCCCCATTGTTCTAAAAGCCCAGGTGCTTAGAGGCGGTAGAGGAAAGGCCGGTCTTATTGCAATTGCCCACAATAAGGATGAAGCAATACACGCCGGAAGAGAACTTTTTGCTCACTCGGAAAAACCATCCAGACTCTTAATAGAAGAGGGTATTAATATTGAAAAGGAAATCTATCTCTCTATTACCTACGAACCTCAGAGGGCGGAAGGTGTAGTTATTGCATGTTCGGAAGGCGGGATTGAGATAGAAGACCTGGCAGAGAAAAGTCCTGAAAAAATAATAAAAAAATATTTTGATAGTACCCGGGGACTCGAGACATTCCGAGCGAAATCAACAGCCTATGATATGGGTCTTACAGGGGATATTGCAAAAAAATGTTCCAAGATGCTGGGAAATCTCTACAGGATATTTTCCGATTACCATGCTGAGTTAGTGGAAATAAATCCTCTTTTTATAACCCCATCGGGAGAACTGATTGCGGGAGACGCCAAAATTATCCTTGATGATAATGGCTCGGTCCAGGGCACAGCCAAAGGTACACAATTTGAAAAGACCAGGGAGTATTTCGAAAGCGACGCTGAATATGAAGCGGCAAAAGAGGGAATACCATTCCTTCAGTTCAAAGGGGATATCGGTCTTATGTGTGCAGGCGCCGGATTAACCACCACAGTGTACGATCTTATCAACTATGAAGGCGGTACGGTGGCGAACTATTTAGAGTTCGGCGGTCCGAACTATCATAAAGCGGTAAGGGCTATGGAGCTCTGTTTACAAAGTGATTCTAAGGTGATTCTCATTGTAACCTTCGGGACTATTGCGCGGGCGGATGTTATGGCGAAGGGAGTGGTTGAGGCGATGGAAAAACTTAAACCCGACAGACCTATTGTAACCTGTATTCGAGGTACCAATGAGGAAGAAGCAGTAAGAATATTGGAAAATGCCGGATTAGAACCGCTCTACGATACTGAAGAAGCCGTGCGTAAAGCGGTGGCGATTTCAAAGGGGAAGAGGGTATGAGTATATTCATAAAAAAAGACACAAGAGTACTCATACAGGGTATTACCGGAAAGGAAGGATCCTATTGGACAAACCACATGAAGCAGATGGGTACAGTTATCCCCGCGGGCGTTACCCCCGGAAAGGAGGATGAAAAAGTCCACGACATTCCCGTATTCCACACCGTGGAGCGGGCATTAAGAAACCATCAGGCAGAGGCCTCCATGCTCTTTGTCCCTCCCCGTTTTACGAAGGACGCTGTTTTTGAAGCATTAAACAGCGGATTAAAAAAGATCGTCATGGTTGCGGAGGGTATACCCGTCCATGATGCAATCCAGATAAGGAAGGCAGCGCTTTCGGAAAACGCGATTGTAATAGGCGGTAATACCTCCGGGGTAATAAGTCCGGATCAGGCAATGATGGGCTTTTTCCCCTATTGGATTGAAAGGGTCTATAAGAGAGGTAGTATAGGAGTAATGACGAGAAGCGGTTCTCTTACCAATGAAGTCACCGCTATGGTGGTATCTGGGGGATTCGGGGTCTCCACTCTGATAGGGGTAGGAGGCGATACTGTCCCGGGGACGCGATTCGCTGAAATGCTTCCTGCCTACGAGGAAGATACGGAAACCGAGGCGGTCGTTATAATCGGAGAACTAGGCGGTACCATGGAGGAAGAAGTTGCGGAAGCCTTGGAGGACGGCAGCTTTACCAAACCCCTCGTAGCTTTTCTCGCCGGCAGGACAGCGCCGGAAGGAAAAAAAATGGGTCACGCCGGTGCAATTGTAACAGGGGGGTCCGGGGCAGTTAAGGATAAGGTCGCTGCATTGGAGAAAGCAGGGGCCCTTGTCGCGGACAGGCCGAAAAAGGTAGGAGACTTATTAAAGGAAGGTTTACACAGGAAAAAAAGATAAAAAATGAAATCGGATAATTCTATAAGTCAAGGAACGTCATCGACTACGAAACTGGTTATATTCTCAGTTGCCTTGGGTGTGGCCTTTTTTGTAGCATATTTTCCTATACCGGATTCTATTCGCACTGTTGGAAATGTAACCTTAACGGCTTCCGGGCAGACAGCTATGGGAATTCTCCTGTTTGCCCTGATCCTCTGGATGACAGAAGCGATCCCTTTCCACATTACGGGTCTCTTAGCGGTATTTCTTTTAGCGCTGCTTAAGGTTTCGGATTTTCAATCCATTGTCCGCGTGGGATTTGGAAACCATATTATTGTGTTTTTCATTGGTGTATTGACGTTAGGTTCTTTCGTTACCCAGTCGGGTCTGGGAAACCGAATTTCAGTCTTCCTTTTATCCAAAACAGGAAATCGGACGAGTATTATTATTTTCGGTTTCCTCGCTGTTGGCGCCTTGTTATCAATGTGGATTACCAACACAGCTGTGGCGGCAATGCTCATGCCTTTAGGGGTATCCATATTAAAGGAAGAGGGAGTTACTCCCATGAAAAGCAACTTCGGAAAGGCCCTCATGATATCCGCTGCATGGGGGCCCATCATCGGTGGAATAGCGGCACCCTCCGGGGCGGGACCTAATCCTCTGGCTATAGGGTTTTTAAAAGAGATGGCGGGAGTGGACTTAAGCTTTACAGGATGGATGCTCTATGGAGTGCCTGCCGGAATACTCCTTCTTTTCCCCTGCTGGGTAATAATTCTCTTGTTTTTCAAACCGGAGATGAAATTCCTTAAGAAAACGAAAGAAGAATTAGAATCTGAATACAAAGAACTTCCTAAAATGAACAGGGAAGAGAAGGTCACCCTAATAATTTTTCTTTCCACAATAGTATTATGGCTTACCACACCCTTATTTGAGAAGTTGTTAGGCATTGATATTCCTATTTCAATGCCTGTTCTCCTTACCGCCGGGATTTTCTTTTTCCCCAAAGTAAGCGGAATAAAATGGAAGGAAGTAGAGAAGGAGATCTCCTGGAGTAGTATACTGCTTATTGTCTCCGGTATTTCCTTAGGCATGATGCTCTACGAAACAGGATCGGCAAGTTGGCTGGCCGTGGTGTTCTTAGGAGGAATCGGTGGTATTCATGCCGTCTTACAGGTGTTCCTGGTTGTGTTAATAATCAGTTTCTTAAAAATTGCTTTCTCCAGCAATACCGTAACCGCCACCATCATCATTCCCATAATGATTACCCTGGCCCAAAACTTGGGTATAGATCCCATGTCGATTACGATACCCGCGGCATTGACCACCAGCATGGCCTTTATACTGGTTACTTCTACCCCCACCAATGTTATTCCCTATTCCGCGGGATACTTTTCCATTAAGGACATGGCCTTTGCCGGAGTCTTTATGACCATTGTGGCAAGCATAATCGTTGCCGGAACCATTTATGTAATAGGAAGTATTACAGGGTTGTATTAGGAA
>CAYXSD010000135.1:0-7245 GCA_964466335.1 uncultured Spirochaetales bacterium
TTGGCTTTCTGAAAAGAGCATCAATATGCGAAATGAATGTTTTTGACAGTTCTCCTAATTTAGGGGATTTAATAGATTTTATTGCTACTCTTTGTCAATTATGTTATACTTTATGAAACTTTTACAGGAGGATATGTGCGTATGACAGCAAAAGAAATGCAAGTTTCCAAGAAAGAAAAAATCTATGAAATTTGGAGCAAGATTTCAGAAGATGTGGCTAACTCGTTTCGAATGGAAGAAAAGGAAAAAAATCTATTTAAAAACAAAGATATCGCTAAACTTATTGGAATGCTTCCTTTCATAGCAGGATGTGAGGACGCCGAGAGGACTGCCGTATCTCACTTGGGTACATATGTACTCTCCTGTAGGGAAACGAAGCACTATTTTAATCCGACAACTACGGATAATAGAGATGTGTTTGAGCGTCTTCGTCTCATAAATAATTTTAAAGGCGGAAATAAAGAGATCATAGAGAGAGGTATGAGCATACTTGCCCTCATAATGGTAACCGATTACAAACGGGATATCGAACTGGATAAGGCTATTGGCAAATACAATCCCTTAGGCGACTCTTCCTTTGATTTTCCAAGTATACAGAAAGAATTAATAGAAAATGTCAACAATGTTTCATGTCCACAAATGGATGAAATTTATTGTTATGACGATGGCGGGATGGGAACCGAAGCATACTGGTCCTGGTCATAAAAAAAGTATACAATACAACAACAATGATAAAATACATACAAAGGCGAATAGGGTATTCTGTCGCCCTGTTCGCTTTTATTCTTTCAACTATTTCTTTGGTTCATTTTTTAGTAGTCCGTCAGTATAGTCTTCTGCAGATTTTACAAGAACCCTCTGTTACTGCGGTATTTCTAACAGGAATTCTCGTTCTACTCACCGGAATATTCAGAAATTCCTTTACCCGAATCATTCAGGTACTCCTATTTTATATTACAGGGCTCATCCCCGGTTTCGAGGCAATCCCAGGGAATCTAACCAGTGCTATTTTTATTGGTTTTTCGCTGATGCTTCTCATTGAGTATGGGTTTTTAAAAAAGAAGTACTTCCTTAAATTATCGCTTTTTGTAGGATTTTATATTGCTTCCATAATCTATGGTTTCATTACAAGATCGACTGTTCCGATGTCCGATTTTGTTCACACCGCATTAGGAATACTCCTTGCTCTGTACCTCTTTTACATAATGATAGAAATACGAAACATGCACCATCTACGCGTAAATAATGAACTTGAAGATATGGTCCAGGAACGAACAAAAGAACTTCATAACAAAATGAGGGAAGTAGAAGAATATCAACAACAGCTCGAAGCAACACTCCAAGAAAAAAACAAACTTATAGCAGAGAAAAATTTACTTCTCCAAGAGCTCCACCATCGAACAAAAAACAACATACAACTAATCCAAAGCCTCTTAGACCTGGAAAAAGAAAAAATTTCTGATAAAAATGCTTTAACCATAGTAGAAAAAACCCGGAACAGGATAAGAGCAATATCAACACTCCATGAATTCATGTATCAAAAAGATCAATTAGCAATTGTTAGTTTAAATACTTATATTGGAACCCTTCTGTCTGATCTTTGGCAGGTATATTACAATCCTAATGTACACTTTGATGTCTCTTTAGGAGAAGATGTATGGATCAAAATGGAACACGCAACCCCGATCGGAATCATTTTGAACGAGTTATTTTGCAATGCAATAACACATGCCTTTGATCAGGAGAAAAATGGGGATATCTTGGTAGAAACTTTTCTCTATAAGGATGAAGTAAATCTCACCTTCGCGGATAACGGCTCCGGCATGCCAAAGATTGAAGAAATTAATACAGAATCCTCCTTAGGAATTGAATTAATCCAAACCCTTGTTACACAAATTGACGGAACCTACGAGATTAAACATGTTAATGGAACTAGGTGGATTCTCTCTTTTCCTATAAAAGCCCTTATTGCCGAATGAATCGCTCTGGTCCTATACCAAGGGTTGACCGAACAAAAACCTAATATTATAATTTTTATCATATTATCGCAAATAGTAGCTGCATAAGGCAAGTCGGGATAAGGCAAGACAATAGGGAGCCCTAAAAAGAAAAGCCGCTAATAAAAGGAGGCGGAATTATGAAAAAAGAAAAAGAACAGAGGGAAAGCTTCAAAGAGTTCAAGGACTCTTTTTCATATGGGAAGAGAGGAAATTTACACTTCAAGTTTTTAGCCCAGTTCAGTGAAGAACGAGCAGCGGATTTCTTAGAAGCACTGTTGCAAAAAGTAGGGGATACCTTAAACGACGGTGATTGGGGCAAGATCGTAGATCATGTGATTGAAGGACAAAGCCTCGGATACTCTAAACCCTCCCAGTTCACCTACGATTCCGGGCCTTTTCAACCATTGTCCAAACCGGTCTCCTCTACAAGGGTTTCCCTTCTTACCTCGAGCGGCCATTTTGTTGACGGAGATGATCCTAATCCCTTCGGTGTGGAAAATATGTCTCAGGAGGAGGCAACAGAGAGGATAAATGACTTTTTAAAAGCCGAACCTGAACTTTCACGTATTCCAACATCGACTCCCATGGACAATCTTCGGGTACGTCACGGCGGATACGATGTAAGCGGAGCGAAAACAGACCACAATGTTGCCTTTCCCTTAGGACCCCTAAACACTTTGGAAAAAAAAGGAGTTATCGGCACCCTTGCGGATTCCGCATACTCCTTTGTCGGGGCCTGTTCCCAAGTACGTCTCCGGGATAAGATTGGCCCTAAGTGGGTCTCCATGATGAAAGAACAAGGGGTGGAGGCGCTCCTCCTAGTCCCTGTCTGACCGGTCTGTCACATGTCGGTCGGACATGCAGCGCGATTATTCGAAAAAGCAGGAATTGCAACGGTCATTATAGCGGTAAAAGCCTTTGGAGAAATGCTCGCCTCTATGAGCCTCCCTAGGGTCCTCCTTACAAACCATCCCATGGGTAGACCTGTCGGCCCTCCCATGGACAGGGAATACCAGACAGAAGTAGTTTCCGCGGCCCTCGATATGCTCGAGGATACATCACAAGGAGGCAGTATTCGGCTGTTTGATGGAAAGTACAGGCCTCATAAGAGCATGTAGTGGGTGGTCTGCATTAAGAAAAAAACGATTTATAGCGTTCGTAGTTCAATTTAATTACCTCATCAACCGCGTCAAAGACATTGGAAATCTTTCCTGTTGCCAAGGAGTAGACTACAGTCGTCCCTCTTTTATTATCCTCAATAAGACCCGATTTCTTAAGTATTCCAAGGTGGCGAGAGGTAATTGAACTAGATTCTCCGATTCTTTCTGATAGTTCATTAACACTATGGTCCCCTTCCTTCAACCTTTCAATAATACATACGCGGGTTAAATTCGCAAGGGCCTTCAAAATATTCGCTCGAAGTTCGTTTTTTGCTCGCTCTTCTGATGCCACATTCCCTCCTGTTTAGCTATACGAATTAAGTATTGCTCCTTACCAATTGTTATATCTTCAAGGGAAAACCACACGGCATTACCATGGTCTCCAACTCAGAATGACTCGCCGTGTACCGTGTATCATATCTTTAATGTGTCAATCTTTCAATAGAGTAGAGCTATAGTAGAGAGCATAGATACTAGAAATACTTAAGAAGAACTGTTATTGACAACCTCAATGACATTCTCAACAAAGGCGTCTAACTCATCCAATGTATTGTAAAACCCCACCGAAACCCTAATCGGCGCGGGGAGATGCTGTTTGGGGACGGGCCGAATCATAAATTTCTTCTTATTCAACACCGCACAAAATTCCGCCGGCTGCCAGTCTTTTACAAGAAAATGCAGAAAACCAGCTTCTTTTCCCCGGGGTGTTACGATTGTTATTCCGGGTATTTCCTCCAACTTTTCTCTAAGATACAGAACTGATTTGCTAATTCTTTCCAGCAGCCAATCCTTTCCTACATCTTTTAACAAAAAAGTAAGGCCTTCATAAAAACCGCGTAATACCGGACGGTTTATTGCGGTAGCAGTCTGAAACCTGGCCGCAAAGGGTGCTGGAATAACATAGGGGGAAGCAATGTCCAGGTCATGGCGGTTTTGGACTGATGAAGGACTAATGAAGGTCGGTTCTATCCCCGAAATTCTGTTTTTCGCGACATACAATGCCGCAATGCCTTCGGGGCCGAGCAGCCATTTTCTTCCCGCCAAAGCATAAAAATCGACACCGAAATCATGTACATCCAAGGAGGTTGCCCCGGCCCCCTGGGCCCCGTCAACGAGGATGTACATGTCGTTTTTATGACAGATATCCGCAAGTTTTTTTAAAGGAAAGGTAAGACCGGTTGAAAAGGAAACATGCGACACAACTAATAATCTCGACCGAGGTGTAATACTTCCTTCTACCCTTGCAACAAACCTGTCTTCATCATAATCATCGCCGTATTCAGCTTCCACATATGTAACATTCAATCCAAACCTGTGCTTCACAAGCGCGATAGGAGCAAGACCGGCAACATGCTCTCGGTTGGTAGTAATTATTTCATCCCCTTGCCGCCAATTTATGCCCCATAGGATAAGGTTCATTCCTTCAGTTGCGGAATGGGTAAGGGCTACTTCCTCATAGTCGGCCCCGATAAATTCGCCAATCATGGCGCGGGTGCTGTCCATGTCCCGATATAGTTCCTCTATGAAAGGAAGATATCTCCCTTCTAAGTACTCCTTCTCCGATTCTTTTTTCATTGCCTCGGCTGAGGCCCTGCATAGCGGTCCGTTTGTACCGGCATTCAAATACACACAATTATTTACTGCTGGTAATTCTTTACGAATACGTTCGAGCTTCTCTTGTTCCATATTATCCTCCAAAAATAAGATTGATAGCCATCTTAATAGCAAACGCTATCAAGACCACTCCCAGTACTTTCTTGATTGTTTCAGGATTCAATTTGTCGGTCATAAGCCAGGAACCCACAATGGCCCCGGCAATAGCTGCTCCGGCGGCAACGGCCACGAGGAGCCAATCCACACTGCCCATCCCAATATGACCAATGAATCCGGAAGTCGACGAGAACACAACAATTACAGCGGTTGTACCAATCGCCTCTTTTGGCTTTGTTCCGAGTGCTAAAAGTGTGGGAAGAACAATATTTCCCCCGCCAACCCCTAACAAGCCGGCCAAAACACCCATAATCAACCCCGCGAATCCACTAAGAACTATTTTAACAGGTGTCAATGTGACACTTCCGTCTTCTTCTTTTTTTGTTTTCGAAGTAAAAATCATGATTGCGGCAAAGACAAGAAAACAGATAAAACAAATAATTATTATACTACTGTCTATAATATAGCTCAGTTTTACTCCAAGCGGCGCCCCTATGGTAATGGTAATAATTAGAGGAATACTGAGTTTCCATAAAACAAGCTTATTTCTGATATACCTTACTAAAGCGAAGAGCATGGCCAATGAGTTTAAAAGCAGAGCTACAGCCATTGATTGATGAAGGGGAAATCCTAGAGTCGTAAAAATGGGTATAAGCACAAAGGCCGCGCCAACACCCGCAACTGTTAAAGCTGTTGTAATGGGAAATGTAAGTAAACCTGCCAAAAAATAAATCATTTAATTTCCTATAAAAAAATGCTTGCGTACTCCATAATATCATGGTACTATTCAATATGTCAATATATGTTATATTTAATTTTCGTATATTGACATATTTAAACTTCTATATTTTTACGGAGGAACTTATGGGAACAGAATCAGATCGGCTTGAATTCAGGTTAGGAAGTTTTGGGGCGTTTCTTCCGCTAATTACGCTCCTGGGCAGCATCCTCGTCCTCGTGCTTACCGGATGGGTACACACTAAGACACTATGGATTGCCTGTCTTGCATCTATGTTTGTGGCAATCGTTTTGGCGAAGAAACCCGCGGAAGCATCCGACGCGCTTATTAACGGTATGGCCCGCAGGATGGTGGCGATTATGGCGCTGGCATGGATGCTTGCCTCCATTATGGGAAGGCTGCTTCGTACAACCGGGCTAGTGGACAGTCTGGTATGGCTGGGCGTGAATGTGGGAATTTCGGGAGCTTTCCTACCGCTTGCTACATTCATAATCGCGGCCCTCTTTTCAACAGCCACCGGGACCTCCGGCGGAAGCATCGCGGCCATCGGCCCGTTAATGCTCCCGGTAGGAGTAGGCCTTGGGGCAAATCCCCTTGTTATGATTGGCGCTCTAATGAGCGGGGCTTTCTTTGGTGATAACATCGCTCCTATATCGGACACGACGATTGCCTCTGCCTACACCCAAGGGGCGGAAATTAAGACCGTTGTAAAAAGCCGGTTAAAATACGCCTTGGTCGCCGCGGCTTTCTCTGTAGTAATGTTTATTATATTTGGTCTCTCTACGGCTACTGACGCCGCCGCCTCAGCGAACCTCGCCCCCGATGTATCTCCTTTGGGCCTTATTATGCTCATTGTGCCCGCGGTACTTATTTTTATAATGTATAAAGGAGTACACCTTGTTACCGCGCTTATTATCACTAATGCATGTGGGATTGTATTAGGTTTAGTTGCTGGTCTTATGAAACCCTCCGATGTCCTTTTCGCCGATGTGGCAGCAAAGAAATTTGGCGGGGTCCTCTACAATGGGATTAACGGCATGTTACCGATTATCATCTTTACCATGCTCCTTCTAGGCCTTGTGGGGGTGTTCGATAAGGCGGGTCTTTTTGACAGGATCCTCAACAAGGTTTCGCCTCTAACGAAGAGCGTTCGGAACGCGGAGCTCACCGTCCTTATTATGACCATATTCGGAAATATTATTACAGCCGGATCTGCCCGTTCCATTGTTGCCTTCGGACCTCTCGCAAAAGAGATCGGTGACCGGCACAACCTTTCGGCAAAAAGGAACGCGAATATAATGGACGCCATTGCTACAGGAACTATTATGTTTGTCCCGTACAATCCGGGGGTAATGCTTGCATATGGGATCGCCTTAACTACCGGTATTATTGGTAGCAGCGTTAATATTATTCAAGCAATGCCTTTCTTTTTTCATGGAATGGGACTTGTAGTTGTTATGCTCATAGCCATTTTCACCGGATGGGGACGAGTATACAAAGACGCCGAAGCAAAGAAAGAAGAAGCAAGTATTATCGGAGAATAGGAATACCTTACATACACAGTTTAGCCCTGGGGATATGAAAAACATACCCTCAACAGCCACTTTCAAAATTACCTAATTTTGAAAGTGGCTCT
>CAYXSD010000136.1:0-7123 GCA_964466335.1 uncultured Spirochaetales bacterium
AGATTCCTTTTTGGATCCCCTCTTCCCTTCCCCTGTTTATCAGTCGTTCAGCCGTAGTCATGGCCTTCTCCTTTGCTTCTATTGGTAAGACCTCCACCGAATCCATTACAGTGTCTTCAGGAATATCGGTAGAGAAGAGCACATACCGTAAGAGGCTCTCTAAGAATCGTAATCCTTCTTCCCCGCTAAAGTAAAGTATACCAAGAAGGAAGATTTTTTTCAAATTACTCTTTAGCTTCACCGGATAAAATATATACTTTTGTACTAACAGCCAGAGTTTTACCGCCGTACGGCGAAAAAGAACTGATGTAATCTCTTCCTCGGTAAACTCGGAAAGATCGACAAGAAGGTAGTCGAATTCGGGAATGAACTGCTGGAATTGTACAGTGCCGCCCGCTAGATACTCAGAAAGTGACTTCCTCTTCCATGGTCTTTTCCCATGGTAGAAGATTATCGGCAGGACTATCGGGAGCGGTTTTTTGTCCTTCATCTGCTCATACCAGATATTGGTTATATACCGAAGCAACTGATAGTAAGGGAAGTCCGGAATAAAGCTTTTATGCTCAAAGAGGAGGACCAGCTTCATCGGTCTACCCCGGTAGGTACAGGTGAACACAAGGTCCGAGAAGTATTCGGCTAGTGTTTCGTCGGTAAAGGTGGTCTTATCCTGAGTTAGGGTGCTGAGATTGATTAGAGCGCCGATTTCCTCAGGAAGAATACCCCGGAAGAAATCGACGGCGTTATGGATGTTGGAAAGCACCTCTTTCGTGAAAGTGTCGTGCGGATTGGGTGGTTTTTTATCTTTCATATAGAGGTATACAGGGTTTACTCAATTCCTGCTTCAAGTATAGGAAAAAAGATGATAAAATTTACTTTTTTGATTTTCACACTAATATCGTGTACACTATTATAGTGCTTAAAAAGAGGAGTCGTTTCACAAAAAGTAATGCATGCAGGATCGTGTTAAAATTTTCACTCCTGGATTTTCCATGAAAGGAGTCCGTCTACGTCCTTAAAATGGGCATCATAACTGAGCAGTATGGCGCCTTTCTCCATGCACTGGGCGGCTATCCAGATATCATTCAGTGGAATTGGTGTACCTTTTTTCTTTAGCGCGTCTTTTATCAAGGCGAAACGCTGCGAGGTTTCATATACAACAGGCAGGACAACTGTTTTACCGCCTCTTTCTATAAAATCGGTCAGCAGCAGTGTATGTTCCCGCTCTTTCCTGCTTCCTTTAAAACCCGCCAAGAGCTCACCGGTAACAACGACGGAAAGGTACACGACATTTGCATGGTCAAGAAAGGAGGCAACGTGTTCATCCCCTTTCATAAGAGCGGAATACGCATTGGTATCGATAAGCGCCGTCATTACTCCCAGTCCCGTGTATCGATTTTTTCAAAATCAGCAGTTGCTTTCTCAAACTCCGCCGCTTCGGCCGCACTCCATTTCCCAAGAAAGCGCCGGTACCCTTGCCGGTTTTTCCGAGAGTTGTATGCGTCGAGATCGACATTGAGTGCTTTTGCAAGAAGCTCCTTAATTGTCGCGTTGAGGCTCTGTCCTGTTTCTTTCGCTTTTACTTCGATTCCTTCAACCAGAATATCGTCAAGTTTATGAATGGTAATGGATTTCATGGAACCTCCTTTAACATGGTTCACATTTAATATAATGAACCGCACCGAATAGTTCAAGCAGATTGTAAACCAAATACTTAATTCTCCGAATTCGGTCCGCCGTAACCGCCGCCGGTTATCTCCCGCAACTTCCGCGCTTCCTCCTGTGAAACCATGCTATTTGTGCAATTTGAATTTAGGTACAAGAAAAAAATCCCAAAAAAACCCAAATATATAAAAAAATTCACTCATATTGTACCAAAGTACAATTGTAAAAAAGGAAAAATGGGCCATAATATATAATAGGAATGTGTCTAAGTAGTATAGTAGACACGAGAAAGACTAATCGGAACGACTAAACCGATGTAAGCGGGGTGACCAATGAAAGAAATTACTCGTTTTTATGAAAAAAAGATACATTCGTGCAGCGCGATTGAAGTACTGCGCGCGGGAGGTAGGCAAGGATTTTTTGTTCTATCTTCCTTTTTAAGGGGTAGAGGCCGGCCTAGAAGGGTCAACACATTGACGCTTCTTCTGCCGGCTTTTCTTTTAGGGATGATTCTCCTTTTCGGATATACTTCCTGCAGCCAGTGCAGCGGTGCAGCTGCCGGGGAAGCAGCGGAAAAAACGGAAACTGCCGAGGAGACGAAAGCGGTAGAAGAGCAGACGCCCGCAGCTGAAGACGAAACAGTCTTCAAATCCACCGAAGAGACCCTCTCTAAGGGACTTATCTCCTATTACGCCGGGGACGTGTATGTGACCGTTGCCGGGGAGGAGCGTTTTGCCGAGATAGGCGAAGAGGTGGGTGCCGGTGCTGTGGTCTCCACCATGGAGAGTTCCACCTGCGAGATACAGTTCGGGAACGCCGCGGTGGTGAGGCTTCAGGAGAACACCATCCTCCAGATCGATTCCCTTCTCTCCAAAGAGGGTGACCGGAACATTAAGCTCACCGACAAACAGGGAAGTGTCCTCTCCAAGGTGGAGAAGCTCGCCAAGGGGGAAAAGTTCTCCGTAAAGACACAGTCCATGGTCTGCGGGGTCCGGGGCACCCAATTTGTGGTGACGGAGGTCCCGGAGAAAGAGACGGTTCTATCAGTAAAAGAGGGGAAAGTAGCGGTCCTTCCCTCCTCTTTAGACACCGAGGGGTTTGAAGCTGCCCTGAATGTGGACGCGGAGACCGCGGAGAAGGTCTCGGTAAAGGTGGACGAGCTTGCCCCGGTCATTACCGACAACCGGCAGCTGGTCATTCCCTTTAACAAGGTAGCGGAGATAGAAACCAAAGCCCAAGAAATCGTAAAAGACCTCGCCCAACAAATGGAAGAGGAGGAAACAAAGGGGGCTGAAGAAATTGAAGTCCCCGAAGAAGTACAGGAGAAGGTGAGAGCCATTTTCAGGGCCTCAGATATCGAGGATGATGACGCCCAAGCCGACAGTACCGAGTTTGCCTCTCTAACGGCGATGAAGTCCCTTCCTCTTCCCGAGAAGGGCGAGGAAGGCTCATTCAAGCGGGTAAGCATTACTGTCAGCCCCCCGGAGGCTTCCATCTTTATAAACGGTTCTTTCTCCGGGAAGAACAAGGCGGAGGCGCTCTTTTCGCCGGACACCACCGTTGTTGTGGAGGCTTTCTTAGAAGGCTACCGGCGGGAACGCTTGGAGATCCCCGTGAGTCTTGACGGCGAATCGGCCTTCACCATATCCCTGTCTCCCGCGGGCGATGAGGTTGGTGAAACAGACAAAACAGATGAAGCCGCGGAGGAAATCGAGCCGGTAGATGTTAGCTTTGCCCTAAACCCCGCGAATGCCAGACTCACTGTGAACGGCAGCGTTATTCCCTCCGGGGACATAACAGGCGGACGCTACACGGGAAGCTTCATGCCCGGAGAGACGATTACCGTTGCCGCTTCCGCTGAGGGGTATAACACCCGGACGGTCAGGGTCACCGTGGGGGATACTTCAGGAAAGCGGGTGGGCCTTACCCTTACCAAGACCATTGCCGGAGAGTTCCCCGCCTCCTCTTCCGCGATCGTGGGGACAGTGGAGGCCTCCAGAGGCACCACCGGGCTTGTTATTATGGCCGACCGCTACGGGGTGGTCTCCGGGTTTACCCAGGGGGGAAACCTCCAGTGGAGTGTGCCCACCTCCAACAGCCCCAACGAGAACTCCCCGCCGGTGGTACTAAACGGGAAGGTCTACTTCTCCGGTGCCAATGAGTTTGTCATTATCCGGGCCGATTCGGGGGACGTTCTTCACCAGGAGATTCTTTCCGCGGAGAAGAAGCACGCCTTCGGGCGGCGGGTCACAGGCTACGGAAATTCGGTGGTCTACCCGGTAAACGGCGGTCTTCTCATTGTAAACGGGACTAACGGGAGTCAGACGAAGAGCATTACCTTTCCAGGCGGATCCAGAATGACCCCGGCGGTAAAGTGGTCTAAGGCCTACCTGGTCAACCAGGAGGGCAAGTTCTTAGAGGTGGACCTAGGCTCGGGGAGTGTTACCAAAACGGTGGCCACTTCAGCGGTACAGCCCATTGCCACCCAGGTGAAGTTTGCCGGAGAGAGGGCCTACTTCGTGGGGCGGAACGGGACGGTGGTGTGCATCGACACCGGAAGCGGGTCCGTGGTGTGGGAGAAACGGCTTGAATCATCAAGGAACGTGGTGGTCACCTCGGATCTAGAGGTGGGCGGCAACGGGGTATATGTCTATGCCAACGGGAGGATCTACGGACTTTCAGCGGCTTCCGGTAACCAGCTCTTCTCTCCTTTGGGAGGGGCATCGGGACCGCCTGTCTACCACGAGGGGCATATCATCTTCGGTACGGTGAACAAACGGGTAGAGGTGAGGAACGCGAGGAGTAGTTCCCTCATAAGCGGTAAGGACATCGACGACCTTGTATCCACCCGACCAAAGCTCATAGAGGATAAGCTTTATATAGGGACCCAATCAGGAAAGATTTTCACCCTTAACACAAAGGACTGGCTGTAGTTATGGATTCTAAACAACACACCTTTTCCCGCGCGTTGGTAATTGGGCTCTGTCTTCTGATCTGCGGCGGTCTTTGGCTCACCTACGCCCAGGAGGGCACCTCGGAAACTAACGATGATTTTATCGTGTTCGGCATTAAGGGCCAGGGGGGTCTGGGGATCCCCCTGGGTACCCGGACGGAGGTCTTCGGCTTAGGAGGCGGGGGGTTTTTCTCGGGGAGCTACTCCTTCCCCTTCTACCCGCCCCTCTCGGTGAATGTGGGGGCGGGGTATCACCTGGCCTCCATAAAGGCTGAGGATTCCGTCTCGTTTATGTACGGGGGCGGGGGGCTTACCCTGCAGTACCGGCTCCCCTCTATTTTCGGTGTCGGCGGCTGGGTTAACGGGGGCTACGGCTACGGGCTGCTTAACTCGGAGGCGACCATCGGCGGCGGCGCGCCCTACGTGCAGGGAGGGCTTTTCGTAAGCTTCTTCCTCTCCCCCCAGTTCAGCCTCGGTGTGGAGGGGACCTACCGGCACTTCTTCAATCTGTATCATGACGTACAGGTGGCCGCGAGCGCCTCCTACTACTTCAACGCCAAGCGGATTAAGGCGATAGAGTTCTTTGAACCGGAGTTTCGCCCGGTCTTTCCCCTTCTTCAACACTGGTACGGGGAGAACGCGGTGGGAACGATGATGATTTCCAACATCGAGGACAAACCAATAGAGGAGGTTAGGGTGACCCTCTTTCTCCCGGGGATTATGGAAGAGCCCCGGGAGTGTCGGGTGACCTCGGAGATAGGGTCGGGACGGACGGTAGAGGTAAAGCTTTTCGCCGACATGAGCGGACTCGAGCTTACCTACGACCGTTCGAAAACAAACCGGGCGGAGATAGAGGTCTCCTACAAGTACGGTCTCTTCGGCCGGGAACAGCGCTACGGGAGCTCTTTGGGGATTATGCCTAACTACAGTATTCGCTGGGACGATTTTACGAAGGCCGCCCTCTTCGTTACCGAGGGGGACCCCGCTGTAACCGGTGCCGCGGGCTCCGTGGAGGAGGCTTTAGCGCCCCTCTACTGCAGGAAGCTCGACGGTCTATTGGTAGACGCCATGGGACTCTGGGAACTCTTCGGAGAGAACGGGTTTGTCTTCAACGTCCTTCCCGAAGACCCCGCGGAAGGGGAAGCTCCCTCTTGGGCTGAAGAGACTGATGAAAACCTTACCCCTTTCAGGGACTACCTCTTAGCCCCGGAGGAGATGGACACGGTGGGTATTCCATCGAAGACCATGGATATCCGAGCGGGAGACTCGGCGGAGCTTACCGCTCTCTTCATGAGCGCCGCGGCGGCGGCGGGGATGGAGCCTGCTTTCCTTATTGTTCCCGGTACGGGGATGCTTCCGGCCTTTAAGGCGGCCCCCTCGGGTGAAGAGGGTTTTACCTTGTTAAAGGAGAAGTACTTCCGCCCGGAGGAGCTTTTTATTGAGGAGGGGGGATTCTACTGGCTTCCCCTGGATATCAGAGACTATTCGGTTGATTTCTTAAAGGCCGTAACCTCGGCGAAGGCGGTTTGGGAAGCGGCTGCCGGATCAGAGGCAGAGGCAGGCGCCGGAGGAAGGTCTAAGCTCATTACCTTAGCCGAGGCGAGGCGGAGCTACACCCCCCGGGAATATCCCGCGATTACCAAAGGCTTCGATGTTCCGGAAACCATGGGGGATATTTACAAAACAGCGGAGGCTGAGCAGATTGCCTGGATGCTTGAGGCTGAGATAGTCCGAAGGGAGGGGGAGATTGCCTCTTCCGGCGGGGATGTACAGAGTATAAACAGCTTAGGTGTCCTCCACGCGCATTACGAGCAGTTTAACAAGGCGGTCACGCAGTTTCAAAAGGTGCTCTTAAGGAGCGAGTATATGCCGGCTTTAGTAAACATGGGGAACATCTACTACATGCGGGACGAGATGAAGATGGCGCTTCCCTTCTACGACCGGGCCTACGCGGTGGGGTCCTTCGATCCCCGGGTTATCCTGGCGGTGGCGAAGGCGAACCACAAGCTTGAAAACTACGGTTCGGCCAAGGAGGCCTACGAAAAACTTACCAGCTTAGACCCGGCTTTAGCGGAGAAGTTCCGCTACCTAAGCTTAAGCGGCGAAGAGGCGGTGGAAGCGGCCCGGCAGATAAAAGACCGTGACGTGGTGGAGTGGATAGAGGAATAATAGGATAGGAGAGATGAATTATTATGAAGCGATTACCTAAGCTGTACAGGGGTACAGCCGTTTGTGTGTTTGGGTTGTTTTTTCTGCTTTTTCTTACAGGTTGCGAGGAGAACTCACCTTTTTACAATCAGCTTTTGCACATTGTCCAGGAGTACCAGGGGGGAGGGAGCAGCGGACTTTCCGCCGGCGATAGTGATACCCGCACCGCAAATTCGGTGAGCTTCAACATGCACTATGTGCCCTCAGGCGGCCCCTTTACCATGGGCGAGCACGTACAAGATCCGACCCAAGAGGTAACTCTGACCAAAAACTTCTGGATGGGCCGGACCGAAGTAACCC
>CAYXSD010000137.1:0-6944 GCA_964466335.1 uncultured Spirochaetales bacterium
CTTTTTCCCTGAGATTGTTCCGGGGATCGTTGATTTTTTCGCTCCCATTCTTCTGGAAAAGGAGGTGGAGAGTATTCATCGGCTTTGGGGGGAAATGTACCATTGCGGTAACTTCTGGTGTCGAAACGGATTGGGGGCGGCTGTTTTAAGCGGGATAGAGGCGGCCATCTGGGACCTGAAAGGCAAGGAGTGGGGGCTTCCGGTGTATGAACTCTTAGGCGGTAGGAAGCACGAATCCCTTGCCTGCTATGCCACCGGCGGGCCCAGCAACTACCCAAAAGAAACCCTGGGAGAAAAGCTCGACTACTACCTCTCCCTGGGGTTTAAGGGTGTAAAGATCGGTGCCGGCGCACATGTGGAAGGGGGGGGATGGAAGATGCCCGAGGGGACCAGGGAAACCGCGGAGTTCGAGGCGGAGAAGATGGAGTTTGTCCGGGAGAGGGTCGGGAAAAATGTGAAAGTGATGCTGGACGGCCACATGTCCAACAGTCCCCATCGTACCTGGGCCGTTAACGACGCCAAGGCGGTAATGCGGGCTTTGGAGCCCTACGACCTCTTCTTCTTCGAAGAGCCCCTTCACTACAACGACCCCGCCGGATACGCGGAGCTTCGCGGGACTAGTCCTGTCCCCATCGCCGGCGGGGAGTGTCTCACTGTCCTCTCCGAGTGGCAGCCCTATTTAGAGAAGGAAGCCTTTGACATAGCCCAGCCGGACGCCTCTTTTCTCGGCGGGTTGGGGGAGTTCATGCGGGTTGCTTCGGCCTTCGGTAGCCGAGGCAGGAGCATCGCCACCCACGCCTGGGGCGCCGGGGGCTCTCTCCTGCAGAACATCCACTGCGCCTTCGCGGCGGAAAACACGGTCATTCTCGAGGTGCCCCCGGCTTTTGGTCCCCTTCACGGGGAAATCATGGGAGATAGCTTCAGAATGGAGAAGGGAATGGTGTACCCTCCGGAGAAGCCCGGTTTAGGAATAGAACTCACTGAAGAGCTCGTACAACGTTTTTCCTTTGTCCCCGGGAGCGGGGAGTTCAACAGTGTTCCCGGAAAGGTGATGAACGAATAAAAGGATGAGAGGATGAAGCTATGAAGATACTTATAGATGTTCCCCTTCCCAAGGGGGGAATTGAAGTCCTTAAAGACGACGATGTCCGGATCCTTCCCTTCGCCGAAACGGTGAGACCCATTTCCAAGGAAACCGCCGAGGATCGGGAGATCCTTTTTTGCCTCTTTCCCCCGGAAAACAATGTTGATATGCACTCCCTCTCCTTTGTGCAGCTCGCCTCCGCGGGATACAACCAGCTTTTAGGATTGGACTTTCCCGGGCGGGGTGTTCGGGCCGCCAACGCCGCCGGGGTGTTTGATGTTCCCATTGCCGAGTGGTGTATTGCCATGATGATAAATCTGGCCCGGGACCTTCGGGGAATGGTCAGAAACCAGGAGGCGGGGGTCTGGGACAGGGACGCCCGGTTTCAACGGGAGGTTCGAGGTCTTAAACTGGGGATCTGGGGGTACGGGGGAATCGGAAGGGAGACCGCCAGGCTCGCCAAAACCCTGGGAATGGAGGTGCAGGTGCTGGTCCGGGGGCCGGAAGTAAAGCCAAGGAGAAATGTCTACATGGTACCGGGGACCGGTGACCCCGAGGGTACCCTCCCCGACGCGGTGTTTCCCTCCGATCAGAGGGAGGAGTTTCTCCGGGAGCTGGATTTTCTTGTCCTGGCCATACCCTTGAATCCGGAGAACGAAGGAATAGTGGGGGAAGCCGAGCTTAAGACACTACCTGAATCAGCCTATCTTCTCAATCCGGCGCGGGGACCGCTGGTCCGGGAAGAGGCCCTCCTTAAGGGCCTTCGAGAGGGATGGATAGCGGGAGCCGCCCTGGACACCCACTACTACTACCCTATGCCGAAGGACCATCCTCTTTGGGGATTTCCCAACGTTATTATGACCCCTCATATCTCAGGATCTTCTAAAAGCCCCCACTATATCGAGAGGATCTGGGATATCTTTCTGGAGAACCTCCGGCGGTATAAGGAGAATAGGCGCCTCCTCAATGAAATCCCTAAGGAAAAACTTGTCTAAAGTGATCTTGCAGGGTTACGGTGCCTGGCAAGGTTCGGGCCTGTAGCTACGCATTCAGGGTCAGACGTACCTCTTCCGTGTCCGCCAGTTCCAAAGCGATCCGCCTGAACTCCTTGTGGACATCCAGAAAGGCGCTGCAGATTTCCGGGTCGAAGTGGGCCCCCTTACCCTCTTCTATGAGTGTTACCGCTTCGGTATGGGGAATTGGTGGTTTGTAGACCCTCCGGTTTATCAAAGCGTCGTAGACATCGGCTAGGGCCATAAGCCGACCGGAGAGGGGGACCTCCTCACCCTTCAGTCCTCGGGGATATCCCGACCCGTCCCACTTTTCGTGATGGGTCAAAGCAATTTCTTTGGAGAGGTCCAAAAAGTCGCTCACCGGCAGGTCCTTTCCCGCCCGCTTCAGGGACTGCTCCCCGAGAAGAGTGTGAGTTTTCATTTTTTCAAACTCTTCCTCGGTGAGTTTGGCCGGTTTCAGAAGGATAGCATCGGGGATCCCCACCTTACCAATATCGTGGAGGGGCGCGCTTTTAAAGAGAAGTTCGATATACTCTTTGGTAAGTTCCTTTACATACCAGCCCCTGTCCCTGACCGCCTCGGCAAGAAGCTTTACGTAGCGCTGGGTCCTTTTTATGTGCCACCCCGTTTCGTTGTCTCTGGTTTCCGCGAGCGAGGCCAGGGCCTCGATGGTGACATCCCGGGTCAATTGTAGCTCCTCCGTCCGCAGCCGGACCCTCTCCTCCAGTATGGAGTTTTCTTTGTGAAGGTAGTCCCGGGCCTCTTTTAGGGTAAGCTGGGTTCTTACCCGCTCCTGGACCTCCAGTACTTCGAAGGGCTTGGTAATGTAGTCCACAGCGCCGGCCTGGAAGCCTCGGGCTTTGTTCTGGATTTCAGTCATTGCGGTGAGGAAGATTACCGGAATCTCCTTCCATGCGGGATTTTTCTTCATGGTCTTAAGGACTTCGTATCCATCCATCTCGGGCATCATTATGTCAAGAAGAATGAGGTCCGGCAGGGTGTCCTCGAGGGCCTCCAATGCGCCTTTCCCGTTTAAGGCAACGCTTACTTCGTACTCATCACTTAGGGCCTCTACCAGAATATCCAGATTCTCCTCAGTGTCGTCTACAACGAGAAGATGCTTCTTACTGCTCATGGGGATTGTCCTTTTCATAAGTGTTTATGATCTCCAAGGCTTCGGGGAACCGGTACCGTGTAATCGGTCCCTCCAGATCCCGCGCAAGCTGCCGGAGCGGCCCCGTTTTTGCTATACCCCGGAGGTTTTCCAGTGCCTCCTTTGCGGGCTTTGGTTTTCGGGATTTCACCGCTTCGCGAAGTTCCTCGAGGAGGGGAGTGGGATTCTCGTAATCCTGGGGTTGGACCGGCCCAGTTGTTTCCACTGACAAAGGTCCCTCGGCAGAGCCGAAATGCTCTTCCAGTTCGTTTATAAGCTTCTTCACCTCCTCTTCCAGCCCGGAAAGATTGGAGTAATTGCCCTGGATGATCTCATTTTCACATTTTTTTGCCATGTGAAAGAGGGGCTCGGCTCCAAGATTTCCTGAGGTCCCCTTAAGGCTGTGAACTAAGCGGCGGAGTTCCTCCTGGGGCTTGTCATTCTTGGAGAGTGAGATGTCTCGGTAGTTGTCCATGAATCGTTTGAGAAGTGTTATATACAGTTCACTGTTTCCCCGTAACCTTCTTAATCCATCCTCGATATTCAAGCCCTTGATATCTCGGGGGAGATTGGGCCCGCTTTCGGCTTTCACTCGTTCTTCCGTCACTGCTTTCCGCGAGTAGGCTTTTACCTTTTCGTAGAGTTCCTCCGGGTCAATGGGTTTGGTGATGTGATCGTCCATTCCGGCTTGAAGGCTCTTCGCCCTGTCCCCCCGCATGGCATGGGCGGTCATGGCAATGAGGGGAAGCGCTTTTCCCTTTTCTGTAGCCCTGATACGCCTTGCCGCTTCCAGGCCGTCTAAGACGGGCATCTGTATATCTAAAAACACCAGGTCGTAGGCATTCCGTTTTACCGCCTCCACTGCTTCTTCCCCGTTTCCAGCTATATCCACTTGGGCCCCGCCCTGCTCCAGGAGCTCCCGGGCCACCTGCTGGTTAATTTCGTTGTCTTCCGCCAGAAGTATGCGCACACCGCTTAAGGTGTTGTCCTGATTTTTTGTGTGGGCTATTCTTTTTTTCTTCGAGTCTCGGGTAAGGGTAGATTTCCCGAAGGACCTCATAATGGTATCGAAGAGCATACTGGGAGACACCGGTTTTAACAGAAAGGCGTCCGCCCCGGATTCGGTAGCAGCCTGAAAGATCTCCTCCTGGCCGTAGGCGGTGACCATAATGATTACCGGTGAGGGGTCAATTTGATATTCTCCTCGTATTTCCCGGACAATTTCGTCTCCCTGTTTTCCCGGTAGTTTAAAATCGAGAATGAGAAGATTGTAGGGGTTGTCCTCTTTTGGGGCCTCTTTTAGTCTTTCGACTGTCTCACCTCCCAGAGTAAGGGTGTCCACCTGGAACCCGAAGGCTGTAAGGTAATCGTTAAAGATCTCTACACTGGTAGTGTTATCGTCCACTACCAGACATCGGAGGCCTTTTAGGTCGTGGTTCACGTGAAAGGACCGCTCTTGAGCGGTATCAACCGCCAGGGGAAGGGTAAAGGAGAACCGGCTTCCCCTGCCTGGGCTGCTTTCAACATGGAAATTACCCCCCATCATCCTTACCAGACGATGGCTTATGGAAAGCCCGAGCCCGGACCCGCCGTATTTTCTGGTGGTGGATGTATCGCCTTGGGAAAAGGCCTCGAAGAGTTTCTTCTGTTCTTCCTCGGACATTCCTATCCCCGTGTCCCGTACGGAAAACTCCAGGGTAATTGTATTTTCCGGTTCTCCCGATTCTTCCCCGGCACGGACGCTCATAACGATTTCCCCCTCCTCGGTGAATTTCGCCGCGTTGCTTAGGAGGTTGGTAAGGATCTGTCCGATCCGAAGGGAATCTCCAATGAGATTTCCCGGAATGTTCGGTGCCCGGTGAATGAGCAACTCTATGGGTTTCTCTTCTATTTTTCCCCTGGTTAAATCAGCGCTGGAGTTTAAGAGATCGTCCAGTTTGAAGGAGGTCTTCTCAATTTCGAGTTTACCCGCGTCGATTTTACTGAAATCGAGGATATCATTAATAATTCCCAGAAGTGATTGGGCGGAGCGGGATATTTTCTCGGTATAGTTTCGCTGTTGTTCAGTTAAGTCGGTTCTGCCCAAAAGATGCCCCAGGCCAATTATGGCGTTCATGGGTGTTCTGATTTCATGACTCATATTGGCCAGAAATTCTCCCTTTGCATTAGAGGCCGCCTCGGCAGCTTCTTTTGCTTCTGCTAATTGGCTGGTCCGCTGTTGTACCATCTCCTCCAAGTGGGTTCGATGATAGTGCAACTCCTTCAGCATATCTTTGAAAGAGTGTGCTAAGGCGGCGATTTCATCTTCATAGAAAATTCGCGGGTCAACCTCTATGGTTTTTCTCTCCTTTGCCTTTTCCACCTCCCCGGTGAGGACCTTTATCGGCCTGGTAATGAATTTATGAAGACCGAACACCACGAGAAACCCCATAAGGAGTACCATGAAGAAGGCGGCGAGGATAATCATTCTAGAGATTGACCCGATCTGTTGTAATACATCATCTCCGGAAAGAACAATGGCCATATCCCAGCCTAGGGCATCGGATTTCCTGGCGATTACCAGTCTTCTATCTTCCCCTTTTCCCAGGATATCCATTTCGGAGAGTTCCTCTGGTCCGGTTCTTACGCTTTTCTCGAGCCATGGAAAGGCGATAAAGGGGTCCTCCACCTGGCTGATTTCACCATTGGTATCGATAAAGACCGAAACGTCCTTGGTAAAGAGATGAAAACTCCCCGGGAACATTGGGTCCCTAAGCGGCCCCTTTGGTCCTAGAGTTTCTTCAAAACGCTTATTCGCCAGGTGTTGGATAAGGGAAGCGACGGTAATATCTACTCCTAATACACCGATCCGTTCCTCCTCCTCCGTTCGAAGGACCCGAGTTACTGTGAGGGAGTACATTTCGGGATTGATGATTCTCGCGGGACCGGTAATTACGGCTTTCTTATCCTCCGCTTCCGTGGCCCGAATGAACCATTCAGTGTTCTCCACGGAAATGCTCCTGGAATGGTCTTCCATGCTTCCCGCGCATATAATTCTTTCCCCGGGAAGGGCAAGAAAAACCAACTGTATTTTCTCATGGGTGGCCGCGTAGGAGTCGAAGATTTCCTTAACCCTTTCCCGGGTCGTATCGGCCTCTTCGGCGACCCTTTTTTCTATAGTATCACCCATATAATCCAGATCGTTTCTCAGGTTCTGAACTAATCCGGCTATATGGCTGTCTACGTGAAAAAGTTCCGCGGAATAGGCGTTCTGAAGAACGAAGAATTTCTCATCCCGAAAGAAGTGGTTCGCCAAGATACTGGCAATAATAATGGTAATAATGGCCATATTAAAAATAATGAACATTATTTTCATCTTTATTGAGAATTTTCTAAACCATTTCATCGGTAAGTGTGTACCCATATAAATCCACCAACATAGTAAGGATAGTGAATAAGATGGGAGAGGACAAGATTTTTTTTGTAATATGTGGACAGCAGGCCCTGATAAAAAGAGAAATGTCCATACAGCCGCTTTCAAAAGTAACCAATGTTGAAAGTATCCTTATAAAAACCTCATGGAATACATATGGAAAAATAAAATTTTTATCATGAAACCATAACAAAAGAAATCAATACTGCGGTAACAATATTATTCTATAGGAGGAATAAGAATGAAAAATCTCTCAATGAAGGGGTTACTGCTTGCGCTCAT
>CAYXSD010000138.1:0-6683 GCA_964466335.1 uncultured Spirochaetales bacterium
TTCGAATCCCAATTCCCGTTCTCTGTTAGCGGCTTCGAAACGTTGGTCCATCTGCTTTTGCTGTTCCGCGAAACGGCGTTCACGGTCCGCTTCGGCCTCTTCGAACCTGCGATTACGTTCTTCTCTCGCCTCTTCGAATCTGCGGTTTCGCTCTTCTTTTGCTTCTTCGAACCTGCTTACCCACTCTTCCCTGGACGCATCAAAGCGTTTGTCCATGGCTTCGAAGCGCTGATCAACCGCGGCGAACCGTTGTTCCATGAGTGCAAAGCCGTGCTTCATCTCCAGGGTGAGTTCTCTGATTTCACTTTCCAGGGCTGTATGGATCCTTTCGTGGGGTTCCTTTTCCACAATTCGCTGGGAGAGGGTTACCACATAACGATGAAGGGATTCAGGGTCCCGCACTTCTACAGCTTTTTTGAGGTCTTTTTCCAAGATTTCTGATAGTTCTTCCACCGATTCCACTCCTATTAGTATAGAAAATTTCTATGTATTAATACAAGGTTTTTCCATTTGCTGCTTCAAGAGGAGCGGAAAAAAGAGAAAAAAAGATTGAACCACGGATGGCACGGATGGATGGAGGGCGGAGGTATAGGGCTGATGAAGATGGTGGATGAGGGTGCCGTTTGTGCTATGGAAAATTAGAATACCAAAAATAAGTGTACTGTAAGTGTACTTATTGCAGTGTCCTGTTTAATAATCCGTGGTCATTCCTGGAATCCGTGGTTACTATGATTACGGAAAAAGAAAAAAAGAGATTCGGAGGACATTCCTGAGGACCTTCCTGCTTAAGGGGAAACACCGTAGCGGATGCGGTAGTAGAATAGTCCTATGTACTCCCGTAGGGCGATGGATATGCCTTCCATATTGCCCGCGTTGGGGAGGAAACTCCAAAAGTCCAGTTTATCTCTGGAGCTTTGGTAGTCCGTGGGCGCGGGAATGACAGGGACGCCTAAGGAGCGGAACACGGCAGTGCTCCGCTTCATGTGGTATGCGGATGTAACGAGGATTACCGGAGGAGTGACGAGTTCCTCTCCTCCCGCCGCAAGAAGGGGAAGAATGTTTTGGGCGTTTTCGAAGGTATTTCTGCTTTCCGAATCGGTAAGGATGTCCGCTTCATCCATTCCTAAGCGCAGGAGAAGCCTCTTTGCCACCCGGGCTTCCGCCTCTTTTTTCTCTCCTTTGAAGACAATTCCCCCACAGAGGATGACGGGCAGACCGGTCTGTTTATGGAGGAGATACCCGTAGACGGTGCGCCGTAAGGCGGAGGCGGAGAGGAGGCTTCTTCCCCCCGCTTCGGGGGAGGCGGTAACGGTCCCTCCGCCGAGGACGACGATGTAAGAGGGTACCCCGCCGCCGTGGGGGCGGCGGATCCCCTGTGCGTCGGTTAGAGGAGGGTGGCTGTTTTCCAAGGGTAAGAGGAAGGCCCGTTGTATAGGAGTTATAGATACAAGATAGAGGAGGATGGCGGTAATAAAGAGGAGGAGAGCGGGGAGCTTCTTCTTTTTAATAATAAGTATCACCGCGGTAATACAGGCCAGGGTGATAAATAGTCCCGGGGGGAGGAGAAAGGGAGTTATCAATTTTGAAAGAAAGAACATCAAGTGCCTCTCTTGTTAATTTCTCTATCGGTCCGTTTTCTCATGGATCGCCTAATAATCCAGGGTGATATTCACCGGGCAGTGGTCGGAACCGTAGACATCGCTTAGGATTTCCGCGTTTGTAAGGGCCTCTCGAAAGGCCTTGTTTATACTGAAGTAGTCCAAGCGCCATCCGATATTCTTTTCCCGGGCTTTGAAGCGGTAGGTCCACCAAGTGTAGTTCTCCGGTTCCTGGTTGAACTCCCTGAATGTGTCCAGGTAACCGGCGCCGGTAAAGGTGTCCATCCACGCTCTCTCTTCGGGGAGGTAGCCGGGGTTGTTCTCGTTGTCTTTCGGGCGGGCCAGGTCAATTGGTTTATGGGCAATGTTGTAGTCTCCGCAGAGGATCACCTGTTTTCCCGATTGTACCAATTCCTCGCACTTATTGAGGACGGCATCGCAAAAGTTGAGTTTGTACTCTATACGTTTCCTCTCGGGCTGGCTGTTTGGGAAATAGGTGTTTATAAGAACATACTCGGGATACTCTAATAGGAGGGCTCTTCCTTCTCTATCAAACTCTTCGATTCCCAAGGTGGAGACCGACAGGGGCTCTCTTTTGGTGTAGACCGCTGTCCCGCTATAGCCGGGTTTCTCCGCGGAGGCAAAGTAGACGGAGTAGTCCTCTTGTTCTAAAAAGGTTTTTGTAAGTTGTTCCGGTTTTGCTTTTGTTTCCTGTAGACAGAGAATATCCGGAGATGTTTCCTGAAGAAAGGTAAAAAGTCCTTTTTTCTCCGCGGCCCGGATTCCGTTCACGTTCCAAGAAATCAGTTGGTTCATAAGGAAAGCTCCTATTCATAGATGTTGCGTTACATAAATACTATTTTCTTTCCACCGTGGAAGATGCTTACCTTTCGGGTGGATTCGGAAATAACAATAGCCAGCGCTTCCGTTACAGCGGTAATTCCTAAAGCGGCGGCGTGCCTTGCCCCTAATCCCGACTGTAGCTCCTCCGCCTGGGGGTCTCCGGAAATGAATGTCCCCGCCGACATAAGGATCCCGTCGTCCCAGAGTATCCCTTGCTTGCTTATTCCTACTGCGATCCGGTTATCCTCTAGACCTTCTACCACCGCGTGGGGAATAGCGATTGTTGAAGAGACGCGGGTCGTAAGAGTTTGTTCTCTCTTCTCCACTAAGGCCTCTATGAGGTTGCCCCACTCCTTTGATTCTTTATCATAAATAAGGCTTATAAGCTTTCGTACAAATTCCTTCTTATCGCTGTCTTCGCCTATGTATATGTAATTGGTGCTAAGATACTCTCCCAGGCTCATACAATCCTTATAGTACATTGATAAAACGACTAGAATCAAGCTGTGCGGCTGTATCGAAAGGATATTTCCAGAGGCTAATCCCAGCTCATGGAAAGGACGCTTCCCTCTTCATCGGTGTTATTTACCGAGATAAAGGTCTCAATTTCTTCCTTGAGTTCCTCCACATGAGAGATAATACCCACTGTCCTCTCTTCCTTTCTAAGGGATTTCAGGGTGCTAAAAACGGTACGCAGGGACTCTTGGTCCAGGGTGCCGAAGCCTTCGTCTAAAAAGAAGAAGTTTTCCTCCCCGGAGCGGATGCTGTCGGCTAAGGCCAAGGCCAGGGAAAAGGCCGCCTGAAAGGTTTGCCCTCCTGAGAGGGTCTTAACGGAGCGGGTCCTTCCGCCGTTTAGGAAGTCCCGGATAAGGAAGTCGTTGTTCTCCGTCAGCTCCAGCTGAAGGGCCTGGTTGGTAAGGGAGCGGAAGCGCTGGTTCGCGTTGGCGCATAGATCGTGGAGGTAACGGGTGGAAACGAAGTTGACAAACCTCTGGGCGGTAAAGAGTTTTTTTAAGAGGGAGAGGTTCTCCTTTCTTCCTAAGAGCCGTTTCTTTTCCTTCCTCAGTTTTTCTAAAGAGGTAAGCCGTTCTTCCAGGTCGGCAATGGTATTGATTAGGGCGCCGCGGCGTTCGCTCAGCTCTGTTTGCTTCTCCTCGGCTGCTTCAATCCGGGAGAGAAGTGCCTTGTACGCCTCCTCATTGTAGCTCTGGTCTTTAGATGATTCTTCAAGCTCTTGGTACTGTCTCTTGGCGCTCTCTAAGTCGGTGTAAAAGTCCTGAATTGCTTTGGCCTCCCCTTCGGGGTCCGCCATCTCCTTAAGGGCCATTTCCGCTTCTTGCCGAGAGGAAAAGGCATGGCGCTGAAGTTCTTCTTCCAGTTTCTTCTGCTCCTCCTCTATTTGTTTTCCTGCATCCGCGAGCTGCTGAGCGCGGGTTTCTTTTCGCCCTTTGGCCTGGGAAAGGGCATTTTTTACCGTCTCGTACATTTCCCGGGCCTTTTGGTATATTTCTTCACTTTCATCTATGTATCGTCCTTTTTCCTCAATATGCTTTTTAAGCTCCTCTTCGGCTAATTCCCTGTATTTACTCAAGTACCTTTGCTCTTTTTCAAGGGTGTCCCGGAGGGTTTTCATCTTCGTTTCCAGAGAAACCATCTTGTCCCGGGCCTCTCTCTTTTCAACTTCCTTTTTCTCCTTCTTTTTCTCCAGGTCCTCCGAGTCCTTTTCTCTCTCCTCTATAGTGTTCTCTTTTTCTTCGATTTCGCTGAGTGTTGTCTTGGTCTCCTCTTGTTTTTTTAGAAAAGCATCCTCCCCCTTAGGGGAGAAGTCCTTCCATTGGAAGGAAGCCTCCAGGTCTTTAAGGAGTGTTTCCTCTTCTTTCAGTTTCTCTATTCTGTTTTTACTATCTTTAATAATGAGTTCCGTCCCCGTCTTCGTGGATACCAGGAGCTCTTTCTCTTCTTCGAGCTTTCCTTCTTTTTCTTTCAGTGCTTTTTTGTCCTCCTCTATCCTTTCAGCAGCGGCTTCCCCGGCAGGGGAGAGGACTGCCGGGTGTTCGGTAGAACCGCAGAGGGGACAGGGTTTTCCCGGCGATAGCTCTTCGGCGAAGCGAGTAAGGAGGGTCTTCTCTTCAAGGCGGGCTTGTTCTTTTTGCAGGGTTTCGCGCTCGGTGGAGACGGCCTCTTCCTTTTTTCTTAAAGCCTCATCAAGGGTACTGCGTGCCCTGGTAAGGACCTCAAGGTCTTCCGGAGGCTGCTCGGTTACTAATGGGGTATCAAGGGCCGCCTTTTCCATTGTCCGGCAGAGCCGGTCCCAGAGTCCTAAGAGTTCCTCCTTTCCCTCAATCTTCTTCTTTTTTAGTGTGTTGTACCGCTCGTACCAGAGGGAGAGTCCCGTTATTGTCTCCTCAGGGAGGGTGTCGTCCCTTAGTGTTTTAAGGTGTTCTTTGAGGGCGGCAATCTCGTTTTTCAGCTTCCGGTGGTCCTCCTCGATCTCCTTTCCTTTCTTCTCTAAGGCCTTTTGGAGTGTGCTTTGTTCCCGGTGTTCTTTTTCTACCTCTCGCAGATGCAGGAGAAGTTCCCATGTCTCTATCATCTTTTTGTCTTCTTCCCGATGTTCCCACCTCTCTTCGGCTTTTAAGTATTCCGTTTCCCTCTCTTTACCTTCCTCCTCTAAACGGAGGGCTTCCTCATTCGCCTGTGAAAGGGCCCCCTTTATCCGGGAGATTTCTTCCTCCCTCTGGGCGAGACTGTTTAGGAGAGGACGGAGCTGTCTGTCTGCACGATTGTACTCCTCTAAGGCGGCCTTGCGTTTTAAGAAATCCTCCTCCCCAGCGGTCAAGGAACTCAAAAGGGACCGGGCCTTTTCCTTACGTTGGAGGAGTTCCTTTACTTCTAAGGTCTTCTGTTCTTCCTTTCGAAGGGTTTTTAGTTCTTCCTTGAAACGGGTGAGTTCAGCTTCCGCATCGGCAAGTTCCTTCTTCTTGGAGAAAACTGTTCCTTCTTCTACTTCCCCGATCTCGCTCATTCTTGCAGTTATTTCGGCGAGCTGCCGCTCCGTATTGGTAAGAAGGGTAGAGGCGTTGTCGAAGAGGTCGAAGCGTTCGAGATGAAAGAGTTCCTTCATCATCTGGGTGCGCTGGGCGCCGCCTAAACGGATGAACTCCTGAAAAAGACCTTGGGGGATAATGACGGCCCGTTTGAAGTTCTCGTAGCTTAAGCCCAAGACCTCCTCGGCTGTTACCTCTCGGTTCCTGCTGAAGAGGGGCACCCAGGTCTCTCCGTCCAGGCGGTATCCTTGTTTCTCCCAGTTGGTAGTTTCCTCGAATTTTTTCCTTCGTTTTTCCGAAACGGTGAATCTATAGGTTTCTCCTTTGCTGGAAAAGGTAAAATCAATTAATAACTCCTTGGAACGGAGGTTCATCATATTGATGCTCTGCTCGTGTTGATTGAGGCGTTCATTTCTGCCGTAGAGAGCAAAGGTAATGGCCTCGATAATGGAGGACTTACCGCTTCCCACGGGTCCGAAAATACCAAAGAGTCTCGCATTGGTGAGGCGTTGAAAATCTATTACTGTTTCCCGGCGATAGGAGTAGAGTCCCTTGATGGTGAGGGAGATGGGTCTCATGTGTCCTTCTCCTCGCTGTTCAAGTGTACTACCTCATCGAAGAGGGAGAGGAGTTCCTTGTTCGGCGGAGTGCCGTTATGTTCCTGGGTGAAGTATTCAATAAAGAGTTCTTTCATAGGTTTGTTTACATCGGCAAAGCTTTTCTCCGCTCCTGCCGCCTCTGTCTCCCGGGTAAGGTCAGAGTCAGGGGTAATACGCAAAATGCCTTTATGAATATCGAAGAGACGTTTCTTGTCCTCCCCTCTTATGTAGTCCGGGGTCTTTACGGTGCAGTCTACGTAGCAATCTAAATGCTCCTTAAGCCAAGCCTCCGCTTCCCGGACGGAAGAAAACTGCTTTTTATAGAGGGGCTTCCCCGATGTTAGGGGAAGCCTGCGGAGGGAAACGGGTTCTCCCGGTCTTGCTTCGATACAGGAGAGGGATTTCTTGTCCGCTGATTCGCTCAGCGAGTAGGCTAAGGGGCTTCCGCTGTAGACTACGGGACAGGGGGAATCGGCTGTTAGCTTCGGCCGGTGGAGATGACCGAAGGCGGCGTACTGGGTGCCCCGAGGAACGGCGGAGACGGGTATCAGTTCCAGTCCGCCGGGATGGAGGATAGATTTCTCCCCCTCGGGTTC
>CAYXSD010000139.1:0-6600 GCA_964466335.1 uncultured Spirochaetales bacterium
TGGATAAAATAAATTCAAATCGTACGACTTCTGGAGAATCAATCGTACTCGTCCTGATAGGTAGGATGCCGAATTGTTTTCGCCTTTTCGTCGATCTCTTTCATCGTTGTAATAATGGGAAGGTCGAAAGGACAGCGCTCCTCACAGATTCCGCATTCGGTACATCCCTCACTGAAAGGCTTTACAAAGGCCTGCCAGGTAAGAGCAGGATACTCATTAGTGTGATACTCTTCTAAATAGGTTTTGTACTGAAAGTAAACGGGAATATTAATTCCCTCAGGACAGGGAAGGCACACCCCGCATTGGGTACATTCCGCCCCTCTTCCAAGCCTCTCGCTTTGGTAGATGATTTGAGCTTTCTCCTCCTCGTCCGGGGGAGGAAGAGACTCGGTATCGATAAGTTCGTCCAGCTCCTCCGGATTTCGCACTCCGGCCAAAACTACGTCCACATCCGGGTTGGAGAGAACATAGCGGAAGGCTGCCGCCGCCGGAGGCATGTCCTTGCCCTTTACCAAAAAACTGTGGTGTTCAGCAGGCACGCTGTAAATACCCCAGGCCAAAGCGCTTATGGTAATAAAACCTTTGTTTAGACGCGTAGAAAGGGGGATGGCGGAATCTTCATTCTGCCTGGTTGTTGGATTGTATCTTCCGTAGACAAGATCGATCCTTCCCGTTTTTAGTGCCCTTACTAATACCTGACTGTCGTGGCTGCTGGTGCCGATAAAACGAATCTTCCCCTGCTTCTGAAACTCCTCCCAGAGGTCCAGAAGTCCACCGGGTTTCGCAATCTCTTCCCATTCCGCTTCATTTTCGACTCCGTGAATATGAAAGATGTCAAAATGGTCCGTTCCAATCTCGGAGAGACTCTTGTGGAGACTTTCCTCCGCCTCCTTTCGCCCTCTGAACTGACACTTTCCGGAGAGAATAATCTCATTCCGCTTCCCCTTCAACGCCTTCCCGATTTTCCCTTCCGTACCGTAAAGCCGGGCGCTGTCAAAATAGTTTATTCCCCGATCCAAAGCCCGGTGAATTGACCGTTCCACATCTCGCTGCCGGGTAATGGCAAAGGCGAAACCCCCAACACCCACCCGGGAAGCCTTAAGTCCTGTTGTTCCGATTTCTCTATATTCCATAGGTACATAGTATAACGGAAAAATGAACAGAACAAAATCGGGGATAGGGGGAAATCCAATACTAAAATCCGGGCTATTTACATTTGCTTTCCTAAGCTGCTCTTTGTATTATAATATTAATAAGAAAACCAAAAGAGAGGTCGACCATGGCGGAATTAAAAACAACATATCTGGGACTTACACTTAAGAATCCGGTGATAGCCGGGGCGAGCACGATGACAAAGAACCTCGATACTATTAAAAAAATCGAGGATGCCGGAGCAGCGGCTCTGGTGGCGTCTTCCCTATTTGAGGAAGAAATTCAGTTAAAACGATATAAATTTGACGAAGACCTCTCGAAATTCGACGAGAAGCATCCGGAGATGATTCATATTTTCCCAGATTTGGAACATGCCGGTCCGGCCGAGCATCTTATGTGGGTCCGTAAGGCGAAAGAGGCCGTCTCAATTCCCGTAATCGGAAGCCTGAATGCGGTGAATATTGAGACCCTCCAGGACTACGCTCAACAAATGGAGCAAACCGGAGTAGATGCAATAGAACTTAATCTGTATCGCTTTCCCTCAGACAGCACAATCGAGGCTCAACTAATAGAGGCAAACCAGATCAAAGAATTAACCACCTTACTGGACAGCATATCCGTTCCCGTATCGGTCAAGTTGAGTCCTTTTTATACGAACCCCCTCAATATCATTTCAAAACTGGACGCTCTAAGGGTTTCAGGCTATGTGCTGTTTAACAGGTTCTTTCAACCGGATATAGATATTGATGAAGAGAAAAACACCTTCCCCTTTCATTTGAGCAATAGAGAAGACCTTCGCCTTCCCCTTCGATACACCGGTTTACTGTACGGTGATGTTAAGGGTGATATCTGCGGAAGTACAGGAATAATGAATGGAGAGGATGCGGTGAAATTGCTTCTGGCGGGAGCATCCTCTGTGCAGGTAGTAAGTACTCTCTACAAAAACAAGATATCCGTAATAGAGTCTATCCTTAAAGATATTGAATCCTGGATGACGAAAAAGGGGTACAACACCATTGGTGATTTCCAGGGGAAACTCAGCAAGAAGAATAGCAACAATCCGGCAGTGTACGAGCGGGCCCAGTATGTAAAAATGCTCCTCAATCCGGATATAATCACCAAGAACTACCCGGCTTTATAGTCGATTATACGGGGCGGGTCCTCTACATACCTACATAGTCTTCTTAAAAAACCGGACCACCAGGTGGACCACCGCCCGGCCTTTACCGATGTTTTTTATTTCGTGGTCCACATCGCAGTGGTAGTGTATGAAATCTCCCTTGTGAAGGACAGCGTTGTGTTCTCCCGCGGAGACCTCTACCTCTCCTTCAATAACGGTGAGGTACTCCTCCGTTTTAGGAAAGTGAGGAGCGGAAGTGAGGACTCCCCCTGCTTTGAAGGTGAGGAGATACATCTCGATGTCCTCCACCGTGGAGATGGGCGAGAGGACCTCTAGATGGACCTGATCGTTTTCGGTGTCCAACGTAGTAATGGAATCCTTCCGGGTAACGTTGAACTTCCGGGAGACCTCGCCTCCCCGGTTGAGGATGTCCTGTATTTCCACCCCCAAACCCTGGGCAATCTTCCAGACCATTGCCACCGTGGGGTTCACCTTGTCCGCCTCTATCTGGGAGAGCATTGCCTTGGAGACCCCGCTCTTCTCCGCTAAAACAGCCAGGGTAAGGTTCTGTTTCTTTCTAATCTCCTGAATATTATGCCCCACCAGGGGTTTCTCCACCGGTTCCATTTCACTGCTCCTTTTCTTGACAAACACATGTTCGTTCAATATACTGAACTTATGTTTGATTTATCATACCCCATCCCAAGGGATTCGTCAAGGGAAAGCATAATTAAAGGATGATTACGGCAGGGAACAGCATGGAGGTGAGAAGGTGAAAAAAATACTCCTGACCGGCGCCTTAGGGCAGCTGGGATCGGAAATTACCACAGAACTTCGAAAACGGTACGGCAGCGATAATGTGGTAGCTACGGACATCCGGGACGATGTGAACCGGGACATAGTGGAGTCCGGTCCTTTTTACAAAACGGACTGCACCAATGGAGACGCTGTTTTACACATTGTCAGGAACCACCGTATCGACACTATCTACCATCTGGCTGCCCTTCTCTCCGCGGTAGCCGAGGCGAAGCCCCTTACCGCTTGGGACCTTAACATGGACGGTCTTGTTACTGTCCTCGAGATCGCCAGACGAGAGGGATGCGCCGTCTTCACCCCCAGCTCCATCGGCTCCTTCGGCCCCACCACTATGAAAGACTGGACTCCCCAGGACACCCTCCAGCGCCCCACCTCCATGTACGGTATAACCAAAGTGGCCGGGGAACTCCTCTGCGACTACTACAACCACCGCTACGGGGTGGACACCCGGGGTGTCCGCTATCCGGGGCTCATCTCCAACGTTACGCCTCCCGGCGGAGGCACCACGGACTACGCGGTGGATATCTACTATGCCGCGGTGGAGAAGAAGGAGTACACCTGTTTCTTGAAGGGGGGCACCTATCTGGATATGATGTACATGCCCGACGCGGTAAAGGCGGCGGTGGACCTTATGGAGGCGGACCCGGCAAAACTGAGGCACCGAAACGCGTTTAATGTTACCGCCATGAGCTTCTGTCCCGAAGACCAGGCTGCCTATATCCGGCGCTACATTCCGGAGTTTGAAATTACCTACGCCGTGGATCCGGTACGGCAGGCAATTGCCAACTCCTGGCCGAACAATATGGAGGATTACGCCGCCCGGGTGGAATGGGGATGGCAGCCTAAGTACGACCTGGATGCCATGACTCGGGACATGCTCACCGTATTGAGCAATCGGAAAAAGGAAAGAGAAAAACACTCAGAGAAGAGCGAACATACGCCAATACACTGAAAGGGGGAGTGCCATGTCACGCAAGATGATAGAAGATTTGCAAAAGACATTTAATGAATTAAGGGACCAGGGCCTTTACAAGGAGGAGCGCATCCTCTCCTCGGCCCAGGGGGCGGAGATTACCCTCCGGGACGGAACAAGGGTCTTAAACTTCTGCGCCAACAACTACTTAGGCCTCTGCAAGGACCCGTCGATTATCGACGCGGCTAAAAGCACCATGGACAGTTGGGGATACGGCCTCTCCTCGGTAAGGTTTATCTGCGGGACCCAGGAAATCCACAAGGACCTGGAGCGGGAGACCGCCGATTTTCTGGGGACCGAGGATGCCATCCTCTACGCCGCCTGTTTCGATGCCAACGGCGGTCTTTTCGAACCCCTCCTTGGGAAGGAGGACGCCATTATCTCCGACGAGTTAAACCATGCATCCATAATCGACGGGGTGAGGCTCTGCAAAGCGGAAAGATATCGATACAAACACTCGGACATGGATGATCTGGAACGCTGCCTAAAAGAAGCCCGGGATAAACGCTACCGTCTCATCTGTACCGACGGAGTATTCTCCATGGACGGCGACATAGCCGACCTGCCGGGTATCGTCGAGCTGGCGGAAAAGTACGACGCCCTGGTAATGGTGGATGACTCCCACGCCACCGGCTACATCGGAAAGACCGGAAGGGGGACCCCGGAGTACCACGGGGTTACGGGCAAGATCGATATTATCACCACCACCTTCGGCAAGGCCCTAGGCGGGGCCTCCGGCGGCTGTACCGCCGGCCGGGGGGAAATTATCGAACTGCTGAGACAAAAGTCGAGACCCTACCTCTTCTCCAACACCCTCCCCCCGGCCGTGGTCGGCGCCACCCGGGAGGCTCTGCGAATCCTAAACAGCTCCGCGGAAAAGATCCGTACCCTGAAGGAGAACGCCGCGTATTTCCGGGAGAAGATGGTTACAGCCGGTTTCGATATCGTCCCCGGAGATACGGCCATAGTCCCGGTGATGCTTTACAAAGAACCCCTGGCGGTAGAAATGGCGAACAAGCTTTTACAAGAAGGTATTTACGTCATCGGATTTACCTACCCCGTGGTGCCCAAGGGCAAAGCCCGCATTAGGGTCCAGCTCTCCGCCGCCCATTCCAGGGAGGACCTGGACAAGGCGGTGACCGCCTTTGTAAAAGTGGGGAAATAATAGTAGAATACCTCTCATAACAAAAAAAGGAGACAACCATGTCCTTCGATTTTATCAACACTCTCATAGAAAAACTCTACCAGTGGGCAATCTCCGAACTGCCTGTAGTTATTGTCGTCATTGTTATTACCATAATTCTACTAAATATCTTCCGCTTTATTATGACCCGCCTTAAGAAGATAATCCTTAGGAGGATCACTAAGAAGAAAGGGGTAAAAACACTGGAATCCGAAAAGCGTGTAGAGACCCTTTTAAATATTGTACACAGTACAGGTAAAATCATTATATGGGTCGTAGCCGTCATGATCATCCTGGAGAAATTCGGGGTGAACATCGGACCAATCTTAGCTGGTGCCGGTATCGTGGGGTTGGCCGTTGGATTCGGTTCCCAGGAGTTAGTGCGGGATTACATATCCGGGTTCTTTATCCTTTTGGAAAACCAGATCAGGGTCGGGGATGTTGCAATCATTAACGGTACCGGCGGACTGGTGGAAAATATTGAGCTTAGGACAACGAGCCTCAGGGACTTCTCCGGAGTGGTCCATATTTTTCAGAACGGCAAAATAAACAGCATAAGCAACATGACCAAGGATTGGTCCGCCATGGTCTTCGACATTGGGGTGGCCTACAAAGAAGATGTAGAACAGGTTATGGAAATTATGAGAAACGTCGGGGATGAACTTAACGCTGATGAGGAGTATAAAGAAAAGATCCTTGAACCCCTGGAAATCTTCGGTGTTGATAATTTCGCGGACAGCGCTGTGGTTATTAAGGCGCGAATAAAAACCGAACCGATCCAGCAGTGGACCGTGGGCAGGGAGTTCAGAAAACGCCTTAAGAAGGCCTTCGATATTAGAGGAATCGAAATACCCTTCCCCCATACCACGGTATACTGGGGAGAGAAAATTGATCCCCTCCAGCTAAAAATAGAAGAAACAAAGGAGAAAAAGGAGCACACATAGAACAAACAAGAACAACCTCCCCTTTCCTCGTCTTTCCTTGTTTGTTTTTTCCTTGTCTGTTTCCCTAGGAAGTCGTAGTATACAACTGGGACGATAATGGAAGCACCAAAAAAACAATGTGTTCTTATTTTTAAGTATATCACAGTAGCCGCAACGGTAATTATCTCCTTTTTTTCCTTCGGTCTTTCCCTCCTTATTGTGCTTCTCCTTAACATAGGGGTAATACGACATTCCCTCTTCGGACGGCTGCCTTTCGACCTAGAGGAAACACCCTGGAAAAAAATAAGGACCGAGGAATATTTACCGGGAATACTCCTGGATATATACTATCCAAAAGCAGAGAGCCCCAAGGGGACAGTGCTCTTCGCCCACGGCGGCGGCTGGATAAGCGGATACCGCCGACAACCGAACA
>CAYXSD010000140.1:0-6566 GCA_964466335.1 uncultured Spirochaetales bacterium
TGTATAATTTCTTGTCCTCCAAAGGCGATTACCTTCGAAGAAGAAGTGAAGAGTGCTTTGCCGATTGACAATCTATAATGGAGCTCACCCTTTTCGCTCCTCCCCGTTAAATTGTACTATGTTTCGTTTCTCCTGACTGAACACCAGACCAAGTTCAAATATCCGAGTCCCTGGTTCTCCATGGTACTTTTTCGCGTAGTTTCTTTTTCGGATTTGTTCTAAGGCTTTGTTCGGAGTGTTTTCCGGCAGGTCCCCGGAAACTACCTTGATTTCCATAACATAGATATGGTTTTCCAGCCTCACAGTCATGTCTGCCTGGCCGTGGTTAGTGATATCTTCCGGGATAACGTTGCAGGTAATAGAAGAAAAAAAGGCGTATAAAACCGAAGCATAATAACCTTCGTAATTAGCCAGATCATTGTTGGTAAAATTTCGCCAGGGTATGCCGGCAAACATAGCGCAGAGGGAGGTTTCTATACCCGGCAGGTCTGCCGCCAAAAGCTGGTCATAGGTATTGCTTTGATATTTAATTCGCTGATCCCAAATATCCGTGTATCCTGTGAACAAGGCATTGCTCAGGGCTATTTTTACTTCTTGATTTGGAACCTTGAGCTGGTAATTCAAGATACCCATTTTTTGAAAGGTTTTTTCAATCGTCAGATATCCGCTTTGGAAAAGCAGCACAGCCGGGGGGATCCTGTCAACTTCAAAAGAGCCCATCTGCTCGTCACTGAGAACAATGTTTTCCAGATCAGGCAGAAAGGTACGGTTCTTTTGCATAAGCTTAACCAGAAAACTAGGTGTTCCTGTTTCAAACCAGAAATTTCTATACGTTTGGTTTTCACTGATAAAAAGAAGTATATCGAAAGGGTTGTATACTGCCTCTCCCAGGAAATTGTATCCATTGTACCAAAGCTTGAGCTGTTCCCAGTTGACCCCCGATAGGTGTTTAGCGAATGTGGTTTCCAGGTCATGTTGGGTGTATCCGCAGATGGTGGCATAATTAGCATCCAGGGTAAGGTCTTTTAGGTTGTTTATACCACTGAATATGCTTACCTTGCTAAACTTGGAAACTCCGGTAAGAAAGACAAACTGGATTATGCTGTCCATCTCTTTTAGGGGAGAGTAGAAATCTTTTAGTAATTCCCGCATTTCCAGGGCTTTTTCCGGGTTTTCGATGTTATCCAAAAGGGGCTTGTCATACTCATCTACCAAGACCACTACAGGAAGATCGATTTTTTTATTAAGTTCGTATATCAGCTCCTGAAGACGATTCGGCAGACCTCGGGCGGATAGGCTAATACTTTGTTCTTTTGCTATACGATCAAATACGGGAAAGAGTTTATTCTCCATATCCTGTCTGTTGCGTAGGGTCCCGCCTGTAAAATCAATTTTCACTACGGGGTACTTTTTCGACCAATCCCACTCGTCGTAAAGGGCAAGGTCCCGAAATAAGGGTTCGTTCCCTTCAAAAAGTTCTTTGAAGGTGTCTATTAAAAGGCTTTTGCCGAAGCGTCGGGGCCGGGAGAGGAAATAATAGCCGCCGAGGCCGGCCATGTATTTAATAATCCCCGTTTTATCCACATAGGCCATGTTTTTATCACGTATCTTCTGAAGGGTGGTAATCCCTATAGGAAGGGCTTTCATCAATTTCCTCCAGTTATGATTTTATACACAATGTAGCGGTGAGTCAAATCAATCAGTCGTGGGTAAATTATTCAACCTCCATCGACCCGACACCATCCGTGGTTTTCTTTTATGTCCCGTATTTTTCACATTTTTTCCTTTTTTCGCGTCAGCTGAAGTAATTGAGTGAAAAAACGAGTGTATATATTACGGAGGGTTACAGCGTGAAAAACTCAAATAGCAAGAAACAGAATAAGAAGGAGGAGAATATATCATTCAGGTGCGGATCCAGTACGAGGCCGGCTATCCCGAGCAAAGCCTCTACTACTATACCCAAAAATATGCCGGATAGATATAAGATGGAGAGGAGTGCCGTGCATTGAAAAGTGTAGTTAACAGAAACATCTTTCCCTTCCTCTGTTTCCCCAAGAAAATACCCTGGCACAGATGGTTTTTCCTTATTCTAAACAGCCACTTTCAAAATTAACCAATTTTGAAAGTGGCCCTACCTTTAGATTTTTCTAATTCATTATTGCATAATGAATTAGAAAAATCGACCTAATATTGAGGCTCTGAAAAAATAGCATTTTGAAAGAGCCTCTAAAAAACAGGCTAATCCTTGCCGTATAGTATAAAAGAAATTACACTATTAATGAAATGAACACCAGGAAGTTCCCCATTGGAATTCAGGATTTTGTCTCAATCCGCGAAGAGGGGTATCTCTACATCGATAAAACAGAGTATATCTATAATCTGGTGCAGGAGGGAAAGGTCTACTTCCTTTCCAGACCCAGACGGTTTGGAAAATCCCTTACCTGCTCGACACTCGGAGCGTATTTGGAAGGAAAACGCGGGCTTTTTACCGGATTGGCCTTGGAAAAATTGGAGAAAGAATGGAGCGAATACCCGGTACTTCGGTTGGACCTGAACGCCGGGGTCTATAATTCCCCGGATGGGCTTGAAAAAATTCTGGATTCCCATCTGTTGAGGTGGGAATCTGAATTCGGGACGCCCATAGACACAACCCTTCCCGGCCGATTTTTTGGAGTTATAGAACGGGCGCACAAACAAACGGGAAAACGGGTCTGCGTTATTATTGATGAATATGACAAACCCTTGTTGTCCACCATAGATAAACCGGTCCTGCATGAGGAGTATAAGGAGCTTTTGAAGCCCTTCTTCGGGGTATTGAAGAGCTCCGATGCCCATCTGAAGTTTGCTTTTATTACCGGAGTAACAAAGTTCGGCCAGGTGAGTGTATTCAGTGATCTGAACCAGCTTATCGATCTTTCATTGGATAGAGAATATTCAGCCCTCTGTGGAATAACCGAAGAGGAACTTTTGAAGGGGTTCAAACCCGAAATAAAGGCGTTAGCAGCAAAACAGGAGATCGAATACGACAGCTGTATTGAACAGGTCCGCCAGTGGTACAACGGCTATCGGTTTCACCCCGAGGGACCTCCTGTGTACAATCCTTTCAGTACACTTAATCTGTTTCGGAGCTTGGAATTTCAAGACTTCTGGTTCCAAACGGGAACGCCTACCTTCCTGGTAGAGCTCCTGAAAAAAACCGATACGGATCTCCGTGAAATTGACGGCATCGAGCTTCCCGCCAATGCATTTGCCGACTACCGGGCCGACCCGGACCGGCCTGTCCCGGTAATCTACCAGAGCGGATATCTTACCATTAAGAAATATGATCCGTCTCTAAGATTTTACAAACTAGGGTATCCTAATAGTGAGGTGAAAAACGGATTTCTCACTTTTATTCTTCCTGAATATACCGGGCAAAATCGGGAAAAAGGGAGCTTTCATATTGGTATGTTCAGTAAGGAACTTGAAACCGGTAAAATTGACCATTTTATGGAAAGGCTTCGTTGCTTTTTCGAATCTATTCCCTACGATTTGAACGATCAGACTGAAAGACATTACCACGTCGTGTTCTATCTGGTATTCAAACTCTTAGGCCAGTATATCCACAGCGAAGTAAAGTCAGCGAAGGGACGGAGTGACGCGGTGGTGAAAACTTCAGACAGGATATACCTTTTCGAGTTCAAGCTGAACGGGACTGCTGAAGAGGCCTTGGCCCAAATCGATAAAAAAGAGTACCTTTTGCCTTATACCCCGGAAGGTAATAGCCGACGCTTGCTGAAAATCGGTGTTGAGTTTGATAAAAAAACACGTAATATCGGCAGATGGCTCATTTCCGAGGGGTAAGGAACAGAATCCTCCTTACCTCTCCAGGTCCATGGCTATCATCAAGGCCTCTCTTAGCCGCGGTATCTTTTCCTGACTTACATGGCCGACGTAATCGGTTAGCTTAGATTTAGGCAAACTTACTAATTCGTCGCAATGAATGGCGGAATCATGTTTAAGTCCGTCCGCGGGTCCAACCGGGACTTGTGTGGAAAGCCCGTGATATCTGGTATAGACCGGGGCGCAGATTACTGTTGAAAAACGAGAGTCGATAACGATTTGACGGCTTACAACGAGAAAAACCCTCTGTTTTTTAGGGTCGGTTTTTGTTCCTTTGTAGACACGATACAGGTCCCCGCGTTTCACACATCATCCTGGAATGTTATACTATCTTCAGCCTCTTCATTCAAACGTTCAGCATATGTTTCGTAAATTTCTTTGTCATTGTAATTCCGTTCTTCCCGTTCTACTAAATCCAAATATTTCCAAAGTGCCATTTCAATGAACTCTGATCTCTGTCCTTTGCTAGTAATGGCTTCTATGGTTTTTAAAATTTCCGCGGAAAGGGTAACGCTTGTTTTAATCTTCATAATAAAAGCATACCACTCTGGTAGTATAAAAGCAATACCTACCGTACAACCAATGCCTACCGTACAACATCCACTTCGTACTCCCTGAACTTTTCATCCGTCGTTATAAGGATAGTTTTCGTTTCCTTTGCGGAGGCAATGATAAAACGGTCCGCCGGATCGTTGTGGTGCCAAGGCAGGCGATTGGCAAGCATGAGGGTCCTCGGTTCCAAGGGATACAGCTGTTGTAAAAGTTAGCCGCGCCGATGAAAAAAGAACCCCCTGTGGGTAACAACAAGTATCGCGGCGGCAACGGCAAGGCCTAAGAACCCCAGCATAACCGGAACAAAGTGCTGGAAAAGGGGGAAAAGCCCCATAGCGAAGTTCAGGGAGGTATGGAAGAGGATTGCGGCGAACACACTCCCTCCGCTTTTCCAGTTGACCCAGGTGTAGAGGACAGCCAGAACAACACTCTGGAGGAGAAACTGCCAGAAGGGTATTGCCGACTGCACTGTCCCGGGGGTAAAGAAGAGAGGCAGGTGCCATAGAGCCCAAACCGCCCCGATTCCCAAAGCCGCGTAGAAAGGCGCCGCAAGGTCCTCTCCTTTCTCCTGGAGATATCCGCGCCACCCAAGCTCCTCTCCTAAGGGACCGCCTAAGGCGAGGATGTAGAAAAAACCCAGCGGAATTATCGCCGGCTCTTTCAAAAACATGGAATCGAAGGTGTAGCCTAATAGTCCCGTGGAAATTGCGTACACTACGGCACCGATGACGGGCCCGAGGCCAAGGATAAAAAGGTAGAGCCAAAAGGGAAACCGGAAATGTACCAGTTTTTTGAGTAACGCGCCCACCTTCCCGGGTCCCTGCAAAAACAGCACTGATATGCTCGCTGCCAGAGACGGACCGAAGGAGCCGAGGATGCCCAGAGAACCCGCCGCCGGCAATTCGGCGTTGAGCATCCGGGGAACCCAGAGGGCCCAGGAGATTCCGAAGGCCAACGCCGTGTAAAGAAGGACACCGGCCGCCGGTTTTACCGTACTTTTCCCGGAAGCTTTTTCAGGTGAAGACTTTTCCATGGAGCTACTGTAGCGGAAAAACAGCGCCGGGTAAATAATCTATTTTTAAAACTGGCCCGAGGTTTTCAGGGCTACAGAGGAACCTCATCCGTGGTTTTTCTTTTATGTCCCGTATATTTTCCCATTTTTTTCTTTTTTTTCGTGTCAGCTGAAGCAATTGAATGAAAAAACGTGTGTATATATAACGGAGAGTTACAGCATGGAACACTCAAATAGTAAAGACAATATAAAAAGGAGGCGAAAAGCAAAATATGTCAGGGCAATCAGTTTTATTAGATATCGTTTTTAAGTATCTTCTCGGTGCAAGGGAGAGTACCCCTCTTTTGACTGACTTTATTAATGCCGTGGAGAGGGCTTCCGGGTTTCCCGAAGTCGAAGATGTGATTATTCAGAACCCCTTCGACGAAGAAAATTTTTTCGGCAGCGATCCATCGGTCATCGATGTCCTCGCGAAGGATAAAGAAGGAGGGGAGTACATCATTCAGGTGCGGATCCGGTACGAGGCCGACTATCCCGAGCGAAGCCTTTACTACTGGGCCCTAAAATATGCCGGGCAGATAAAAGCTGGGGAGGGGTGCCGTGCACTGAAAAGTGTAGTTACCATAAACATCTTTCCCTTCCTCTGTTTCCCCAAGGAAATACCCTGGCACAGCTGTTTTCTTTTAAGAGAAAAGACCGATCCTGAATATGTCCTTACCCTGGACCAGATCATCCATTTTATTGAAACGTCCAAAATGAACGCCCGGACCGATTCCGAACTTGCCCGATGGATATATCTCTTTAACCATCTAGGCGAGATAGGAAACGACACGCTGGATGAAATATTGGAGAGTACTAGTGTTTTCAGGGAACTAGGCAAACGGCATAAAAAGTTTTCCCGTAATGAACAGGCCAAAATGGCCGCCCTTTCCCGAAAAATGTTTCTCCACGACCGGGCCTCTATCCCAAAAACTGAAACACCGTAATAAGGGTTCCCAGGACCACTAAAGTAGCGGTAATAAACCAGAACATCTGACTGAACCGCTTGTCCACCGCGGTAAACCGCTGATCCATTTGCTTCTGCATCGCTTCGAAACGCTCGTCCATCCGCCTAAAGCCT
>CAYXSD010000141.1:0-3081 GCA_964466335.1 uncultured Spirochaetales bacterium
GCCGGCCGAGGGGAGGAAGCAGGGGAAAAAGAAAAAAACGAGGTTTCTTCAAATTTAGGTCTTAGACGTAACTATCCAACTTTTCCGTGACAAAATCCACGATGCTCGGGTCCACTTCGGCGGCAGAGGAGAGGAAATCCGCCTTTACCCGTTTTGTGTCGAATATTCCGTCCTGTACCAAAATGGGTGTCATTTTATTTGAGTAGGGGGCCTCACCGTCGTCTACAGCGTGATGCTGGTATCCCTGACTCTTCCTCCAGGTAAGGCACCGTTCCTCTCCCTGCTTATCATAGCATAGTTGAAACCCTTCGGGTTCTTTTGCCTCCGGCGATTCGTACCAGAGAATGAGGTCGAAATCCTGGTCCCTAAACCATCGCCGGAAACCCTCCTCCTCTATCTGTCTTGTCTCTTTCAGTTCTGAAAGCATTACCATCTCCTATGCCATCATATGGTGAAGTAGTCCGTTCTTCCGCGAAGGAGGTCAATTTCAGCTTTGTTCTGCTGCACCACCTCACTGACCCGCTCAACGATTGTCTTAATCTCCTCCGCGCCGCTGGAGATATCCTGAACGCATTTCTTTACCTTGTCGTTCAGTTCCATAAAGGAGGTAAGGTCTTCGAGGGTGGCTTTTCCTCCCTCCTTCATTTCGTCCGCTCCGCTTTTCACCTCTCCGGTAATGTCGTTGATTTTAGAAAGCGCCTTTAGCACCTCCTCGCTCCCCTGGGATTGTTCCTGCATGGCAGCGCCTATTTCATCCTGGAGCTTGTTTACCCGATCGATCCGCTGCTGCACGGTGGAGAAGGCCGCTTCCGCCTCCTCTGAAGCACTAACAACACGGGAAATGACCTCCCTGGTGGATTTAAGTTCCTGATTGATTACCTTAGACTGCGAGGAGGAGTTTTCCGCCAGATTTCGGATCTCGTCCGCTACCACAGCAAATCCCTTGCCCGCTGATCCGGCATGGGCTGCCTCGATAGCGGCGTTCATGGCCAAGAGGTTGGTCCGGGCAGCTATATTGGCAATGAGTTTGTTCGCCTCCTCCAAGCTTTGCGACTGTTCAGCCACGGCGTTTATTTCGTTACTCACATAGGTCAATTTATCCCGCCCCTGGTTCGCGGCGCCCACAAGCTGATCGATGAAATCTCCCAGCTCCTCTATGTTTCTCGTAACTGAACGTATATTGGCAATCATTTCTTCCACCGCGGAAGAGGACTGAGTCACCGCGGCGGACTGGCTGGTTATCATGCTGTCTAGTGAATCGATATTTTGGGTGATCTCCTCTACCGCCGCGGAGGATTCAGAGATTTTTCCCACCTGATCTACTACCTGGTTTCCCATGTTCTTAAGGGTATTTGTAATTCCTTCCACCGAGGATATGGTGTCCTCCATATGGGTGGAGAGGGATTTCCCCGCGCTGGCAAGATCTTCTGCGGAGTGTTTCACATGGGATACAATTTCTCCCAAACTGGCAATGAAACTGTTAAAAAGATACGTTATCTCCCCCACTTCGTCGAAGTTGACTAAATGAATTCTCTGGGTGAGGTCTCCTCCGGATTCGGCCAATGACTGGATTTTTGTTTGAAGGAGAGAAACTTGAAAACGGTACTCCTTCTGAGAGAGGGCCGACATTCGCCAATACACGAGAATGAAGATGAAAGCAAGGACGCCCAGAGCTGGTATAGGATTTCCAAGGAGGTCAGGAATTACTTCCGCCTCTATGTAAAAAACAGCGGCGTATATAAGAAAGAGACTCGCCGCCCCCATTCCGCTTAACAGGATGAGGGAACTTTTCATGGTAATAAAGCGGTCTCTTTCACCCTGCTTTATATCTGTCATTTTCAATTCTCGTTTTGCGGGGAGTAGAATGGTGTTCATTGCGAGGGCGGTGTAAAGTCCTGTTATAAGTCCGGAACCAACAGCTAAAACCACAGACCAAGCATAGGAAACACCGCCCGGGGCCTGCCAATTATAGACGAAGGCATACACCGCGGTAGTGCCGATGAACCAGAGGCCCATGTGGAGTCCTAAGAGATACCAGGGAATGGATAGGGCCGCCTTTCTCGCCCGGTCGTATTGTTCTCCTCTTTTTAGGTAGCGGAAAAGGGGAGAGAGACTGTTCAGAATCAACCCGAAGAGGATGAAGGAGAAGATAAGGATTGCCCCGAAAACGGGAAGTTGAAAGGCTTTTAGCACCCTCTCTGTGAAAGAAACTGCAAGGGACGGATTAAAAACAGTTATTATAATCTGTCTGAATGCCCCGACTCCCAAGGGAATAATAAGATTGAGTAAAAAGATCTTTAGCTTCAGGTTTCCTGTGGATAAGGCCATCCCTGCCTCCTTTTATTAGGGCCTCGCTATTGGAGCCTCAGTATAGTTCCTATTGTGCTATAAGACAGAGGATTTGGCAAGAAGGACAGTTTTAGCGTTTTCTAAGATCGAATAAAAATGGTCGAGGAGAGGGCGGTTTACCTTTTTACAGTTGGCCACAACCGATTCCGCCCAATTGAGGTAGTCTTGCTTTCTCTTCATGTCCCAATCCCTCGGGGGGGAAGTGGTAATATCAGCTATGTTCGATATTTTATCGGCTATCTTTATATATGTGGCCCCTTTAGATAGGTGGGGAGCGTGTTCTATTTGGAGTTGTTTCCGTTTCTGTTTCGGGAGACTTTTATCGTCGGTGACTTCTTTTACAAGGCCGAGGACCCTTTCTCCGAAGTTTTTTTTCAGATCCTCTTCGGTGGTATCCGTATCTTCAAGGGTATCGTGTAGGACAGCGGCGACTAGAATATCGGTATCGGATACACTTCCAACGTTGTGAAGGACCTGTGCCACATGGACAGGATGATTGATATAGGGTTCCCCCTTGGCCCCCTTTCTCTGTTGGCCGGTGTGTTTCTGCGCGGCAAAATGTACTGCATCTATTATAATGGAACTGCTCATTGTTTGATTCACACCAAGTGTAACGTAAAACGAGAGCTTGGGGAAGCAGCAATTCCGATATGTTGCGACTTCTTGTCAAGGGAATACTTTATACAAGCTGTATACCGTGTGAATGTGTATGATATTGAATTATCGATTATT